>CAZXHP010000011.1:10936-38441 GCA_964639655.1 uncultured Mariniphaga sp.
GCCGGATTTGTCAACGGCTGCAACCAGAATTCCGGAACCTTTTTTATCGGTTTCAAATACAAAGGGCTTGCTTTTCAGAAGTTGTGGTTTGTGTTCCACTTTACCGGCCAGTTGCCCGTCAATCATCACTTCGTAATGCGAAAGCGGCTCATCGCCGGCATAGGCAGTTTGCCAGGTAAACACATTTTTACCTTGCTTTTCCTCTTTCTTCAGCAGGCGCGGACCGGCGACCATTTCATCTTTTTCCATCTGGAAATAATTGGTTTTTCCGTTTTTTACAGCCGCAGCCATCTGTTCAATTTTTACCCGTTCGTCTGCTGTAAGTCCGTCGGGTTCAATTTGAGCAGCATAAAAATTTTGCACCAGCTGGCATTTCATCGGGTCGTCGTCGATGTGGCCAATGCCGATAATTAACGTATGTACGCCCGGAGTAGTCAGCGAATATTCAATGAGCGGTCTGCTGGGTAAACCTGATTCTCCCACATTCATGTAAACGTGTTCCGGTTTGTTCGACCAGGTGGGTTCTTTGTGGTACATAGCGGCATCGGCAAAGGTTTTCATGCCAATTATGCCCAGTCCTTTGGCTTCGGCAACCGGAATAACGTTGTGCTGCATGTTAAACATCAGGCGGTCGTTGGCGTTTATGGCGATAAGCATTCCTTCCAGAATTCCCCATTCGTCGCGCTGGATCATGTCAATCATGGCCGGCGGATTATTATGTCCCGAGAAACCGATGTGTTTAATCAGTTTTTCATTTTTTGGATTCATGCCGGTGAGGTTAGTCCCGTCGCGCAAGTCGCGCAGCGCCACCAGTGCTCCGAAGTTTCCATTCGGGTCGAGCGGCGTTTCCAGTCCCTCATACAAAACATCAATTTCGGCTTCGTTGTGAAGTGTGTGAATGAGCACCATATCGAGGTAAGCACCCTCGGGGTAGTTACCGTTTCCGTCGCCAAAAAGTTGGGTGAGCGAGCGTTTTACATCATCCACCGCGCACTGCACATTGTCACCGTTCGACCAGTTCACCACATTTTCCCGCTCGGGCCAGCCGGGTTTTCCCCAGCGCATGGCGGTTTTACTGGTCAACCAGATGGATTTACGCAGTTCTTTGTTATAATTTTTTTCCCCGGGAATCAGGTTCAGTTTTTTAAATGCCTTGTTGAAATTCAACTGGCTGCCGGCATACAGGTTCGATGTATCGAAATAGTTGATTCCCAAATCGAAAGCTTTCAGGATAATGGGCACCGGGTCCAAACCTTCGGCTGTCCATTGCAGCGACGCCTGTCCACCCAAACCAAGGGTAGTCACCATAAAATCATGTTTCCCGAACTTGCGTTTTATGGGTGGAGGTACTTTTTCTACATTGCAGCTCCCAAGCGACATCGTTGAAACTGCCGCTGTAGTTGCTGCTGTAACTTTAAGAAAATTTCTTCTCGAAATGTTGTAATTTTTATTAGTTGCCATAATGGTAAGTTTTCCATAAAGTTACAAATTTTATTGCTTCGGCACAGGTGATGCCAGATAAATAATCTGATTGAGGTTGACCCGACTAATGATCCATTCCGATATACACATAGCCGTTTTCTACTTTCACCGGGTAGGTTTTCAGACGGTATTCCTCATCGGTGAGGCATTTGCCGTCTTCGAGTGAAAAAGTTTTTTTATGAAACGGACAGGCGACTTTGGGCAGGCCGTCGCTGTCGCCTGTCAGTCCGCGCGAAAGGGCCATTTCGCCTTTGTGCGGGCATTGGTTTTGGGTGGCATACCAACGGCCTTCTCCGGCAAAATTGAAAACGGCAATTTGCCGGCCGTTTATCCAAACAGCGGCGCCCCCGTTTTCCGGGAATGTTTCCACAGCCGCCGCCCGAATCCACTTTTTTACTTCGGAATATCCGTTTATTTTTATCTCTTTCATTCTTTTTATGTTTGGGCGGGAATTCTCTGGCCCCTGACCGGTACAAACTTAATGTTCTCGTCTGTTTTGTCAGAGTTTAAAAAATGCCTGAATTTACTTCGCAGTTCCGGGGTTTTCACCACTTCTGCCCATTCGCATTTATAATGAGCAATCAACTCTTCCATTTCCTGCTCCAGCTTCTCGCCGATACCGAGCGAATCTTTCACCACCACGTCTTTCAGGTAGCCCAGTCCGCCTTCGAGACTGGCCAGCCATTTCGACGTGCGTGTGAGTGGTTCGGCCGTTTTGATGTAAAACATCAGGAACCGGTCGAGGTATCTGACCACCGTTTCCTTGTCGATGTCGGCAGCCAGCAGGTCGGCGTGCCGCGGGTTAGCGCCCCCGTTTCCGCAAACGTAGAGGTTCCAGCCTTTTTCGGTAGCGATAATACCGAAATCTTTTCCGCGGGCTTCGGCACATTCGCGTACGCAGCCCGAAACGCCTCCTTTCAGCTTGTGCGGGGCACGCAGCCCTTTGTAACGGTTTTCCACCTCTATGGCAAACGACACGGAATCGTGCATTCCGTAGCGGCACCAGGTTGAGCCCACGCAACTTTTTACGGTACGAAGCGCTTTGCCGTAGGCATGGCCGCTCTCGAATCCCGCATCGATGAGTTCTTCCCAAATTTCGGGCAACTGATCGACGCGGGCACCGAACATATCGATGCGCTGGCCGCCGGTGATTTTGGTGTAAAGGCTGTATTTTTTCGCTACGCGGCCAATTACGATCAGTTTTTCCGGAGTAATTTCGCCGCCGGGTATGCGCGGAACAACGGAATAAACGCCGCGCCGCTGAATATTCGCCAAAAAGCGGTCGTTGGTATCCTGGATAGTATCCTGTTTGGCAATCAAATCGTTCCAGATGCTGGCCAGTAACGAAGCTACAGCAGGTTTACAGATTTCACAACCCGAACCTTTTCCGTATTTTTTCCGAAGTTCTTCAAAACTTTTGATTTCGTTCACTTTTATGAGATCGTACAACTCCTGTCGCGTGTAACTGAAATGTTCGCAAATGATTTTGCGCACTTCCCTGCCCTGCGCTTTCATAAAAAAGGTGAGCAAATCGTCGAGCATGGGGGTGCAGCCGCCGCAGCCGGTCCCGGCCTTTGTGTATTTTTTGATGAGCGGCACCGCTTCAGCCCCTTCCTTTTCGATGGCGTTTAAAATAACTCCTTTGTTAACATTTTCACAGGAACAGATGCCGGCGCTGTCGGGCAGGTCGGCAACACTGATTCCGGCGCCGCCCTCTTTGCCGCGGGCGCCCAGGATAAAATCTTCGGGATTGGGAGGCAATGCCATCTTGTTGTTCACTACCTGTTTCAGCAGATTGAATTCTTCGGCTTCGCCAACCAGTATTCCGCCCAGCAGGTATTTACCGTCTTCGGATAAATTGAGCCGCTTGTAAACGCCGCGTGCTTTATTTTCATACACAATCGTTTTTATTTTTTCGTTTTCGGCGAGGGCATTTCCGAAACTGGCCACATCGGTGCCAATCAATTTTAATTTTGAAGAAAGATCCGAACCTTTGAATTCAGACGGTATTCCCTGTAAGTTTCTGACGAGGGTTTCGGCCATTTCGTAGCACGGGGCCACCAGTCCCCACACCATGCCGTGTACCACCACACATTCACCGATTGCAAAAATGGAAGGATCGGCAGTTTCCATTTTACTGCTGACCACAATTCCTCCCCGGGGATGCACTTCCAGCCCGGCATTTTTGGCCAGTTCGTCGCGCGGCCTGATTCCCGCCGATATAACCAGCAGGTCGGAAGCCAACTGCGAACCGTCGGTGAACCGAAGTCCTTCCAGTTTTCCGTTCCCGACAATCTTCTCCGTGCTTTTGCCGAGCAGTACCTCCAGATTCAATTCCTCCAGTTTTGCCTTCAGAATCCCCGCCCCTTTTTTATCCAGTTGGCGGGGCATCAGTCGCGGAGCAAATTCCACGATGCTGGTGGGCAGCCCGTCGTCCAGAACCGCCTTTGCCGCTTCGAGTCCCAGCAATCCTCCACCGATCACCGCCGCTTTTTTCGCCTCCGGAATGTAACGTTTTATTTTATCGATATCTTCGAAGGTGCGGTAAACAAACACGCCTTTTTTTTCCGCTCCGTCAATGGGCGGGACAAAGGCGGAGGAACCGGTGGCCAAAACCAAAACGTCGTAATGACAGGTTTTTCCTTTTTCGGAACTAACCGTTTTGGATTTGCGATCGATTGCCACGATTTTTTCACCGGTCAGCAGTTCGATACCATTCTCCCGGTACCAGCCGGAAGGGGCAAGAAAGAGGTTATCGGGAGATGTTCCCGTATAATAAGAGGTAAGGTGTACCCGATCGTAAGCCGGGTATTTCTCTTCCCCAAAAACAAGCAGATCATATTTTTCGGGCAGCAGGGATGCGGCAAATTTTTCGCAAAACTTGTAGCCGGTCATCCCGTTTCCAATCAGAATAATTTTTTTCTTCATTTTTCTTCCTTTTGGGTTTTTCATTGTTTTCCTCTTTTCGAGATTCAACTTTTTATTGTTATTCAGCGTTTTAATAATCAAAACAGCATTTATGTACAGTTCATCATTTCAAACAGCCACGGAGGCGTTAAAAAACGCCCATCTTCAGGATCCGCATATCGAGTTTGACGGGATCGAAGCCGTTCCGGCCGAATGGCTCTACACCCGGCGGCTTTTGGAACGTTTGCGCCGGATTTATCCCGATGCGTCGGAGGCCCTCACAATTGCGGCCCATTGTCAGCACCTGCACCGGTGGGAAATTCCGCGAAGCGACTATCCCGAAGGACGGACGGGTTACTACCAATGGCGCAACTATCTGAGCGATTACCAGGCCGAAAAAGCGGTAAACATCCTGAAAGCGAGCGGCTACACCGACGATTTTATTTCGGAGGTGACCGCTATTCTGAAGAAATGGAACATCGGCCGGATGAAAGAGGCTCAAAAGCTGGAAGACGCGGTGTGCCTGGTTTTTCTTGAACACTACATGCACGATTTTATGCAGGGAAAACCCGATGCCAAAGTGGTTCAGATTGTACAAAAAACCTGGAATAAAATGTCGGAAACTGCCCGTCGCGCCGCTTTGGAGCTGGACCTGCCCGCCGAAACCCGCCGGATTGTATCGCAGGCATTGGGTTGACCCGGCTTTTTTTTGTTTTTTCATCGTTATCCTCCTATGTATTTCATCGACAAACGGCTGCCGCGAAACTTTGCAGGTTGTTTCAACAGGAGCAGTTGCCGGAGCTTTTCAGTTAATAATTCCTCATCGTGGAGGTAAGGCGCCAGTTTTTCTCCGCGGGCGTTGCTGAGGCAGCCGTAGAAATAACCGCGGCTGTCCATACGCAGGCGGTTGCAATCGTGGCAAAATGGGGCCGATTCGTTGGCAATAATGCCGAAAACACGGTCCTTCCCGGCTGTCCGGTAACGTGCCGTTTCCGAAGGTATGCGCGGCAATTCGGCAATGTCGTATTTTTCGGCGATGGTTTCGAGGATCTCCTTTTCAGGGAAAAACAACCCGTTTTGGCCCCGGTGCAAGTGCCCCATTTTCATCAGTTCGAGGTAGCGGATTTTTACCCCGGTTTTCGCGGCATATTCCAGCAGCGGAATTATCTGCGATTCGTTTTGCCCGCGTACAATAACGGCATTCAGTTTTACCTGCATCCCGGCTTTCAGGGCCGCCTCGATACCCCGGAATACCCGGTGGGGCTGGTTGTGCCGCGCCATTTTTTTGAGTAGTTCCGGGTCAATGGCGTCGATCGAAATATTGACCGACCGTACACCGGCTTCTTTCAGGTGGGCCGCGCGTTTTTCCAGGTAATAGCCGTTGGTGGTAAGGCGAATGTCTTCGATGCCGATAGATTTTATTTTTTCGATCAGCGGGAGAAGGTGCATGTATAAGAGCGGTTCGCCCCCGGTGAGCCGGATACTTTTCAGTCCGGTAAGACGGTGGACGGCCGCAATCAGCGTAATGAATTCCCCGACGCCGAGCTGCCCCTCTTTCCCGGCCGGCTCCGTTTCGCCGTAAGCTGCTTCCGAAAGATCGCTTACACAATACACGCACGAAAAATTACAGGTATTCAGCAAACTTACCCGCAGCTTTTCAAAACGCCTTCCGAGATGATCTTCAATTTTATTCATCATTCAAACCTTTCACTGTTAACCGGTTCATTAATTTCTCTCTCCGTAAAAGCCGAATACGGTGTTTCGCAAACGGGGCAACAATAGTCTTCCGGCAACCGGTTGAAGGGCGTACCCGCTCCGATACCGGTATCCAAATCCCCGTACCGCTCGTCATAAATTGTGAGACAATCGGGGCACTGATACACTTTGAGACGAATGTGTTCCGGTTTGTTTAACCTCCGCGGTTTGCCGGATTTGTTTCGGGCAAAAAGCAAAGCATAATATTTTTTGGAAATTTCATTCAACGTTCGGGGCAATTCGCGTTTTTCAAGGTTGCCGGCATATTCGATATAATGATTGTTATTCGGGTTGAAATCGTAAGCGTATTCGACGCTGTAAGTGCGCGTAAAATCGAATTTTCCGAGGAACGGCAGCCTTCCTTTCGGGTGGATTACCACGGAGGTGAAACGTTCGCCGGGTTTCGTCTGAATGGCAAACGACAAACCGAAAGTGCGGATATCGAACTTGTCGAACTTTGCCACAAGGTACCTTTTCAATTCCAGGGCCTGCCTGTCGAGCAGGGGCAGTTGCCAGTTCAGCTCAAAAGAAGAGTGGCGCATGTTAATTCCGTAGCGGCCAACCAGTTCTTCCCAAAAAATTTTGTCGTTTGTTTCAATCCCTTTAACGAGGATGGTTTTCCACGGAGTGAAACTGATATTTCCGACATGGGTTTCCTGGCAAAGCCGACAAACCTCTTTCAGGAACGGAATGGGGTAGCGGTTGTTCCTCCAGTAAAACCCTGCCCAGTAGCGATCCTTGCCGTCCACCTTATTCAGCCCTTCGAAATAAGGGAAAAAGCCGGAAGGCAAACTGATTTTTTCATTGGAATCGAGGGTGTTTTTTTGCAAGGAAGAGCCTGCCACCTGTTCTTTCAGTTTTTGAATATTTTTGATGTTTTTCCCGAGAATGAGTTGTTCCAGCAACTGTGCAAAGCCGGCAATGTCGTCGGTAAAAATCAGTCCCGGCCACGGTTGCGGGTCTTTCCCGGCCTGCAGGTTCAGGAAAAGGCGCCAGTAGTTGGGCGTCTCCGAGGCGATGAAGTTTAAGTGCCCGTAAAAAAGGGGAACCATATTTTGCCGGGGATCCACGATGTTGACGCGCAGCAAATGTTGACGGGAGAACTGGTCGAACACCTTCAGGTAAACGCCCGAATAAATCCAGTCGGTGGAAGGCAGCACATCGACACAGACAAAAGAGGAAACCACGTTTTGAATGCCCGACGTGCGTTTATGAATGGAAAGCCCGGGTTCTTCAGACAATTCCCGGTGTTTTGAATCGGGAATATAAAACAGGATATCCTGCCGGGAGCCGAGAAAAACATGCCCGTTCCCCGCTTGCTCCGCCACGTCGAGAATGCGGGCGAAAAGCGCCGGCGATACCACCCCGCCTCTATTCAACACCCTGTATAATTCTTTCGGTTTTCCCATACTTTATTTAAATTATTTCAGCCGGTTCATATACTTCTTTCAGTAGTTTTCGGATTTCGGGGCGGCAACTGCCGCATCCCGTGCCGGCTCCGGTTCGTTCACACACGGCATCGACCCCTTCTGTGCCGGATCGGATCGCTTTTCGGATATTGCCCGTTCCCACATTGTTGCAGGAGCAAATTAGTTCGCCCATTAACGGTTCTGCCGGTTTGCCGGTGCGCAGCAAAGTATTGCGTAATCCTGCGAGCTCTGTTTTTTGCGTAATCAGTCGTCTGAATTCTGTAAATTCGGCTTTATCGCCCATCAGAATGGCTCCTCTCAACACATCGTCTTTTACGATACATTTTTTGTAATAGCGGGCCGCTTTATCGAAAAAAATCACTTGTTCGAATCCGGCGGAATGGTTGGGAATCCTTGTGAGACCGATGGAACAAAGGTCGATGCCCGGAAACTTCAAAATATTCATCGGTTCTGTGCCGTCGTAGCGGCTTACCGGATTGCCGTTTAAATGGTCGGCCAGCACGGACGCCTGTTCTTCAACTGCCGGCGTTGTGCCGTAAAGGTTTCCGTTCAGCTCCGCAATCTCCCCAATGGCATAAATCGAATCGCAACTGGTTTTTAAATGCCTATTGACAATAATGCCCCGCCGTGTGTCCACCACTTCTTTGGCATATTCGATATTAGGCTGTGTACCGACGGCAAAAACCGCCGCATCGAAATCCAGGCGTTCACCGCTTTTAAACATTACCTGGAGTTCCTTCCTCTCCCCGGGAATAATCTGGCTTACCTCGTCGTCGAAAAGAATGGCCACACCTTTTTCAACCAGAATTTCTTTCAGGAGGTCACTGGCTTCACTGTCCAGTTGACGGTCCATCAACCGCGGATTGCGGTTTGCCAGCGTAATTTTCACGTTCATCTCCAGCAACGCCGCCACCATTTCCAGCCCCAGCAGTCCTCCGCCAACCACCAGTACATGGTCTGTGCGCTTCACGGTCTTTCTGAACCGGTCGGCATCCCCTTTTTCCCGGATGGTAAAAACCGACGGAAACTGCATCCATTTGGGATGGGGAATATTTGCCCGGGAGCCCGTGGCCAGAATCAACTTCCCGTAAGCGAAACTTTTCCCGTTCGAACAAAATACTTTCTTCTGCGAAGGGTCGATTTTTTCAAGGCTGACACCGGTTTCTACACGGATATTCAGGCGCTCTATTTCTTCCTCGCCGGTTTTCTGCAATGCTTCCCAGTCCCGACTTCCCGAAATGTAATCCGGCAGCAATATCCTGTTGTAGAATGGATGTAGCTCTTTCGAAATCACGGTAATCTCGTCGGTGTCGTTTTTTTTGCGGTAGTGCCGGATAAATTGAAATGCTGCGGCTCCTGCACCCGCCACTATAATCCTTTCGGAGGGTTTTCTGTATTTTGAAACCGCCACTGCGGTATATTTAAAGTCGGGCTCTTTCGATTTGGGATCGATTAAACCGGTAGTCAGGTTGTTGGCGCGGGCATTGTTCCCCGACAACAATTTTCCCCAGTGCATGGGAAGGAAAACCACACCCTGCCTGATCTCGTCCGTAATTTTGGCCGGAACCTGCGTTTTTCCGTTTCGTCCCCGGACCACCACAACATCTTCATTACTAATGCCGAATTTTATACCATCTAAAGGATGGATTTCAAGAAATGGGTGGGCGGCGTGCTGTTTCAGTTTTTGTACTTTACCGGTTCGGGTCATGGTGTGCCACTGGTCGCGGATACGCCCTGTTGTTAATATCAGTGGAAATTCTTCGGTTGGCTGTTCCGACTCATTTTGTGGATTTACAGCAAACAGTCGGGCCTTGCCATTGGCGGTAAAAAACTTTTTATCCCTGAACAGCCTGGATGTCCCGGTTCCGTTTCGAAACGGCCACTGAACGGTTCCGGATTGGCGCAGGTAGTCGTAAGAAAGTTCTTCGAAGGAAAGGCTGGTTCCTTCTGTAAGCAGTTTAAACTCGTCGAAAACCTCCTTTGCATTTTTAAAGTCGAACCCGGGATAGCCCATTTTGCGGGCCACCCGGCAGATAATTTCATAGTCGGGCAGGGCTTCGCCGGGCGCTTCTACCACCCTGTGGAGGTAAGAAATCCGGCGTTCGGAGTTGGTCATAGTGCCTTCTTTTTCCAGCCACCCGGCCGCAGGAAAAACAACGTCGGCGAAAGGAAGCGTGTCTGAGTTTTTGGAAATATCCTGCACCACCACAAACCGCGCTTTTTGCAACGCTTTTTCCACTTTGCTGGAGTTGGGCAGGCTCACGAGAGGATTGGTGCAAATGATCCAAATTGCCTTCAGCCGGTCGCTTTCGAGGGCATCGATCATTTCGGTGGCGCTGTAACCGGCTTTTTCAGGTATTTCCTCCACTCCCCAAAAGTCGGCTACCTCTTTGCGGTGTTCCTTGTTTTCCAGATTCCGGTGAGCCGGCAACAGGTTGCACATACCGCCCACCTCGCGGCCACCCATGGCGTTTGGCTGTCCGGTTAGTGAAAACGGCCCTGAACCCGGTTTGCCGATTTGCCCGGTAATCAGAGAAAGGTTTATCAGCGACAAATTTTTGCTGACACCGATTACACTCTGATTCAATCCCATGGCCCACATCGACATATAGCCTCTGGCCTCCCCAATGTAGCGGGCAGCCAGGCGGATGTCGGCAACGGGTACTCCGCAAATCCGTGCCGATTCCTCCAGCGGAAGTTCCATTACCTTTTTCCGGTAATCTTCAAAACCATCCACATGGTGACTGATAAATTCCCGGTCGATAAAATTTTCCTCAATCAGGCAGCGGCCGATGGCATTGTTCAAATATACATCGGTACCGGGTTTGAGTTGCAAATGCAGGTCGGCCAGCTCGCAGCTTTGTGTCCTGCGCGGGTCGGCCACGATGACTTTTACATCGGGATTTTCTGCCTTTTGTGCCTCCAGCCGCCGGAACAGGATGGGATGGCACCAGGCGGGATTGGCTCCCGCAATGTAGAAGCAGTCGGCCAGTTCGATGTCTTCGTAAGAGCCGGGTACCGCATCTTCGCCTAATTGCATTTTGTACCCGGCAACTGCCGAACTCATGCAAAGGCGTGAATTCGTATCGATATTGTTCGTACCCCAAAATCCTTTAGCCAGTTTTGTTGCCACGTAATACTCCTCGGTAAGGCACTGTCCGGAAACATAAAATCCAACCGAATCGGGGCCGAACTTCCTTATCAGGGTTTTGAATACGGAAGCAACACGGTTCACCGCTTCGGGCCACTCCGCTTTTTTGAGAGGATGCCCTTTGCCGGCCCGGATTTGCGGATACAGCAACCTGTCGGTTTTGTTGTTGACTACGTAATGAAGGTTCAACCCTTTCGAGCAAAGTTTACCGTGGTTGACCGGGTGGGCCGCATCGCCCGCTACAGTGACCTTCCCGTCGGGCTGCCGGTTGACAACCACACCGCAGCCCACACCGCAATAAGAGCAAGTCGATTTGTATTCCGTTGCCTTCATTCTGTCGCAATTTTTTGGATGGTATTTTGAGAAAAATTGAAAATATAAACCGGTTGCAATCCAGGGTTTCCGTTCACTGAAACGAGTTGCTCCATTTCTGTCTTGGCCCTGGTTTCCGCTTCCTCGGAAAAACGGACGAGAAAAGCGAAAAAAGAAATAAAACTTACAACCAGTCCGATTACAAAAAGCGCCTGTGGGTAGGAAACACCTTCCATCTTAAAAAGGAATCCGGCGGCAACGGCGCCTGCATTTCCACCGGCGCCCACAATCCCGGAGACGGTTCCCACCGCCTTTTTGTTTACAAACGGAACAACGGAAAATGTTGCCCCTTCCGCCATTTGCACAAACAGGCTGAAGATGATCATCGAGCCGATGGCAAGTGGCAGGGTGGTCATTCGGCTAAAAAAAATGATGGCCACGCCCTCCAGAAACAGGGCAAAAAACAGGAAATAAACGCGTCCTTTTAGTCCCCACCTCATCCCCGATTTATCGCCCAACATTCCGCCCAGCGATCGGGCAAACAGGTTCATCAGCCCGAACAGGCCGGCAATCAACCCCGCAGTTTTTACATCGAGACTGAAATAATCTTTGAAATAAAGCGAGGCGATGTTGTTGACGGTTAGTTCCACACCGAAACAGGCGCCATAAATCAGGAACAGGCTCCACACTCTGTAGTCGCGGATTATAGCCGTAAAACTTACATTTTTAGCCTTCTGCTTTAAAGCAAAGCCGGGGTCGTGCTTTTTCAGATTTTTAATATTACCTTCCGGAGTGTCGGTCGTAAATTTGTAGTAAACAATTCCCATCAAAATCATCAAAACTCCGGGAACAACCATTGCATAGCGCCATGCCCGTTCATCAGCAAATCCCAGCCCTACAAACCCGGCAAATACCAGGGGCATAACTATTTGGGTGACACCACCTCCCATATTCCCCCAGCCGGCGGTTGTGGCGTTAGCGGTTCCAACCACATTGGGAGCAAACATTAGCGAAGTGTGAAATTGGGTGATGACAAACGATGCGCCGACTACGCCTATCGCCAGCCGGAAAATGAGGAACGAAACGTAATCGCTGCTCAATCCGATCAACATAACGGGGAAAGCCCCTGCAATGAGCAGCCAGGTATAGGTAATACGCGGGCCGATCTTATCCGACAGCCAACCTATAAACAGACGGGCAAAGATGGTGATGAGCACCGACGAAATGATAATGTTGCCAATTTGTTCCTTCGTCAGCAGCAACTCCTCTCTGACCACAGCCATTAGCGGCGCCACCCCGAACCATCCGAAAAAACATAAAAAGAAAGAGAACCAGGTAATGTGGAAGGTCCGCATCTGAATGGTTTTCAAACTAAACAGGTTGATTCTGCCGGCTTTCTCAGGACTAACTTTTTTCATCTTCGCCACACTAAATGTTAAATACCTATTTGTAGTTTTTTTGATTGATCTTCTGTCAAATATCCAATTTTATCTGCTAAAAAACATTAATTTGGTATTATATAGAAAATAATTTATACAAAATGACACAAAAATTAAGTAAATATTAACAAATAGATTTTAGGAGAGCTTCGAGGTGCAGTACATAAATTACCGTTGAAAATTGAGAGGCAATGCAACGGATTTTTAAAGCATAGCCTCTGTAATTTAAGATTTTATAGAATGGTACTTTCACTGCCGGTAATTCCTCTTCATTATCCGAATATTTCTGTTATTTTCGCAATTTCTTTATATCTGATTGTTTTATGTGGCTGAAGGTTTCGAGCATTATCCTCAGGAATAAAATACTTTTACTAAGCATTCTGGCTGTTATTACACTGTTTTTGGGCTACCATGCCCAAAAGGTGGAGATGTCTTATGAATATGCATCGTTGCTTCCCAAAAAAGACCAGGCTTTTAAGGATTACCAAAAGTTTGTTGAAGTTTTTGGCGAAGAAGGCAACCTCATCATTCTTGGCGTTCAGGATACCGGTTTTTTTCAAATAGACCGGTTTAATGCCTGGAAACAATTCTGTACCAGACTTTCAGAAGTAGAAGGGGTAGAGGATTTATTATCGGTTTCAAACGCCTATAACCTGAAAAAAAACACTGCTGAACGCAAATTTGAAATCGAGCCGCTTTTTCCTGATTCCATCGATACCCAGGAAGAAATTGACAGGCAGGCTGAAATTTTCAGAAGCCTTCCTTTTTACCGGAAATTGGTTTATAATCCTGATAACCAAACTTATTTGCTGGCCATTACGGTGAATAAAGATAAAATGCATACGAAGGATCGTGAGAAAATGGTTAAGTCTGTTCAGCGAATTGCCCGGGATTTTGAAAAAGAACAACAGGTAGATTTACACTATTCAGGCTTGCCTTACATTCGCGTTGTCAATTCCATTAAAATAAAAAGAGAGCTTTACATGTTCAGTGTGCTGGCACTGGGCATTTGTATTGTTGTTTTGTTCCTGTTTTTCAGATCGTTTAAAGCCGTGTTTTTCCCGGTAATTATTGTGCTGACAGGCGTTGTTTGGGCTATGGGTATGTTGTCGTTGTTTGGCTACAAAATCACACTTTTATCGGGAATGATTCCGCCGCTGTTAATTGTTATTGGAATACCCAACAGTATATACATGCTCAATAAATTCCATCACGAGTATGTGCTGCACGGAAATAAAATCAAAGCCCTGCAACGCGTTATTGTAAAAATCGGTAATGCTACATTTTTAACCAACCTGACTACTGCATCGGGTTTTGCCACGTTCATTATTGTAAAAAGCGATATTTTAAGGCAGTTTGGAATTGTGGCTTCGTTAAATATTATGGGTTTGTTTGTATTGTCGCTACTGCTTATTCCCATAATTTTCAGTTTTATTGAACCACCCTCCAGCCGTCATGTCAATCACCTGAACAACAAATTTGTTTCGGGAATTATTCGCCGGTTGATTCACATTACCGAACACCAGCGCAAACTTGTTTATGTTGTTGCGGTAGTAATTTTGGGCATAGGAATATACGGAATTACTCTTATGAAGAGTTCGGGTTACATGGTTGACGATATTCCTGAGGATGATCCGGTGTATAAAGATTTGAAGTTTTTTGAATCGAATTTCGACGGGTTGATGCCTTTGGAAATTATGGTGGATACCAAAAGCCCGGGCGGGGTGATGCAACTGGCCACTTTCAGTAAAATCGATCAGTTGGAGAAAATACTTGCTGAATATTCCGAACTTTCACCTCCGCTTTCGCTACTCAATTTACTAAAGTTCTCGAAACAGGCATTTTATAACGGGCACGAAAATTATTACAGTTTGCCCAATAATCGTGAACAAAGTTTTATTTTGCAATATGCCCGAATGGGGGAAGACAATGCCGGAATGCTGCATTCGTTTATTGACAGTGCAAGGCAGGTTACCCGCATCAGCATTCGAATGAAAGATGTGGGAACCAAACGTATGGAGGAGTTGTATGCCGGTTTTATTGCCGACATCGATTCCGTTTTTACCTCTGATAATTATGATGTTACGGTAACAGGTTCAAGTGTTACCTCGTTTAAGGGAACCCGGTATCTGCTCAGAAACCTTTTTACAAGTCTGGGACTGGCTATTTTATTGATTTCTGTTTTTATGGCCATCATGTTCTCGTCGTGGCGAATGGTAATCATGTCGCTTACGCCCAATATAATTCCACTTATTTTTACAGCAGCTATTATGGGATTTTCAGGAATTCCCATAAAAGCCAGTACTATTTTGGTGTTCAGCATTGCATTTGGTATTTCGGTGGATAATACCATTCATTTTCTTGCCAAATACCGGCAGGAATTAATTGCCACTGGCTGGGATATCCGGCGTTCGGTGGTGCTCGCACTTAAAGAAACAGGGGTGAGTATGTTATATACCTCGGTTGTACTTTTTTTCGGTTTCGGAATTTTTTCCCTTTCCGGATTTGGCGGAACCGTTGCCATGGGTGTGCTGGTTTCGTTAACTTTGCTGGTGGCAGTAACCTCCAACCTTATTTTGCTGCCATCGCTGCTCACCAGCCTCGACCGGTTAACTACAACCCGGTCGTTTGAAGAGCCGCTTTTACATATTTACGATGAGGAAGAAGATATTGAGTTGGAAGAGCTGAAAATAAAAGATAACAACCAAATTGAATAAGTTATGGTTCCTGTAGAAACGTTGCAGAAAAAAATTAACAGGGAAATTGCCCGCAGATCAGCCGGACTGAATGCCCGGCAACCTGCGGAGCTTTATGCCCCCATCGATTATTCACTTGGGATGGGCGGAAAAAGGTTGCGCCCGGTGCTGCTTTTAATGGCATTTAACCTTTTTTCCGATGAAATTGAAAAAGCTTTGCCTGCTGCCCTGGCAGTGGAAGTGTTTCATAATTTTACGTTGCTGCACGACGATATTATGGACAAAGCGGAGGTTCGGAGAAACAACCCGACTGTACATGTAAAATTCGGCGAAAATAATGCGATTCTTTCCGGCGATGCCATGGCTTTTCTTTCTTACCAGTATTTGCTGGAATGCCGCTCTGAAAGGATGTTCGACGTAACAAACCTTTTTACTAAAACTGCCGTTGAAGTTTGCGAAGGCCAGCAATACGACATGGATTTTGAAAACCGGCTGGATGTTACCGAAGCGGAATACCTGGAAATGATAAGGTTGAAAACCGCGGTTTTGCTGGGTTGCAGCCTGCAGGCCGGCGCATTGCTGGCAAACGCTGCAGATGAAACGGCTGAACAACTTTATAATTTTGGGATTAACCTGGGAATGGCTTTTCAATTGCAGGACGACTGGTTGGATACTTTTGGAGACCCGCAGAAATTTGGGAAAAAAATTGGCGGCGATATTGTTGCCAACAAAAAAACATACTTGCTTATTGCCGCACTTGAAAAAGCCGCTGAAGGAACTAAAAGTACATTGTATAAATGGCTGAAAGCTACCGAATTTAATGCTGAAGAGAAAATCAATTCGGTTACAGAAATGTATAAGCAACTCGGTATCAAAGAAATTACAGAGGCCAAAATCGAGTACTTTTTTTTAAGGGCTGCCGAAATTTTAAATCAGCTACCTGTAAACGATTTAAGCAAAAAACATCTCATAGAATTAAGTAACAATATGTTAGGGCGAAGTTCGTGATTAAAAAGTTTTTGAAAGAATTTTTTTGTTGAATGAATTTAAACCTTTTATAACTTTGACGCGCCAAAAAAAAGCGGTATCTTTTTCCGCTTTTCAAATGAATAAAACAGATGAATCAAAGCAAAGGAAAAATTATCCAGGTTATCGGTCCGGTGGTTGATGTTAGTTTTGAAACAGAAAGTGGCGAAATACCTACTATTTACGACGCCCTCGAGGTGGTTAGAAGTGGGAGTGCCAATCTTGTAATTGAGTGTCAACAACACATTGGAGAAAATACTATCCGGTGTATTGCCATGGATTCAACTGACGGATTAAAAAGGGGAATGGATGTTATTTCTACCGGAAAACCTATTATTATGCCAAAGGGGGAAGATGCCCTTGGAAGGTTACTGAATGTTACCGGCGATTCGGTTGACGGCCTGGAACAACTCCCGAAAAATGGTTTCACCATTCACAACGTGCCGCCTAAATATGAAGATTTAATTACCGAAACTGAAGTTTTATATACCGGAATTAAAGTTATTGATTTGATTGAGCCGTATGCCAAAGGTGGTAAAATTGGATTGTTTGGAGGCGCCGGCGTAGGAAAAACTGTGCTGATTCAGGAGCTGATCAACAATATTGCACTGGCACACAGTGGGCTGTCTGTTTTTGCCGGTGTGGGCGAACGTACCCGCGAAGGGAACGACCTTTTACGTGAAATGATTGAGGCCAATATTGTGGATTATGGCAGTGCTTTCCGCAAATCGATGGAGAAAGGGAGTTGGGACTTGTCGAAAGTTGATCAGGAAAAACTCAAAAAATCGAAACTTGCCATGGTTTTCGGTCAGATGAATGAACCGCCGGGGGCACGTGCACGGGTTGCACTTTCAGGATTGGCCATTGCCGAAAGTTTGCGCGACAGCGGAACTTCAAGCGGAGAAGGTCGCGACATCCTTTTCTTTATTGACAATGTTTTCCGGTTTACCCAGGCGGGTTCCGAAGTTTCGGCACTTTTGGGAAGAATGCCTTCGGCTGTGGGCTACCAGCCAACGCTGGCCACTGAAATGGGAATAATGCAGGAACGTATTACTTCTACCAAACATGGCTCCATCACTTCTGTGCAGGCGGTTTATGTGCCTGCCGACGACCTCACCGACCCGGCCCCGGCAACTACTTTCGCTCATCTCGATGCCACAACTGTACTTAGCCGCAAAATTGTGGAACTGGGTATCTATCCGGCTGTCGATCCGCTCGATTCATCTTCCCGTATTCTTACTCCCGAAATTGTTGGAGAAGAACATTACAATTGTGCACAAAATGTGATTAACCTGCTGCAACGCTATAAAGAACTGCAGGATATTATTGCTATTCTGGGAATGGATGAACTCTCGGAAGACGATAAACTGGTGGTTCACCGGGCGCGCCGAGCCCAGCGTTTTTTGTCGCAGCCGTTTTTTGTAGCTTCGCAGTTTACCGGCCTCGAGGGAAAACTGGTGTCGATTGAAGATACGGTTAAAGGATTTAATATGATTTTGAACGGCGAAGTGGACAAATACCCTGAAAGCGCTTTTAACCTGGTGGGAACCATTGAAGAGGCGATTGAAAAAGGGGAACGTTTGCTGGCCGGCAAATAATTTAAAAATTCGAATCATGTTTCTCGAAATCATCACACCCGATAAAAAAATTTACGAGGGTGAAATAAAACGCATCAGACTACCTGGGAGTAAAGGGTTGTTCGAAATCCTGAAAAACCATGCGCCAATAATTTCAACCCTTAACAGGGGAATTATCAGGGTTATTGATGAAAATGATCACCGGCATACCTGGGAAATTAGCGGAGGAATGGTTGAGAATAAGGACAATACTGTAATTGTTTTACTGGAGTCAAGTTGAAAATTAAGTTCCTGGTCATACGGTTAAGTTCAATTGGCGATATTGTACTCACAACGCCGGTAGTGCGCTGTTTAAAAAAGCAGGTTGCTGGCGCTGAAGTGCATTTTGTAACCAAAAAAAAATACAAACCGCTCGTTTCGTCCAATCCCTATATTGAAAAAGTACATGCGCTTTCGGGAAATTTTCCGGAGTTAACCGGCCAACTGAAGCAGGAACAGTTTGATTACATCATCGATTTACACCAAAATTTCAGGAGCAACCGCATAAAAAACCGACTTGGTGTTCCCGCGTTTTCTTTCAAGAAACTGAATTTTGAAAAATTTTTGCTGGTCAACTTCAAAATTAACAGGCTGCCCGAAAAACATATTGTTGACAGGTACCTTGAAACACTTTCGGTTTTCGATGTAAAAAATGACGATGCAGGCCTCGATTTTTTTATTCCTGAAAACGAAACTTTTAATCTTTCGGAACTACCTGAAACGCATCGAAATGGGTATGTTGCATTTGTGGTTGCCGGAACCTGGGAAACCAAAAAACTGCCCGTAGGTAAGGTGGCTGAAATTTGTAACGGCATGCCTTTCCCGGTAATTCTGTTGGGTGGCCGGCTTGAAAGTGAAGAAGGAGAAAAGATTGCCGCGCTTACCGGCGATAATGTGTTAAATCTGACGGGAAAAATCAGTTTAAACGAGTCTGCCAGCCTGGTGCGCGACGCCCGGGTAGTATTAACCAACGATACCGGGTTAATGCACATTGCTGCAGCATATAAAAAGAAAATTCTTTCGTTTTGGGGGAATACGGTTCCGCAGTTCGGAATGTATCCCTGCCAGGCGCATCCGGCTTCTGCAATGCTGGAAGTTGCCGGTTTAAAATGCCGGCCCTGCTCCAAACTGGGATACCATTCCTGTCCCAAAAAACATTTTCGTTGTATGGAAGAACAAAATGTGAAAAAAGCAGTGGATTGGGTCACAAAGAATTTTGATTCAGATTAACCAAAAGCTTCTTTTAGCCGGTTTAACCCTTCTTCGAGCACACTGCGCGGACAGCCAATGTTCAGCCGCAGCCAGCCATCGCCGCCCGTGCCGAAACGACCGCCGTTGTTCAGTCCCACTTTTGCTTTCTCTACAGTGAATTGCATCAGCTCTTCGTCATTCATCCCGTATTCTCTGAAATCGAGCCAGATTAAGTAGGTGGCTTCGGGTTTCATTACCTTCACTTTGGGTAGGTTTTTAGTGATGAAATTTTCAAGGAAAAGATAGTTTTCCCACAGGTAGTCCAGAAGCTGGTTCAGCCATTTATCGCCGTTGGAATAGGCGGCTTCAAGGGCAACAGAGCCAAAAATATTACCCATTCCCAGGTGGCCCACATTTAACGCCCGTTCGTAGCGGGCCTTTTTTGTTTTGTCAGGGATAATTACCAGCGAAGAAGCCAATCCCGCCACATTAAACGTTTTGCTGGGTGCCATACAAATCACCGAATTTTTAGCCGTTTCTTCAGAAAGGGTTGCAAAAGGAATATGCCGGTTCCCGGTAAAAACCAGGTCGGAATGGATTTCATCGGAAATGACAATGATGTTGTTTTCGAGGCAAATTTCAGCCAGTTTTTCCAGTTCATTTTGCGTCCACACCATACCACCCGGGTTTTGCGGGTTGCACAGCAACAGCAGCCTGGTGTTTTTGTCAATTTTCGATCTTAAATCTTCGAAATCCAGGGTGTAACGGCCGTTTTCAATTTTCAGCGGATTTTCAACCATTTTCCGTTTCGTTCCTTTTACACTTTCGAAAAAAGGGAAATAGACAGGTGGCTGAACAATAACACCATCGCCAGGTTTTGAAAACGTTTCGATGGCCAGCGTGAGGCCTGCTACAACACCAGGGCTGGAAGATATCCATTCTTTTTCGATGGTCCAGTTGTGTCGCCGTTTCATCCATCCAATAACCGCGTCAAAATAGGAATCGGGTTTAAAAGTGTAACCGTAAATTTCGTGTTCAGCCCTCTTTTTTATGGCTTCCGCTATAAAATCAGGTGTCCGGAAATCGGTATCGGCCACCCAAAGGGGCAACACATCGTTGGTTTTAAAAAGCCATTCGCGGGCATCGTATTTTATACAGTTGGTGCCTTCGCGTGGAATGATTTCGTTGAAGTTATATTTTTTCATCATTTCGCTTTTTATCAGTGATTAATGAGTGTTAAACCGAAATTTTTTTCAAAAAATTGTGGGAATTGTCCCGTTCCACTTTTAGTACAAAACTGAAACGGTTCAGGTCGAGGCAAAGTTCATAATCTTCGCGGGGCGCCCAATCCTGTTTCTTTGCATCAAAAAACCGTTTGCCCGAGCCCTTTCCGATTATCTCCTTCATTTTGACAAAATCGTTGGGTAATCCTTTTAATGCATTACGAATGTATTCGGCGCACAATGTGTCTTCATCGGTCGGAAATTCGCAGGCATAACCCATACACACCAGCGAAACAGTTTCCGGGTTTCGGGCTTTTATATAATTAATTATGGCGCCGGCATTTACAAAGCTTCCGGTAATCATTTCAGGTACATGTACCGCTGCCTCTATCCCCTGTGTCCCCGAGCTGGTAGTATGTACAATTGTTTTTCCCATAAGATTTGCATGAAGTATTTGCGCCGGCGAATTGCCGAAATCAAATCCATGAGGCTTCATTTCATTGCGCTCACCCATTAGCAGAAAATCCGGGTTTTCATCTTTGAACCGGTAAGCTTTTTCAATATTTCCTACAGGAATTATTTTTTCAGCGCCATTGTTCATGGCATAACACGCAGTTGAAAATGCCCTGAAAACATCGATTATTACGGTTAATCCGGTCGCAATTTTTGCTCCCTCAAGCAATTGGAGTATTCTAATGTCCATAATTTATTTTTTGCGAAAATAAGTAAAAATAATTTAACATATAATGCTAAATTTAGGCACGATAATTGTTAAAGCGACAAATCTTTTATTAAAATATTGACAGATAACAGTTTACATTTTTGAATACATTCATTTAATATGATAGTTGTTAAATTTACATTTATTTGACGTACTTTTAACATATGTTTTACAGCATAATTTTGAAAAAGGTTTTATGTTTGCAGAGTCATTTAATGATAAACAGATGACAAAAGTTATAATGAAACAAGAACAGTTAAACAATTAAAATTGACAAAACATGAAAACAATTAAATTAGCATTTGCAGTAGCCGGATTAGCAGTAGCAACATTTGCAACCGCAGTTGAAAAACCGAAAATGAATGTTATACCGATCAATTCGGAGCAGGCAATCGTTTCAGTAACCAACGAAAACCCGGCAATTTTTGAAGTAAGCATTAAAGCTAAAAACGGCGATTTGGTGTATTACAAACAAACCAGCGAACCTGTGACCGATTTCAAACAGATTTATGATTTCAAAGACCTCGAAAATGGTAAATATGATTTGAACCTGAATGTAAATGGCACTAAAGTGGTTAATGAATTTGAGGTTTCCGGAAGCGGAATTAAGGTAGGAGAATCAAAGGTTCGTTTTGCTCCTTACTTCGATTTTAAAAACAATGAGTTGAAGTTGTCGTACCTGAACTTCGACCAGGAAAATCTGAAACTTTATTTCTACAATCAGAACGGACTGGTTTATGAATCGAAGCTGGGCAGAGATTTTAATATTACCACAGGTTACAATTTGTCAAAGCTGGAATCGGGAAGTTACCGGGTTGTGTTAAGTTCTTACAACAACGAATTTACTTATGATTTGGTGAAATAGATTGGTTAATGGATGAAAAGGGAAGGCTCTGCTTAAGCGGGGCCTTTTGTTTTTTCCGAACGAAATAAAAGAACGGAGGATATACTTTTCCAATGCAAAAAACGTTATTGCTTGCAAGTCAGTTGTTAATGGAGACTTAATATAAATGTTAAAAAAAATGTTGTACAACATATCCCGGAAATAATTCATACATTTGCAAAAGACAAAATAGTCTTTTTTAATGAAAATTGAAAACTATGGAAACAAAAGTGAATCAAAATCAGATTGTTATTACAACAGGTTCTGATGATGAAAAACAAAAACTGCCGGTAAATCTTATCCTTTCACTGGCGGCAGGTGCAATTGCCGGGGTGGCAATTATTTTCGGCCTGTTTTGGGGTGCCGAAATGCTTTTTAGCCTTTAATTTAGGTTAAGTACCGGCTAATTTTAACGCTATGAAATGATAGACTCTGTTATTGGGCAGGGTCTTTTTTTTTACCCTTTTCAAACCAAAACCATTTTTTAAATATTATTTGCCTGAAATTTCGCATTTTTGCGCTCAAAAAGTTCCGGGAGTGAAATAAGCTACTCCGGCAACTTTGCGTGTTGTTCATGTTCCGGGCCGGGAAATTTGGCCGTAAAAAATCATTGTTGAAATGGAAGTAAAAATTTTAGGCAATAACCATTCGATATTCGATCAGTATCTGGCAGAAATCAGGGATGTGTCCATCCAGAAAGATCCGCTGCGGTTTCGGGAAAATTTATACAGGTTAGGTGAATTGTTTGCCTACGAAATCAGTAAAGAACTGCACTTTTCTGTAGTGGATGTAACAACACCGCTTGGCGTTGCCCGTGTACCCAAGCTGGAAAAGCAACCGGTACTTGCCACCATTTTAAGGGCCGGGCTTGCCATGCACAACGGGCTGCTCAATATACTCGACCGGGCCGAGAATTGTTTTATTTCCGCCTTTCGGAAATATACCGAGAACGGTGGTTTTGAAATAGAATTTGAATATATGGCTTCTCCTTCGCTGGATGATAAAGTGGTAATTTTATCCGACCCGATGCTGGCTTCGGGCAAGTCGATGGAAATTGGATACGAAGCGTTGTTCAGCAAAGGTAAACCGGCACATGTGCACCTGGTTTCAATTATTGCCAGCCGGCAGGGCGTAGATTATATGCTAAAAACCATTAACGCGGAAAATGTAACACTTTGGATTGGCGCAATCGATGAAGGAATGACGCCAAAATCCTACATTGTTCCCGGACTTGGCGACGCGGGCGATCTGGCCTACGGCGAAAAAATCGATTCGAAATAAGATTTTAGAAGTAAACCTCTACGTTCACGTCGTCGCGGCTAAATCCTTTTTCCTTCAGAATTTCCATGGCATCGAATATCATATCGCTGTTGCCGCAAAGGTAAAAGCAGGAATTTTTATCGAATTCGGCTTCTTTTAAATAACCGGTTAGCCTGCCTTTGTAATCACCTTTTTCATCGCGCGAAGTACATAAAAAGTACCGGTCGTTTTTATATTCTTCGCGGTCGTAAGCCTCGCCGGCATAGCGCACCCCGTGAATAATCCGGTAATCCAGGGCCGGGTAACTTTTTACCATGCTGTGGAACGGGGCAATGCCGGTTCCGCTGGCAATAAAAATATGTTGGTGAGAATCGCGCTTTTTGGTATCGAGCCCAAAACGTCCAAACGGTCCGTGTATTTCTACCAAATCGCCTTTTTTAAGGTGTTTCAGTTTGGGCGAGAAATATCCGCCCTCCACCTCTTTTACCAAAACTTCCAGGTAATCGGCTTCTTCGGCACTGTAAATGGAGTATTCCCGGCTTTGGTAATCTCCGGCAATCGAAAGGGAAATATGTTGACCGGCTTCAAATTTAAACCGGCTTTTAGGGAGCCGCAAAATAAATGTGCTCTCGGTTAAATTCCTTATATTTTGTACTTTATAATAATTGGTGTCGAGCTGAACTTCTGGTTTCATATCAATTGTCATCATTTTTCAAATTTTAAAAGAATTGCAAAAATAGTATCAAATACAAAATAAGAGACTTTTTTGTATTCTATTTTACCGGTTATTTTAGAGAATTAACCGATTATTAACACAATTGTTCGGAAAAAAACAGATAGTTTGCAACAATATTCAGAATTTCAGAAAATTAATTTTTTTTAAACCGGAAAAACAATTAAACATGAAAACATTAATCGTTTATGCAACCCATCATGGCTGCACTGAAAAAATTTCGGAACAGATGAAAAGCTACCTGGGAGGAGATGTCTCTACGGTGAATTTGAAAAAAGAAGCTGTTCCGGCTTTGAAAAGTTTTAACCGCGTCATTATCGGCGGTTCAATTCATGCAGGTCAGATTCAGAAGCGGGTTAAAGAATTTTGCCAAACACATCTTGCCGAATTGCAAAATAAAGAACTCGGACTGTTTATCTGCTGCATGGAAGAAGGTGAAGCTGCGCAAAAGCAGTTGCAGAATGCCTATCCGGAGGTTTTGCTCGAAAAAGCCAAAGCTACCGCCTGTTTTGGGGGCGCTTTCGATTTTGGGCGGATGAATTTTCTGGAAAAAATGCTGGTAAAAAAGGTTGCCCGTGTTAAGCGAAGCACGTCAAAAGTCGATTTTGAAGCAGTGCATCAGTTTTCTCGCCGTATGGACCGCATTTTCAACCCGTTTTTGTTTCTGGCTTAAAAGGCCATGTAAAAATCGCGGGTTAACGTTTTGTATTGTTCGGTAAAGTCCGAGCCGTCGTCCGTATGTATAAAAAGGGTTTCTTTTTCTGCCGTGCATTTTTTTTGTCCAAATTCCATGAGGTAACGGTGAGGTGCTTTCACGTTGTTGGGCCGCACTTCGGTTAAACGCTGAACAAAGAGTTTTTCGTTGTTGCATTGCTCTGTAAATTCACGGGCCTGGTTTACAGGGAGAATAACGGCAAGTTTTCCGTTTGGAGCCAATAGTCTGGCAGAAATTTTCACTAAATCGGAGAGGGGGAGCAGGTGGTTGTGCCGGGCTATGGCCAGCGATTCGTTTTTCGACTTTTGACTGTTTGTAAAAAAGGGCGGATTGGAAACAACGAGATCAAACTGTTCAGAACATTTTTCTGCAAATTTCTGAAAAGAGATGTGTTGGATGAGGATGCGATTATTCCACCTTGAATTTCGGGCGTTTTCTGTTGCTTCTGTAGCCGCATTTTTTTCGATTTCGAGACCAGTTATTGCGGCGCCTGCACCGGTGCGCTGTGCCATCATCACTGAAATGACGCCGGTTCCGGCGCCGATATCCAAAATCGATTTGGCCCGGGAAACATCGACCCAGGCACCCAGCAAAACACCGTCGGTGCCCACCTTCATGGCAGTCCGTTCCTGAATAATTTTAAATTGTTTGAACTGAAACCAGTTATTTCTTCCCATCTTAAAATTTTTCGAAAATGCCCAGCCCGAAAAGTGCAAAATCATACTTCACCGGATCCTGCGGGTCAAATTTACACAGTACTCCTGTAACTTCCTCCACGGCTTTCCAGTCATTTTGTTTTCGCTGCAAAAGCCCGAGTTTTCGGGCCACATTTCCGGTGTGCACATCCAGGGGCAGCATCAATGCCGATGCAGGAATTCCTTTCCACAATCCGAAATCCACTCCGCAATTGTCGTCACGAACCAGCCATCTCAAAAACATGTTCAACCTTTTTGCAGCCGCGCCGCGTTCTACGTTGGCAATGTGTTTACGCGTGCGTGCACCCGGTAATTCAAAAAATACCGTGTAAAAATGTGCAAGCGCTTCTTTTACTGAATTTCCCTTGCTGAAACCTGCTGTAAACACCTGCTGCAAACCTCCGTGGTTTTGGTAAATGTTTTTTAACGAACGGGCAAAATAAATGCAGTCTTGTCCGTTAAATGTGCGGTGAACAAAAGATTCCAGATGTTCCAGCTTCTTCCCGGAATTTTGAGTGATAAAATCATAGGGGCGGTTGTCCATCAGCTGCATTAACCGGAGGGCACTTTTTATGATGGCGGGCCGGCTTCCCCACGAAATGGCGGCGGTTAAAAATGCCGCAATTTCAATGTTTTCTTTTTGACTGAATAATTTGGGTACCTGAATCGGATCGGTTTCAATAAAAACCGGGCGATTAAACTTCTCCGCTTTTTCATCCAGAAATTCTTTAATTTCAGTTTGTTTCATTGTAGTTCCTGAAAAAAGCAAAGTTTAACGTATAAAAATTTTTTTTAATTTTCTGTTTTTTCAGGCGGAAACACCATCGATTATCCCGTCTTTAATATGAATGATTTTATCCGAACGTTCGGCAAAATGGTCGTCGTGGGTCACAATAACAAAGGTTTGTCCCAAATCGTCGCGAAGTTGAAACAACAGGTCGTGCAGTTCTTCGCGGTTAGCGGAATCGAGGTTCCCTGACGGTTCGTCGGCCAGTACCACCGAAGGTTTGTTGATTAATGCCCTGGCCACTGCAACACGCTGTTTTTCGCCGCCCGAGAGTTCAGCCGGTTTGTGGTGGATGCGATCTTTTAACCCCAGGTAATGGAGCAACCGCAAAGCTTCTTTTTCGGTTTCTGTTTTTGAACGCCGCGCAATATATGCCGGAATACAAACATTCTCGATGGCGGTAAATTCTGGTAACAGGTGGTGAAACTGAAAAACAAATCCGATTTCGCGGTTCCGGAAAGCAGCCAGTTCTTTTTCCGAAAGTTTTGAAATATTTTTATTGTTGTAATAAATGGTTCCGCTGTCGGGTTTACTCAGGGTACCCATAATCTGAAGCAGGGTTGTTTTTCCGGCACCGCTGGCACCAACAATGGAATAAATTCTTCCAAACGGAATTTCGAGGTTAATCCCTTTTAAAACCTGAAGGGCTCCGAACGATTTTTTTATGTTTTCGGCTTTTATCAAAAGTTGTCGATTTGGTTAATCTTCCGGGTGGTCTTTAATCTCTTTTTTGCTTTCAGCAGTTTTTTCTATTGGATTTGAAGCATCTTCAATATCTTTTCTTATCTGTTCGGTTTCTTTGTCGACGGTGGATGAAACTTCGTCCAAATCATGTTTTATTTTGTTGGTTTCACGGTTTACGGTTGATTTTACGTCGTTTATATCTCTTTTAATATCAGAAGTATGCTCGTCAAATTCACGCTTAATTTCGTTGGTGGCTTTTTTAAATTCGCGCATTCCTTTTCCCAGGGTTTTGGCAATGTCGGGTATGGCTTTTGCTCCAAAAAACAGCAGTGCCAGCAGCATAACCAAAACCAGTTCTCCTCCGCTTATGAATAATATGTGATTCATTCTTGTTTTATTTTAGCCCACAAATATACAAATTGACACCGGCAAATATACAGGATACGTCAATAAAAAAACAATAGCCCTGCAAGATGCAAGGCTATTGATTAAGGTCTGTTTTGAAAATACTTTATTTGCGTTTGGCAACAACTTTTGCCAATTTTTTCTGGAATTCGTAAGCAATTGGGGTAGCTACAAAAATGGAAGAATAGGTACCAACAACTACTCCAACCAGCAATGCAAATGTAAATCCGCGAATAGTAGCTCCGCCAAACAGGAAAATGGCCAGCAATACCACAAAAGTAGAAAGTGAGGTACTGAAGGTACGGCGCAACGTACCGTTAATGGCTTCATCCACATTCTGTTCGCGTTTCCGTTTCGGGTGCAGTTTCAGGTATTCCCTGATGCGGTCGAATAC
>CAZXHP010000011.1:38541-40928 GCA_964639655.1 uncultured Mariniphaga sp.
GCCGAAATAGTTGGACCTACTTTTTGTGAGCTGAGCTGATAATTGTCGGTGAATTCTTCCAGGGTAACTCCTTTGTCGAGCATGTTGGCGTCCTGAAGTCCTTTCATCAGCAATTCTTCCACCTCATTGTCCACATTTTCACTGTCGTCTTCAATTTTATAGGTAGTCGTAATCCGAACCTGGTTGTCGGCGCCAAAAGTTTTTACCTCGGGTGCTGTACCAAAAGGAACAGCCAAAGCTTCCTGAACATCGGCAACCTGTACATCCTGGTCGAGGCGGACAACGTAGGTGCGGCCTCCTTTAAAGTCGATGCCGTAGCTCAATCCACGCACTGCAAGCGATCCGACGGAAAGCAGAATAAGTGCGCCTGAAACAAAGTAAGCGATTTTTCTTTTCTCCAGAAACTTAATTGAAGTGTGGCGCAACCAACCTTCCGTAATTTTTGAGGAGAACAGGATTTTTTTGCTGCGTTTCAGTTTCCACTCAAAAATAAGGCGGGTAATAAAAATAGCGCTGAACAACGAGGTGAGAATACCAATAATGAGTGTTGTGGCAAAACCTTTGATTGGTCCCGACCCAAATACATACAGCACAATACCGGTAAGCAGCGTGGTCACCTGGCCGTCGATAATGGCCGAATAAGCGTTTTTATACCCGTCGGAAATTGCCAGTTTAATGCCTTTACCTGCCCGGAGTTCTTCCTGAACACGTTCGTAAATCAGCACGTTGGCGTCAACCGACATCCCGATGGTAAGTACAATACCTGCAATGCCGGGAAGGGTAAGGGTAGCACCCAGCGAAGCCAGAATACCGATAACAAAAAATACGTTGGCAATCAGCGCCACGTTGGCCGATAAACCTGCGTTGCGGCTATAGAAGAAAAGCATGTACATCAGTACGAGGACAAAGGCAATTAAAAATGAATACATCCCGCTGTTGATGGCTTCCTGTCCGAGTGACGGACCTACAATTTCTTCCTGGATAATTCGTGCCGGAGCCGGCATTTTCCCCGATTTCAGGATGTTGGCAAGGTCTTTGGCTTCCTCGATGCTTTCCAGCCCTGTAATGCTCGACCGCCCGCCCGAAATTTCATTTTGAACAGTAGGGAAGGAGCGTACATAACCATCCAGTACAATGGCAATCGATTTTCCAATGTTTTCTTTAGTGAGGCGTTGCCAGGTTTTGGCCCCTTCACTGTTCATGCTCATCGAAACCTCAGGATTCGACCCCATCTGATCGAAATCCTGACGGGCGTCGGTAATCACATCACCGGTAAGCGGAGGTCTGCCGTCGCGGGTGTTGGCTTTTAACGCAATCAGCCGGTAATAATTGCCGGCTTCGTCCACCGAATTGGCTGTCCAGCGAAATTTCATATCTCGTGGAAAGATGTTTCTTATTTGCTGTCTGTTCAGGTATTCGTTCACTTTTGAAGTATCGCGCGCATGTGCAATGCCGATGGCCGGACCGGGAAATAACTGCCCCTGTTGGTCGGTACTTGGATTAAGCAATGCAAAAAGCGGAAATTCTTCACGGAACTCTTCCAGATTGTCGAGGCCCCCTTCAGTAGTATCTGTTGCGGCTTCCAGTTCCGAAAGTAATGAACTTTCTTCAGTTGTATCCTGTTCTGCAACCGCTTCATTTTCCTGAGATTCTGTTTCGGAGACTTCCGTGTCAGCATTTTCGCCGTTGGTATTGTTTGCCTGTTGCAGTTCTCTCAGCCTTTGGTTGGCCTGAAGCAGATATTGATAAACTTCCTGGTTTTCGAAAGTTTCCCAGAACTCGAGCGTCGCAGTTCCCTGCAAGAGGTTACGCACCCTGTTCTGGTCTTTTACGCCGGGTAATTCAACCAGAATGCGGCCTTTGGTTTGCAATTGCTGAATGTTGGGCTGTGCAACTCCAAAACGGTCGATACGAGTGCGGATAATGTTAAATGCATTGTCGATAGCTGCCTCGGTTTCATTCCTGATAACATCGAGCACTTCTGCATTGGTGGTGTTAATGTTAATTTTTTCGCGCAGTTCCAGCGTAAGAAAAACAGAAGCCAGACGCGCATTGGGATCGATTTCCTGGAAGGCCTGTCCGAACAACGTAACAAAATCTTCCTGACTTCCACGCTGCATCACTTTCGCACGATTTATTGCTGCGTTAAAAGTTTCGTCGTTGTTGTAATTCGACAATGCCCTGATCAGATCGTCAACGGCAACCTCGAGTGTTACGTTCATCCCACCTCTAAGGTCGAGACCAAGGTTCAGTTCCAGTTCTTTCACTTCTTTAAAAGTGAATTTTTTCAACCCTAAAAAGTTGTAAACCTCTTCGCCCGAAATGGAATCGAGGTAATTAAACTCCTTGACCGGATCGCCCTGGGCGTATTCCCGGGCTGTTTTTTC
>CAZXHP010000011.1:41028-45398 GCA_964639655.1 uncultured Mariniphaga sp.
GGCTGTTTCAGCGCTTCCGGCTTTGTTTTTAATACCCGGTGATTATGCACCTGGTGGCACTTCTGAATAAATTTGTTGTGTAACTGGTCGAATAGTTTGCGATCGGATATTCTTGAGGCTGACGTTTTTGCGCTCAGGGTGTTCGATTGCGTAAAAAGATAAATTGTACCGTGGTCGCCGGTGCTCTCTTCGTTTTGGGTTTGAAGTTCGTCCAGCGTTTCGGGATGGTTTTCAAAATACTTATCGAAAAGAAATGCAACGCCGGTTAATACCGCAAAAAGCAGAAACTGAACGAGCCTTTTTTTCGATATTTTCAGTTTGAGTTTCATTCGAAAGAATTACAATTAATATTTTGAATTCCAATAATGTATGATGCTAAAAAAATAGCTGTACTTCGGCACCCATGGAACTCGTATGGACAATTTATTCATACACTTTTGTGTTCGCCAGACCATACTCGTTTCACCCGGTTACAAATTTTGCGGGGCAAATATACCGAAATAGTTCAGGTTTGCAAAAAGGGAATTCAGGAAAAATGAATCATTTTTTGCGGTGCAAAACCATTATTTTTTTTCGGTAATCTATTTCAGCCTGATGTTTCATTAAAAAATCACCGCCAATCAGTCCGCAAATACTAAGACGGGTGGCTTTGGCGTAAAGGTTATTAATATGTGTTAAATCGAGCAAAGCCGCTTTCAGGTTTTCTACCTTTAGTTTCCCCAGCGAAAAAGTGTTCAGAAAAGCGATGGTGGTTTCAATTGGTTTTTCGCCAATTCCGGCAGTGTGCAACTGGTCGGAGCTCTCTTCTTCCGACGTGTAAAGGTTATTCAGGTTTTTATCGAAAACGGTTTTGGAAGCTCCGGTGTCAACCACCCAAAACCCGGTTGATTTGTCGTTGAAAACCGACTGAACAACAAGGTGGAAATTGTCGTCTTCCAGTTCAACAATCTGTAAAGGAATTTTTATTTTCATGTTCCAAAGTAAAATAAAAAACGGCTGATTCCGCAGAACCAGCCGTTCGAATTATAAATTATATTTTTGATTTTTTACGTTACGGAAATTATAGAATATTCATTCCATCGAGCACGTCCATTACACCTTTAACAGCGGTTGCCGAATCGTGCAGCAGTTTTTTCTCATCGTCGTTCAGGGCTACTTCAATAACCTGTTCCACGCCGTTTTTGCCCAGTTTAACCGGTGAGCCCACAAACATGTCGTTCAGGCCATATTCGCCTTCCAGTTTCACGCAGCAGGGGAAAATACGTTTCTGGTCCATAACAATGGATTCAACCATTTGTGCTGCTGCCGAACCGGGCGCATACCAGGCCGAGGTTCCCATCAGATTAACCAGTTCGCCACCGCCTTTTTTGGTGCGTTCAACAATCGCATTCAGTTTTTCTTCGTCAATCAGTTCGGTAACAGGAATACCTGAAACAGTGGTGTAACGCGGCAGTGGAACCATGGTGTCGCCGTGACCGCCCATAAGCAGTGCCTGAATGTCGCGCGGAGAAACGTCGAGTGCCTCTGCCAAAAATGCGCGGTAGCGGGCAGTGTCCAGGATTCCGGCCATACCCATCACTTCGTTTTTTGGTTTTTTAGCGGTAACGTAAGCTGCATAAGTCATTACGTCGAGCGGATTGGAAACGATAATTATTTTGGCTTTGGGCGAATATTTTACCACATTTTCGGTAACACTTTTTACAATACCGGCATTGATGGAAATGAGGTCGTCGCGGCTCATTCCGGGTTTACGCGGAACGCCGGAAGTAATGACCACCACTTCAGAATTGGCAGTTTTCGAGTAATCGTTGGTCGAACCAACCAGTCGTGTGTCGTAATAATTCACAGGGGCGGTTTGCCACAAATCGAGTGCTTTTCCTTCCGAAATACCTTCTTTGATATCGACAAGAACAACTTCCTTAACGATGTTTTTTTCGGCAACAATCTGTGCGCAGGTTGCTCCAACATTTCCGGCTCCAACTACTGTTACTTTCATTTTGAATATGAGTTTATTACTTTATTTTAAATAATCGGACAAAATACAATTTTTTTAAGAAGCGCAAAGATAGTCGATTTTATTAAGGTTTAAAATTAAAAAACTCTGTCGATTCCGGTTTAACATTTTGGTAAAGCATTTGTTAGTTCAACCAGTACGTGAGTTTAAGCACCAGCGCCCGGTTTCGCGCGTTCCAGCTTCCCGGAATGTAATTGTCGGTGTAAACAATAAAAAAGTCGGAAACCGGTTGGTAGCGCCACTGCAGCCGCATGTTGATGTTCATGTTGTCAATTTGTTCGTTGTATTGCACAAAGGTGGTCCAGAACAATTTGTCGGTAAATGTAACATCTACTTTGGGACCTAAAAGCCACATTTTGGTGTGCTCAAAGGATTGTCCCAGTTCCATGTCGGTATAATTGAAATTTACTGCAACGTTAACATAGGGTTGATACCGGTAACCCAATTCGCCGGTAATGTATTGAATGTTTCCGGTGTAAAATGTGCCTTTTGCTATTTCGGCAGTCCAGTTAAACAGCGTTTTTCGGGTGGAAAAGAAGTTGATAAAAGCGCCGCCGTAATTGTATTTCGAGCCGGCGGGAAGCATACTTCCGCTTCTGTGTGTGGGGTCGAAATCATGCTGCAGTTCCACAAAAAAATCTTTATAACCCATTACCAGTTGCGAGCGGTTTTGAAATTCGAATTGGTAACTGATTGTATTCTCGTGGTCAATTTTATGGAAATCGGGATTGAAATAATACATAAAGTCCAGTGAAACACCATGACTGACAATACGTTTGTTTGGCACAAACAGGTAAGAGGCTTCCGGGCTGATGAAGTTGTAACCGGTGCGTGGAACGTATCCTGTTTCGGCTCTGTAATTTTTGCCTACCGAGCGCTGAATAATTTCAAGCTGAAGGTTTTTGGTGTTGTAAGCAAGTCCAAAACTTTGCGCAAACTGTTTGTCCGGGTTCCCGGGCTGAAATGAGCGGTGGTAGAAAAATTTTCCGTTCCAGATATTGTCTTTACTGGCCAGGTTGTAATCGAAACCGGCTATCCGGTTGTACATGGTGGTGTCTGCCGGTTGATTAATGTATTCTTTATTCACCAAAATGAATCCGAAGTTGGAGCGCGCAAATACCTTTTTTTGTACCGATGCCACTGTAAAATTCCGGGCGAGGAAGTTGCTTGTTTCCTGTGTGGCCATATTCATAAAACCCACCCGCCAGTTGTTGCCGATTTTTCCGCTCAGGCGGGCACCCGCGAGCACCGGGGCATCCAACCCGATTCTTCGCGAAAAAAAAGGGTTAATGTTGCCATCGCCAAAGCCCGAAAAGAGGTCGCTGTTTTCCAAGAAAAACTGGCGTTTCTCGGGGAAAAACAGTTCGAACCGATCGATATTCGTCACCTGCTGATCCACTTCAACCTGCGCAAAATCGGGGTTATAAGTAAGGTCGAGGTTCATCGACGAGGAAAAACCGATTTTGGCATCGAATCCGAAATCCTTTTTCCATACATCGCCCGTAGCTGTTTCAAAATTATTGGAATAACTTCCGAAAACATAGGGGATGAGCGAAAACATCATTTTCGATTTGGGAAGCGGTTCTTCAAAATTTATCACACCTGTATGGGCCAGCGAAGCAGTGGGAAATTGCCGGGGAACGGGCGCCCAGCTCGATTTTTCATTGGCTTTCAAATCCAGCCGGCTGAAATTGGCGTACCATTTTTGGCTTCCCGACGGATAGCGTATCGATTTGAACGGAATACGCATTTCGGTGACCCATCGGTCGTCGTAATGTTGGGTTTTCGACTCCCATTTGCAGTCCCAGTCGAGGTTTACAGCCGATCCGTCGCTCATGGTGCCGTCCCATTTAGCGCCAGAGGCCGAAACGCCAAACGAAAAGCCGTTGGTTTGGTCGAGAAATGTGTCGAAAAAAACCAGCAGGTTGTCGTTGTTGCCAAAAGCAAAATCGCGACGGTACGATTCCATAATTCGTTTTCCGGGAATGGTGTCGTAGAAAATCTGGGCCATGTAAAGCGCTTTGTCGTCGTAGGTGACCAGAATTTCTGACGGCTGGGTGGCAAAACCTGTATCGACGGGCAGCACTTTGTAAAAATCATCTGCCTTGTCAGCAGCCTGCCAGTCAGGTTCGTCAATCACCCCGTCGATGCTGATTTCGCCCTGCATTTTTTTTACATGATATACAAAATTTTTGTTGAAGGTACCGGGAATCGTATCGTTTTTCGGCTTTTGAAAAGGACTGGCCGGTGCGGAAACACAAAATAAGACCAGTACCAGCAAAACAATTATTCTCATCTCAGAAAAAAGTTTAATCAATTCAGGTGTAAGGGCGCAAAGATATTTATTCTGTGAAGA
>CAZXHP010000012.1:0-22538 GCA_964639655.1 uncultured Mariniphaga sp.
AAACCCAATCCTCTGCCACGTCCGCGACCAAAACCTCCACGGAATCCGCGGCCAAATTTTCTGAATCCTCTTTCGGGAAAATCTGTTTCATTCCCTGTGCATCTGCCAAGCTGCCTTCCCGTCATAGGTCCGGCGCCTGTTGGTCCTGTTCTGTTAAATCCTGGCATGATAACCTCCTTTTTAATTTGATTGAAATTTTAATACACAAATATAATAAACTTATGTGCAAAATAAAATGATTTGCCACCATTTTTTTAAAAAATCTGCACAAACGATTGTGCAACTCAAAATAATTATGAATATTTGTATGCTGAATCGATGGAAAAAAAGGTAAACAATATCAAAGAGCTGGCAGGTAAACTTGGAGTGTCTGTAACCACAGTTTCACGTGTACTAAACGGAAAATCAGAAAAATTCCGGATTAGCAAATCAACCAGACGGAAAGTGCTGGAGGCTGCACGAAAATATCACTATTCGCCCAACCGGATTGCCCGCGGCCTCAAACTGGAAAAGACCGAAACCATTGGGCTGATTATTCCTGACATTGCAAATCCTTATTTTGGATCGATTGCAAAAACCATTGAAATGGAAGCACATAAAAGCGGTTATTCCATTATTCTTAGTGACAGCCTGGATGATATAAATACAGAAGCTGAATTGCTGCAATTGCTTACCGGAAGGAAAGTGGACGGAATAATAATTGCACCCACCGGAAAAAGCAGTAAACATGTGACAGAAATTCAGGAACAAGGCATTCCGGTTGTGGTCATCGACCGGTATTTTCCGGATGCGAACCTGCCGTTTGTAACCACCGACAATTATACCGGAGCATTTTTGGCGGTGCAACACCTCATAGAAATGGGACATCGCCGGATTGCCTGCATCCAGGGAATAAATGGTATTTCGGCCAACAACGAACGGGTGAGGGGTTACAAGGAGGTTTTACAAAAAAACAACCTTGAAGTAGATGAGGCATTGATTTTGGGGATCGATTTTGGCGAAAAAAACGGGTACATTCAAACCCAAAAAGTTCTTGCATTAACCAATCGCCCTACGGCTATTTTTGCCCTCAGCAATCTGATCTCACTGGGAACGCTCCGTGCGTTAAAAGAGGCAGGATTAACCGTGCCGGACGATATTTCAATTGTGTCGTTCGATGAACAACCTTACTCTGCTTTTTTGGCCTGCCCCATGACTACAGTGGAACAGCCCCGCGAGAAAATCGGCCGGCTGGCATTTGATTTTCTGTTGAAAATGATTAATGAGGGTACTTCAAAAAAGATTGACAACCTGATGCTTCAACCTCGCATGATTTTCCGTGAATCTGTAAAAAAAATAAATATTTCGAACTAAAAACTTTTAAGCTATGGTAGTTATTCATTCTTACGGTGTGGCAGTTTTTCTGGCTTTTATCACCATGTTATGCTGGGGTTCGTGGGCCAATACCCAAAAACTGGCCCAGAAACACTGGCCGTTTCAGTTGTTTTACTGGGACTATGCCATCGGGGTTTTGTTGCTTGCGCTTGTATTGGCATTCACTGCCGGAAGCGCCGGCACTGAAGGTCGCAGTTTCCTGACCGATTTGGCACAGGCCGACGGAAAATCGCTGATTTCCGCGTTTCTGGGCGGAGTGGTTTTTAACATTGCCAATATCCTGCTGGTGGCAGCCATTGCCATTGCCGGTATGTCGGTTGCATTTCCGATTGGCATCGGACTGGCGCTGGCTTTGGGTGTCATTGTGAATTATATCCGGACGCCTGTCGGGAACCCGCTCATCCTTTTTATTGGAGTGGTTTTTGTGGTTTTGGCCATTATTCTCAGTGCAATGGCTTACCGAAAACTACCATCTCAAACCGCCAGCAAAACCAAAGGAATTATGATTTCGCTCGCTGCCGGAGTGCTGATGGGATTCTGGTATTACTTTGTTGCCGCTTCCATGGCGGATAATTTCGTCAGTCCTGCAGCAGGAAAGCTTACTCCCTACACGGCCTCGGTGATTATGGCCATCGGGTTGTTCGTTTCAAACTTTTTATGGAATACCATTTTTATGTATAAACCAATTGCGGGGGAAAAGGTTACTTATCGCGATTATTTCAAAAAGGGCGATACCAAACTTCATTTGATTGGAATTTTGGGTGGAGTGATCTGGGGGCTTGGAACAGTTGTGAATATCATTGCTGCTGAACAGGCAGGTTACGCTATTTCTTACGGGCTCGGGCAGGGAGCAACTTTAGTTTCAGCCCTTTGGGGCGTTTTTATCTGGAAAGAATTTAAAGGCGCAAAAGGTGTTAACGGTTTGCTGACTGCCATGTTTCTGTTTTTTGTTGTTGGCCTGGCCATGATTATTGTTGCACGGTTGTATTGAAAAGATATGGAAAAACCAAAAATTGTTGTAGTTGGAAGTTCCAATACCGATATGGTGGTAAAAGTGCCGCATATTCCGGCACCCGGTGAAACCATTCTGGGAACGGAATTTATGACCATTCCCGGCGGGAAAGGAGCAAACCAGGCTGTGGCTGCTGCGCGGGCCGGCGCCGATGTCATTTTTATAGCCTGCGTTTCCGATGACTCGTTTGGAAAGCAATCAGTCGAAAATTACAGGAACGAAGGAATTGATACTTCGTGCATAAAAGTTCAGCCAGGTATTCATTCAGGTATTGCTCTAATAAATGTGGCCGCTGACGGCGAAAACAGTATTGCTGTTGCGCCCGGTGCAAACAACTGGTTGTTTCCGGAAGATATTTTTGGATTTGAAGCTGTTTTTGAAGGGGCGAAAATGGTGCTGGCGCAGTTGGAAGTTCCCATGGAAACTATAGAAGCTGCAGCAGAGATAGCCCATGCCAACGGTATTCCGTTTATACTGAATCCCGCTCCCGGTGCTGCCATTCCCGATAGCTTACTGAGCAAAGTAACGATTATTTCCCCCAATGAAACCGAAGCAGCCATTATTACTTCCCGAAAGGATTTTTCTGAAACAGATATCCTGGAAATGGCAAATGAGATTTTTGAGAAAAGTGGTACCACTGTTATTTTAACGTTGGGCAGCAAAGGTGTTTATTTAAAAACCTTTGATTTTGAGCGAATTTTTCGGGGGTACAAAGTGAATGTGGTGGATACCACCGCCGCCGGCGATGTATTTAACGGGGCGATTGCAGCAGTGCTGGCCGAAGGGAAGGATTTAACTGAGGCAGTTGACTTTGCCCAGCGGGCGGCGGCTATTTCGGTTACCCGGATGGGTGCCCAGCCTTCTGCGCCTACGCTGAATGAAATTCGGAAATTTCAGTTTTAGTACAGAATAGAAACCTAATACCAAAAAAAATGAGAACATTTATTTATTCATTGACATTTATTTTCATTGTGGCAGGATGCCATAATCATACAAGTGAAAAAGAAAAAATTTTTTTTGCTGACGGCGAAACGGTGAAAATTTCAAAAAGTGATTTGCAGGATAAAATAAAAGGAGGCTGGGCCGGGCAGGTGATTGGATGCACGTATGGCGGGCCCACTGAATTTCAGTGGAACGGTACCATGATTGGCGACCATGTTCCCATTCCGTGGGACGACTCCCGCATGTTGTGGTACTACGAAAATGCGCCCGGATTGTATGACGATGTGTATATGGATTTAACCTTTGTGGATGTATTTGAAACTTATGGTCTCGATGCACCCGATTCGCTTCACGCACTGGCTTTTGCAAAAGCTGAATATCCGCTCTGGCACGCCAATCAGGCTGCGCGTTACAATATTCTGAACGGTATAATGCCGCCGGCTTCCGGTCACTGGAAAAACAATCCGCATGCCGATGACATCGACTTTCAGATTGAAGCCGATTTTGCAGGACTGATGGCGCCTGGAATGCCAAATGCTGCTGCTGATATCGGGTGGCGTATTGGCCACATTATGAATTATGGCGACGGCGTTTATGGCGGAATTTATGTGGCTGCCATGTATGCACTGGCGTTTGTTTACGACGATATGGAGTTTGTTGTGGAAGAAGCCCTGAAAACCATCCCTCCCCAGAGTGAATTTTATCGGTGTATTGCCGATGTCATTCAATTGTACAGGCAAAATCCCGATGACTGGAAATCGGCCTGGTTTGAAGCCCAGAAAAAATGGACCTTCGACAAAGGTTGCCCCGACGGGGTGTTTCGCCCGTTTAACATCGATGCCAAAATTAACGCAGCTTACATTGTAATCGGGTTGCTATACGGGAAAGGCGATTTCGGGGTAACCGTGGATATCAGTACCCGGTGCGGATACGATTCCGACTGTAACCCGGCTAATGCAGCCGGTATTTTAGGTACCATGATTGGCTATAACAATATTCCGGATTACTGGAAACAGGGAATCGATAAAGTGGAGGATTTGGATTTTCAATATACCGATATGTCGCTGAATAAAGTGTATGATATCGGTTTTAGCCATGCTTCGGAAATGATAAAAAGAAACGGAGGAAGCGAAGAAGGTGATGGTTTTCTGATGCAGTACCAGACGCCGCAAACTGTTCCGCTGGAGGTGGGTTTCGAAGGACTTTTTCCAACCGAATGCAGAAGAATTGGTAAACAAATTACCCGGCAAAATTCCGAAATTTCCTTCGAAATAGAAGGCTCAGGTTTTGTAGTTGGCGGGCGGGCTGCCAAAGAAGGAAGTTTACCTGAAGCAGTTCTTGAACTGGATGTTTTTGCTGACGGACAATTGCTTGAAACAGCCAAACTACCTACCCAATGGCTGGTGCGCCGGCACGAAATTTCCTGGAAGTACGACCTGCCGGAAGGGAAACATACCGTCACCCTGAAAGCCCGGAATATTCCCGACGGATACCGGATAGAAGCAGGAGATTTGCTGGTATATTCCACCAATGATCCGGGGACCAGGGTTTATTTTGAACAATAGTGAATGAATTGTAAATTGAATAGGAATGAAAAGAATAAGTTTGAAAACGGTTCTACGAAAAGGATTATTACCGTCGTTATTGATGTTGGCTGTATTAATCGGCGGATGTAATTTGGCAGAAAGTTCAAAAATCCCGGTTATTTTCGACACCGATGCCAACAACGAGGTGGACGACCAGCATGCACTGGCTTACCTGCTTTTTAGCGGTGATCACTTTAGGGTGGAGGGTGTTACAGTAAATGCCACCAGCGCACCAACGGGCTATTCCGACGACTCGGATGTGAGTGACCACTACGAAGAAGCCAAACGGGTGATGCAGCTTTGTGGTAATTTTTATGGTAAAATTCCGCTTAAAACCGGTGCCAACGGATCTTTCGATGACATTAAAAATCATATTGGCGAACCCGAGTTCGACGGACACGAAGCTGTGGATTTTATTATTGAGCAGGCCATGAAAAAGCGTAATCAAAAGCTGGTGTTGCTTCCGGTGGGAAAACTTACCAACATTGCCCTGGCGCTGATGAAAGAACCTGGTATTGCCAAAAACGTGCGAATCGTATGGCTGGGCTCCAATTACCCTGAGCCAGGCGAACACAACCAGGATTGGGATATTGCATCGATGAACTACATTTTGGACGTGGATGTACCTTTCGAAATTGTTACCGTGCGCGGCGGAAAACCCTCGGGAACGGCAGCCGTGATGGTTTCCAAAGACCAGATTTTACACCGTATGCCCGGTAAGGGTCCTCAGGTAAAAACATCGGTTACCGGTCGGCATGGAGGCGAATTCACCAATTTTGGCGCCTATTCCGTTAACCTGTTTGAACAATACGGCATGTGGGGCGATCCTCCGGGCAGGGCGCTGTTCGATATGGCGGCAGTGGCGGTGGTGAAAAATCCGGGATGGGCCGAAACCCGCGAAATTCCGGCGCCCGTTTATGTAAACCGAAACTGGGTGGAACGGCCCAACAATCCCCGAAAAATAACCCTCTGGGAATGGTTCGATATTTATGGGATTATGAACGATTTTTTTGTGACAATGGATGATTACAAATTGGTGAAAACAAATTAAAAAAACTATGAAATCATTTGTAAATTCAGTAAGTGAAAAGAATGCATTTCCGTTTTTGATAATTTTCCTGTTCATTTCATTTTTTTTGCCGGCAACCGCTCAGGTGGATGATCTTGAAAAATCGATAGATGAACACCGAAAAGGAGAAATTATTATTAAGGCAAAGCCAGGTGCCAAAATTCGGGTTGAACAACAGGAACACGAATTTTTGTTTGGATGCGCCATCGGCGATGGGATTTTTAATGGCAGGGCATCAGAGGAAGATGTGAAAATGTACAAACAGATTTTCCTGCAAAATTTTAATTCAGCGGTAACTGAAAATGCAGTGAAATGGCCGGGAATGGAACGGCAAAAAGGCGAAGTGAATTATTCGTTGGTGGATGCCATGCTGGAATGGACCGAAGAAAACAACATGCCACTGCGGGCGCACAACCTGTTTTGGGGTATCGAACAGTTTATTCAACCCTGGGTAAAAGAACTTTCGGATGAAGAACTGGAAACAACTTTAAAAAAGCGTGCCGAAACGGTGACTGCCCGCTATAAAGGCCGTTTTGCAGAATATGATCTGAACAATGAAATGATTCACGGCAACTATTACGAAAACCGTCTGGGGCCTGACATTACCAAAAAAATGGCGGAATGGGCGCGAAACGGCGATCCGGAGATTAAACTTTATCTGAATGACTACGATATTCTAACCGGGAATAAACTGGACGAATACATGGTACACATCCGCGGGTTGCTTGCACAGGGCGTTCCCATTGCCGGAATTGGCGTTCAGGGGCACCTTCATGCCGAATCGTTCGATCGGGGCGAGCTTAAACGTTCGCTCGACTCGCTGGCTAAGTTTAACCTTCCCATAAAAGTAACGGAATTTAACATGCCCGGGCAGCGCTCAAAATATTACCAAAACCGCGATTTAAAAATGACAGCTGAAGAAGAGCAGCAAAAAGCAAAGGATTTGGTGGATTACTATAAAATTTGTTTCGCCCATCCGGCCGTTGACGGTATTTTGATGTGGGGCTTCTGGGAAGGGGCCAACTGGATTCCGCAATCGTCGCTTTACAAACGCGACTGGTCGCCCACACCGGCTGGTGAAGCGTATCAATTTTTAATTTTTGATGAGTGGTGGACGAATGTCAATGTTTACGGAAACAATAATAGTGAGATATCAGTTCCTGCTTTTTACGGGAAATACAAAATTACAGTTGACGGAAAAACCAAAGAAATTGAACTGAAAAAAGCTGAAGGGAAATTGGTGGTGGAGTTTTAATCACTAACTTCAGGATTTTAAAAATTGAGTTATGGAAATGAAAAATATACTTCCGAAATCTTTATTGCTTTCAATTCTTGTGATGTTTTCCTGGAATGCATTTTCTCAGTTGCCCATAGAACCCGGCGACCCGCCGCAAAAAACGGATATTCCTGATTTTTACAAATCGAAACTTTCCGATATTGAAACTGAAATTGCTGACCTGAAAACCGGAAAAGCCGAAATAATTGCCACTTCTCCCGGAGGACTACCGGTCTATGCTGTTTTTTACGGAGAAAAGGAAGATTTTCGGTCGCAGGCAAACTATAACTCTGCGGTTGGTGCACGAAACCCGGTTTACCATGCACGGAAAGATGAACACACAAAACCCGTAGTGTATTTTATCGGCCCGGTGCACGGACAGGAACCGGAAGGAGTTGTGGGATTGATAAACCTGCTTCGTGTGGCAGAAACAGGTGAAGATTACCGGGGAAAAGCGTGGCCGGAGTTGAAAAATTACATTGACCAGTGCCGGGTAATCATTATTCCGTGCGGCAATCCCGACGGAAGAAAACGGTGTCCGTACGACAGTTTTGTGGGCATTCCGGTGGAAACCATGACGAAATACGGGCAGGGAACTAAAAAGGATGGTACACTCTGGCGCTGGCCCCATTCAAAATCATTGCATCCAATGGTAGGAGATGTAGGTATTTTGGGCGCCTATTACAACGATGACGGCATCAACATTATGCACGATGAATTTTTTTCGCCCATGGCGGAAGAAACCAAAGCCATTTTTAAAATTGCTATGGAAGAAGCGCCCGACATTACGGTTTCGTTACATTCCTGTTCGTGTAAACCGTTCATCATTCAAAACAGTCATGCCCCGCATTTTATGAAGGAAAGAATTGCTGATTTGGCTCAACAACTGAATCAAAAATATATTGATCTTGAATTGCCCAACATGGGGCCTAACTGGGAATTGAGCGTTTCGGTCGACGACATGGAGCCGCCTCCGCAAAAGTCATTTAACATGGTGAGTGCTTTGCACTATGCGTCGGGCACTATGGCGTTTACATTCGAAAGTCCCCACGGCACTGTTGAGGACGGCGCCACTTATAATGAAATTCTGGACATTCAACTGATTTTATACCGGGAAATGTTCGGTTACATTATAAACAACCGGTTGTACTGGAAATAATCGTTTACTCAAATGTGACTTTTCCGAAGTACTCCGGCCGGTGGTAATCCGGGCTTTCAGTTTTTACAGGGTTCCAGGTCACATAATGGGCAACAGCCGTTTCGTCGCCGCATTTATAAAAATTGGCGGTTGCTTTTAGTCCGTCGAATGATTTCAGATTGCTGAAGGCGAATGTTTCTTTAGGAATCCGAATCATCATTTCCCATTCGAAGTTACCCGATTTGTCGTTGAACGGAGCGTCGCCCAGCGAAGATTTGATTTCAATTTTTTCAATTACCGAAGGATCTACGAATTTACGGTTTCCCCTGCCCGGACCATAAGCCAGGTGGATGGTGCCGATGCAACTGAACTCGAAATTGTAATAGTTTACGCCATCGGGAGAAATGAAAAACTCTACACAGCTGTCTTTGTAAACATCCCCGTTGGTGCGGGTTTCCCTGGCACGCAGGTGTTTTTCAGTTATATAATATTTCAGCCAGATTTCATTTCCGATATGCCCGATTCTGAAATTTACTTTCGGAAGATAGTCGAATGCTGCCCAGTTCAGAATTTGAACAGGATGGGTAACTGCCTGTTTTTCCAGCAGGTTTTCTGCTTCGCCAAAAGAAACTGATTTGTTCGCGTTAATTTTTTTTACAAAAAGCTGGTTCATATTGTTAAAATTGAATTTTCGTAAAGGTAAAAAATATTTTTTCTTTCCCGTTTCCCATTCTAACCGTATATTTGAGGTTCTTTTTTTTCAAAACATTTTAATTGAAATGGGCGAAACAGAGTTTGTAGTTGTAATAACGGAGCACCGTTATCTGGGAAATATTTTCCAGCCCTACCTCATTCATAAAAAAGATAAATTTTATTCTACCGAAAAAGTGGTGAAACCATTTGATTTGGACAGTGTTGGATACGAGTTTAAACCTTATGAGAGAGAGTTGGTTTCCATCATCGGCAAATACAGCGATGAGCGCCTGATGAAAAAGTTTTCGCGGGCAAAAAATGTAACTGAATTTTTTAATAATCTCGAAAAATCACATTTCGAAAAACAAGTTTCGCCGTTTATCGAGCAGTGCATGTTCGAGGTGGTTCGTATTTTGATGTTGAGCCCCGTTCGTCTTTTGAATAAGGAAGCGAAATATGCCAATTTGTACGATGAAGATGAAATAGAAGTGCTCCCGTTTTTTGCCCGTCCTGTTTTTTATTTTGAACGCACTGCCACAGAAACCCGCTACAGTTTAAAAATTTTTCTGGAAGACAAGGAGGTTTCCCTGTTGAACCGCAGTGTAAAAATAGTTGCAAATAATCCGTGCATTACTATTTGCAGAGGGCAGATGCTTGTTTTTGAAAAGCTCGACGCCAAAAAATTAACCCCGTTTTTCAATAAGGAATATGTTTCAATTCCGCGTTCGATGGAAGAAAAATATTACGCTGGTTTTGTGCGTAAAACGGTTCGCGATTTTGACGTTGTGGCCAAAGGATTCCTGCTGGAAGAAGGTGAATCGGAAAAAGTTGCGGTGCTTACTTTAGAAAATAACCTGAAATATGAACCCTGTTTTATTTTAAGCTTCCGTTATGGCCGTGAAACTTTTCTTCCCAATTCAGAGAAAGAGGTTGCGGTAAAATTTCAGAAAAAGGCTGATGATTTTTTCATTCAGAAAACAAAAAGAGATCTTAGCTGGGAAAAATCAATATTCGATTTTTTATCTGAAATCGGGCTGACAGAAAAGAACGGCTGGTTTTCGCTAAAGGCGATTGAACTTTTGGAACCGGCTGATGCACTTTACTTTTTAGTGAACTGGCTGAGCCAGAATAAACGCCGGTTGGAAAAAAACGGAGTTTTGGCGGAGCAGGGAAAATTGGAAAAAAATTATTTTACCGGCGAGCAGAAAATCGAGGTAAAAACCAAATTAACCGACGACTGGTTCGATGTGTATGCCACGGTAACTTTCGGACCGTTCAGTTTTCCTTTTATAAAACTGAAAAATTATATACTGAACGATATTCGCGAATTTGAATTGCCCAACGGCGAAGTTGCTATAATTCCTGAAGAGTGGTTTGCCCGGTATAAAACGCTGCTGCCGTTTGCCCGATCGAAAAAGGAGAAAATGCAGTTTGGCAGGTATCATTACGCGTTACTGCAAAAAATACTGCAACCGGGCGACGACAGCTTTCAGCGAAAAATTCAGGACATGGCTGGCATTCGTGGAAATGTGCACCTGCCCGACGGACTTAATGCAGAACTCCGAAGTTACCAGAAAACCGGTTTCCGGTGGATGTACGGCCAGCATAAAAATGGTTTTGGCGGCTGCCTGGCCGATGATATGGGATTGGGAAAAACGTTGCAAACACTGGCTTTGCTTTTGAAATTCAAACGCCCCGAACAAACAAATTTAACGTTAGAGAGCAACGCGGCACAGGGTCAGTTGACCCTTTTTGCCGAACCGGAAACGGATGAAAACGTGCAGCCTGCCAGTCTGATTGTTCTGCCTACGTCACTGGTACACAACTGGGAAGCAGAGGTTCAAAAATTCACTCCTGCGTTAAAAGTGTACAAACATGTAGGCCAGCAGCGGAAAACAAACAGCGACCTGGGAAAAGCCGCCTTGTTTTTCGATATTATTTTGACCACCTACGGAACTGTTCGGAACGACGTGGAACAGCTTTCAAAACTAAAGTTTTTCTACCTGATTCTCGACGAAAGCCAGTATGTAAAAAACCCGTCGTCGAAAACCTATAAAGCTATTATGAAACTGCGGAGCGAGCACCGGCTGGCATTAACAGGAACACCCATTGAAAATTCATTGTCGGACCTTTGGGCTCAAATGAACTTTCTGAACAAAGGAATGCTGGGGAACCTCGCGTTTTTCAGGCGTTATTTTATTACACCCATCGAAAAACACAATAAACAGGAAGAGCAGGAAAAGCTGCAGGTCGTAATCCGTCCGTTTGTGTTGCGGCGTACCAAGGAAGAGGTGGCGAAAGACCTGCCTCCGCTGATGGAGCAGGTTGTGGTTTGCGAAATGGATGAAATCCAGCAGCACACCTACGAAACGGAAAAATCGATTATCCGGAACTCCATTCTGACCGGAATCGAGAACGAAGGAATAAAAAACTCGGCCATGCTAATTTTGCAGGGACTTACGCGGTTGCGACAACTGGCCAACCATCCCCGTTTGCTCGATGATTTTGAGGAAGGTGAGTCGGGTAAATACGAAGAAATATTCCGAATGCTGGAAAACGTAATAGCCGAAAAACACAAGGTGCTGGTTTTTTCTTCATTTGTAAAACATCTTGAACTAATAAAATCGCGCATTGAAAAAGCGAACTGGAAATACAGCCTGTTAACCGGGCAAACTTCTAACCGGAAAGAAGTTATCCGTCAGTTTCAGGAAGACCCCGAAAACCGCATTTTTCTCATTTCGCTAAAAGCAGGAGGTGTAGGGCTGAACCTTACCAGTGCCGATTATGTGTTTATTATCGATCCCTGGTGGAATCCGGCAGCCGAAAACCAGGCCATCAGCCGGGCGCACCGGATTGGCCAAAACAAGCATGTGTTTGTTTACCGGTTTATTACACAAGACTCCATCGAGGAAAAAATTCAGCAGTTGCAAAACCGTAAAAGCTCGTTGGCCGATAAATTTATCAACTCCAACAATCCGTTACAGGAAATTTCGAAAGAGGAACTGATGAGCTTGTTTAAATAACTACCGCTTTTTATTCCGTACATAAATCAGCTTGAATTTTCCTCTCTGACTGTCGCGTTGGTCAATTTCAAACTTTCCGATGGAATCGATGAGCGGGGTGAGTTTTTCAAAGCCATAATTCCGGGAGTCGAAGTTGGGTTGCTTTTTTTGCAGCAAACTGCCTACATCCCCAAGGAAAGCCCAGCCGTCGTCGTCGGCCAGGTCGGAAATGGTGGATGCAATCAACCGAATCACTTTTGGCGTTATTTTGTCCACCTGCGATTTCTTTGCCGTTTTGTCGGGGGTTGTATTGCTCTCACTTTCTTTGGCCCGGTTTTGCAAAATTTCGATGTAAATAAACTTGTCGCAGGCCACAATAAACGGGTCGGGTGTTTTTTTCTCGCCAATGCCGTACACCTTCATGCCGGCTTCGCGCAGGCGGGTGGCCAGCCGGGTAAAATCGCTGTCGCTGGAAACCAGGCAAAATCCGTTTACCTTTTCGCTGTATAAAATATCCATCGCATCGATAATCATAGCCGAGTCGGTGGCGTTTTTTCCTGTTGTGTAACCGTATTGCTGAATGGGTGTGATGGCATTTTCAAGCAGCAGGTTTTTCCATTTGGCGAGAAAAGGTTTGGTCCAGTCGCCGTAAATGCGTTTGATTGTCGGGTTGCCGTACTTGGCAATTTCTTCCATCATCTCTTTTACGTAAGCGCTGGGTATGTTGTCGCCGTCAATGAGGACGGCCAGTTTGAAATCGTTTTCCATATTTTCCTTTTTAAATCCGAACTATACACGAATCAGGCAACCAGCCTACATTCCCGTCGGAAAGCCTGATTTCTTTCCAGGTATTTACACTGTCGGAGATTTCCACTTTTACACCTTCGTATAGCAGGAAAAGGTCGGTGCTGGTTTGTGCCGGTGCACTTTTCACTGTAACTCTCGGACAAAATACGATGGCGTGTTTACGTTGATTTATTTTTTCTTTCTGGCGGGCTGCAAAAGAAAAAGTAAATGCAGAAACAGTAATGGTTAGAATTCCGATCCAAAAAGAAAACCGTTTCAGCTGCGAACTGCGACCGAAAATAAACAACCCGAGCAAACCAAGGAATAAAATAAACGCGCCTATGCTAATTCCTGCCCACGTGTCTGCCGGATACAAATTAATGATTCTGTTGCGCCAGCGCGTAAAAAAGGGCTGGGGCAGGGCTTCAATTTCTGTAACCACAAACTGGTTGGCCAGCCTGAGGTTGAAATCGATATCGGGATCTTGCGGTGCCAGCAGTTTGGCCCGCTCATAATTCAAAATGGCATTGTTTATATCACCTGCCTTGTAGTAGGCATTTCCCAGATTAAAATACAATCGGGCCGATTCCTGTCCTGAATTTAAGATTTGCTCATAAGCCGAAACAGCCTGCTGGTATTCTTCGGTGGTGTAATACGCATTGGCTTTTTCCCAAAGTACCTGGATGGTATCCTGCGCGGAAACTTGCAGGAATACAAGCATTCCGAACAAAAATAAACAGTATTTTTTCACCATGGTAGTTACCATTTTAAATTATCTTTTTATTTGCTTTTCCAGCCTGCTCATGGTCGAAGCTGCTTTTTTATACAATTCGCCACGTGCTTCTGAGCCCCCTGATGGCGCATACCGGGCAAACTCGCATTGTTCAATAATCTCTACAAATGAACTCGTAAGTTCTTCATCCACATTTCTTTCCCGCAGGGCTGCCAATGCACTATCCCGGTTTAGATGGGCAACCGGAATTCCCAGTTTATCGCTCAGATAACCCCAGAACGCTTTAAGAATGGCTTCGTGGAATGCTTCGTTTTCATTTTTCTTCATGAATCCCGCAGCAGCTTTCAGCCGTTTAATGGCCACACGGTTAGCTTTTTTATTCCGCATAAGGGCCAGGTTGGCATTTTCGCGGGCTTTTTTCCGGTACATCACAAACAAAATCAGAAAGAGCAGGGCGCTTCCGCCGTAAATTCCGTAAAAAAGCGGTGTGCCGTAAAAAGTGGTTCCTTTAACTCGCAGTAAAGGATTTCCCTGTTTAATAAACCGAATATCCTGGCCGATTAACTGCAAATCTTCCCGTTGCCTCGAGCTCATCACTGTTGCCGATTGTGCCCCGGTTCCCTTTTCCACACGTAATGTATATTCACGGGTTGACCGGGTTTCGTAGGTTCCCGAGGCCGGGTTAAAAAAAGTAAAGGAAATCGACGGGATGGTGTACTCGCCTTCGAAGCGGGGCTGAAACAGGTACTCAACGGTTTTAGTGCCACTTACACCGTTATCGGTTGCCCTTACATTTTCTGTTGAACGTGGATCATATACTTCAAAATCACTCGGAAGTTTCAACTCAGGATTACGAATAAGCCGGAGGTTTCCTGTTCCGTTGATGGTTAATTTTAGTGTAACGGCATCGTTGGTAGTCACATCTTCGGCGCTTAATTCAGATGATATGTTAAAATTTCCAACTCCGCCATAGAAATTCGCCGGTTGCGTTGGCAAGTCTTTCACATTCACCCGCACTGCGCTGCTGGTTAGGGTTGTGCGCACGGTTTGTACACCGCTGAAAAAGTCGTCGAAAAAGCTGCGCGGCCTCACCCGCTGTTGAACAAGCAGGGTCATGCTGAACGGATTTACCGTGATGGTTCCGTTTTGCTGCGGGAAGAGAACGGTTTTTTTCAGCACTCCAACCTGGTAAATGCGGTTGTTGTACACTTCGCGGGTAAAATTTATCTGGTTGGGAATTTCAATATCCTGAGTATAAAACCCTTCGTAGGTTGGAAGGTTCACCTCATCGAACCCGGAAATGGGAATATTCGGGTCGGCATAAAGTTTTACCGTGGCAATAATCTGTTCTCCCCTGAAAACATTTTGTTTGCTCATTTCCACGCGCAGGAACAGGTTGTCGCCTCCCAAATCAACCGACTGTGAGCCCTGATTTTCACCTCCTCGCGGGGTTTGCTGCTGTGTTTGTGGTTGCGATTGCGCCGGGACGACCTGAATTTTTAAGGGATTTGATTCAATTACCTTTCCACCGGCCTCGATTGTAGCTGGCCTGATTTCAAATTCGCCTTCGCTTTTTGCCCTTAAAATGTAGGTGTAAGAATAGGTGACTTCTGTGGTTGTTTGTCCGTTTATTGTACGGATGCTGGTTGACTGCCCGGTGCTTGGGCCCATAAGTACGTCAAAATTGTTGGATAAACCGGGAGGCAACTGAAGGTTTGAGCCCCGTTCGTTAACAGTGAAAGTAAGCCTGAATTGTTGCCCCATTTCCACGGCATTGGGCGCCGACATTTCAAACCGTGTGATTTCTGCGCCGGCAGAAGCCACGATGAATAAGAGGCTAAAATATATTAATAATTTTTTTATCATATTCCGGTTACCATTCTTTTTCTGTTCGTATTCTTCTGGCTTTGGCCGCTTTTTCTTTTTTTACTTTTTCCTGAATGTCGCGTTCGTCGTTTTGTAAGGCCTGCAGAAGTTGTTCGGCATCCTGTCGCGAAATTTTTGTTTGCTGCTGTTGCTGTTGCTGTTGATTTTGTTGCTGTTGATTTTGCTGCTGGTCCTGGTTCTGTTGGTTTTGTTGATCCTTATTCTGTTGTTGATCCTGATTTTGCTGGTCTTGTTCGTTTTGCTGATCCTGATTCTGCTGGTTCTGCTGATCCTGATTTTGTTGTTGATCCTGGTTCTGTTGTTGCTGCTGTTGCTGGTTTTTCATCATTTGCGCGTAAGCGAGATTATATTTGGTATCCAGATCGTTCGGATTCCTGCGCAGCGCTTCCTTGTACGATTCGATACTTTCATCGATGCGTTGCTGCATCAGCCGGCTGTTTCCTATGTTGTGCAGGGCACGCGCCTGTTCCTCCGGGGTATCAAATTTTTCCGCAAGTTCTTCAAATTTACGTTCTGCTTCTTCAAACTGCATTTGTTTGTATTGAGCGCCGGCAAGGTTAAAATTCCATTGGTCGTTTCCGGGTCTGAGGTTCAGTGCTTTGCGGTATTCTTCCTCGGCCTGACTGAATTTTGTAGTATCCAGCCGGGTAGTATCTTTCACTGCTTCCAAAAACAGTTTATTACCGTGCCGGACAAATTTCCGTTCGTTTTGTCCAAAAGCAATAACCGAAAAACTTCCTATCAATAGTAATAAAATCAACCGTTTCATTTTTCCCGTTTATTTTGTTGAAAATAAATTCACCTTCATTAAATACCTGTTTTTTCGTTCAAGAATAACAAATTCGAGCAACAATAAAAATAAACCGATGGCAAAAAAATATTGAAACTGGTCGTCGTATTCCGAATAAACCAGGGTTTCCATCTCTTCTTTTTCCATTTTATTGATTTCGTCGAAAAGCGCATTTAATCCTACTTGTGCATTGTTTGCCCTTACGTATATTCCATTGCCGGCTGCGGCAATTTCTTCCAGCGTTGTTTCATCGAGTCTGGTAACAACTACCTTGCCGTCGTTGTCGCGCATATAATCGGTTTGGCCGTTACGCAACACCGGAATTGGCGAGCCCTCCGGTAAGCCCATACCAATAGTGTGCACAAAAATACCATTTTTTGTTGCTTCCAGCGCTGCCGCCACCGGATCGTCCTCGTGATTTTCTCCATCCGTAATAATAACAATCGCTTTATTGGTCTGCCCGCCGGGTGTAAACGAGCGGATTGCCATATTGATTGCGGCTCCAATGGCTGTGCCCTGCCTCGGAACGATTTGTGTATTCACTGCTTCCAGAAACAATTTGGCAGAATTGTAGTCACTGGTTATGGGCAACTGAACGTAAGCTTCGCCGGCAAAAACAATGAGCCCGATTTTGTCATCTTTCATGCGGTCAACCATTCGCGATATAGCCCTTTTTGCACGTTCGAGCCGGTTGGGCTGAATATCTTCGGCCAGCATGCTGTTGGAAACATCGAGCGCAATAATGATTTCAACACCTTCGCGTTCAATTTTTTTCAGTTTTGAACCAAACTGCGGGCGCGCAGCTCCAACTATAAAAAAAGCCAGAGCCAGCATCAGCAAAAAGAATTTGAATACCGGGCGGCTTTTCGAAACAAACGGCATCAGCTCTTTTAAAGTTTGCGGATTGCCAAAACGTTTTAATGCCCGTTTTCTGGTAAACCTTGCCCATACAAAAAACAAGCTGAGCAGTGGGATGATTAACAGCCCCCATAAAAATTCGCTATTTGCAAATCTGAACATTTCCATTTTTTTAACTTTTAAGGGATGCTTTTGAAAATTGTTAACCGTAAAAACAGACCCAAAATAAGCAACAAAATTCCTGCCAGTGCGAAAGGTAAAAATTCCTCGGAACGGCGGCTGAATTCCCGCACTTCGATTTTCGATTTTTCCAGCTGGTCGATTTCCCGGTAAATTTCTTCGAGTTTGGTATTACTGGTCGCCCTGAAATAGCGCCCGTCGGTTATCGACGCAATTTCCTGAAGCATCTCCTCGTCAATTTTAACTTCGATATCGCGCAATTGCGTACCGTAAGGTGTTTGAACGGGGTAGGGGGCAGTGCCAACAGTTCCCACGCCAATGGTATAAACACGAATGCCAAACGTCCGTGCAATTTCGGCAGCCGTGAGCGGCGCAATTTCGCCCATGTTGTTTTCGCCATCGGTGAGCAAAATCACCACCCGGCTGATGGCATCGCTGTCTTTCAGACGGGCCACGGCAGTTGCCAGCCCGTTTCCGATGGCTGTTCCATCCTGAATCATTCCGGTTTGAATGTCTTTAAACAGGTTCAGCAACACGGCACGGTCGGTTGTTAGCGGAACCTGGGTAAACGCTTCCCCGGCAAAAACCACCAGGCCAATGCGATCGTATTGCCGGCCCGAAATAAATTCCATAGCTACGTTTTTGGCGGCTTCAAGCCGGTCGGGTGTAAAATCTTTGGCCAGCATACTGGTTGAAATGTCGAGCGAAATCACAATGTCAATCCCTTCGGTTGTAACATTTTCAAAATCGCTTGAAGACTGCGGCCGTGCCAGAACCACTGTAAAAGCAGCAATGGCAAGCACGAGGAGTAAAAATACCGAATGGCGTAAGTAGTGCCTTATAGTTTTCGGAGCCTTCAATACCGGCGCAGTAGATGATATACGGATGCTTGCGGTATTTTTTTTCTGCCTGAAAATATACCAGGCTGTCATGGGCACAATCGCCAGCAGCAGGTAGAAAAATTCCGGGTTTTTAAATGTCAGTCCTTCAAACATCCTTTTCCTATTTAATGTTTACATCTTCTCCTTCTTCGTCTTTCGATTCCGCAGGAGTTTCAGGTTTTTTCTCTTCGGGTTTGGTGTCGTTTATAAAAAAGTAAGCGTTCACCAGCGTCATGTTGTCATCGTCGGGCGTGGTTTGGTATTTGGCAAACTTCGCCAAATCGGCCAGTTTAAAAATCTTATTCAGGTTTTCGAAGGTTTTTTCCTTCAGCAAATCGCGCCGGTATTTAAAACTGTCGAGTGTTTCGTCAGAAGTTTGTTCCATCGCGGGAATTTCAAAACGATCTTCGATGTATTTCCGAAGTGTTTCAGTAACCTCGCTGTAATATTGTTTGGTTTTGCCCTGCTTCCAAAGTTTTTCCTGCTTAATCCGGTCGAGTTCGCGCAGCGCAACAATATGCGCAGGCTCTTTTGGCTTTTTCGGAATTACAAAAATGGGCTGATTGTTTTTCTTCCGTTTGATGGCATAAAAAATGAAGAACAGGATGGCCAAAATGAGGATTGTCCCTAAAATATAGGGGATTACCTCCTTCAATGTTACCGGCGCATCGTACGGATATTTAATATCTGTCGGTCCGCGTGTGGTATCTATTTCCATGGAATATACATTGAGGGTAACACTGTTGGTTGGAATGGAATCGAGCCTGCCGTCGAGGTTTATTTTAAACCAGAATGGAGGAATGCGGTACGACCCGCTATCAAACGAGGTGATTAGAAATGATTGAATCTGCTTTTGAAAGTTTTCATCGTCGGGCCCGACGGTATCTTTTTCAGAGCGGCCGAGCACTTCGATGTATTCTACCAAAGTGTCAGGCACATTTGGAAATATAACCTCTACATTATCAGGATGTTCGATTTCGAGAAAAAGTTTTACCTGGTCGCCCAGCAAAATGTTGGTGGAATCAATACCTGCTGTGGCTTTAATGCGTTGCGCATTAACCGTTGTTGCAAGCAGAATTAGTACTAAAAATGAGCCTATCTTGGTTTTTAAATTCATTCTCCTTATTGTTTAACAGCCCTTTTTTTAAACAGGGTCATCAACGATTTTACATAGTCTTCTCTGGTATCGATGGAGACATAGTCCACACCGCATTTTTTGAAAAGCGTGTCCAGCCGGCCAACTTGTTTGTTCCAGAATTCCGTATAAATTTTCCGGATTTTGCGCGAACTGCTGTCCACCCAAACATACTTCCCGGTTTCGGCATCTTTCAGTTTTACCATTCCAATGGGTGGCAACTCCCGTTCCCGGTCGTCGTAAATTTTAAGTGCCACCACGTCGTGTTTGTTGTTGGCAATCGAAAGCGCCATTTCCAATTCAGGGTTTTCGTCAATAAAGTCGGAAATAACAAAAGCCGTGCATCTTTTTTTGATGGCATTGGTCAGGTAGCGAATGGCTCCTGTGATATCGGTTCCGGTTCTTTGCGGATGAAAATCAATCAGTTCGCGTATAATGCGTAAAATGTGGCTTCTTCCTTTTTTAGGCGGAATGAATTTCTCTATAGTATCGGAAAAGAAAATTACCCCGATTTTGTCGTTGTTTTGAATGGCTGAAAAGGAGAGTATGGCTGAAATTTCGGTAATTATGTTTTTTTTCATTTTTTCGAACGTTCCGAAATCGCGGGAGCCGCTCACGTCGATGAGCAACATCACCGTAAGCTCCCTTTCTTCTTCGAAAACTTTTACGTAAGGATGGTTATAACGTGCAGTTACATTCCAGTCGATGCTTCGGATATCGTCGCCAAACTGGTACTCCCGCACTTCCGAAAACGCCATTCCACGCCCTTTAAACGCGCTGTGGTATTCGCCGGCAAAAATGTTTCGTGACAGCCCCCGCGTTTTGATTTCGATTTTCCGAACTTTTTTTAGTAATTCAGTCGTTTCCATAAGAACACTGCCCCCTCTGACTCCCCCAAAGGGGGAGGATTAGAACCACGGTCATTTATTTTTATTTGTAATTGTAACTAACATTTTTCTTTCCCTTTTTTCCTCCCCGCCAGCTGGCGGGAGGTTAGGAGGGGCTTATTTATGGTACTTCCACCGTATTCAGAATATCGGTAATAATCTCTTCCGAAGTGATGTTGTTGGCTTCGGCTTCATAACTTAGTCCGATGCGGTGGCGCAACACGTCGCGGCAAACAGCACGCACATCTTCCGGGATTACGTAACCGCGGCGTTTGATAAATGCAAAAGCTTTGGCAGCCTGTGCCAGACTGATTCCGGCCCTTGGCGATGCACCGTAAGAAATCATTTCCTGGTATTTTTTCAACTGGTATTGTTCCGGTTCGCGTGTGGCAAATACAATATCGACAATGTAATTCTGGATTTTTTCGTCGATGTAAACATCTTTTACTACTTCGCGGGCCTTAATAATATCTTCGGGTTTTAAAATGGCCGAGGTTTCGGGGAACTGCTTCAGCAGGTTCTGATTGATGATTTGCCTTTCGTCTTCCCGGTTCGGATAATTAATCACCACTTTCAGCATAAACCGGTCAACCTGCGCCTCGGGCAGCGGATAGGTTCCTTCCTGCTCGATGGGGTTCTGGGTAGCCATCACCAGAAAGGGTTCTTCCAGCTTAAATGTTGTATCACTGATGGTAATCTGGCGTTCCTGCATGGCTTCCAGTAATGCCGATTGTACTTTTGCAGGTGCGCGGTTTATCTCATCGGCCAGAATGAAGTTAGCGAATATGGGCCCTTTTTTTATGGTAAATTCTTCTTTTTTCTGACTGTAAATCATGGTTCCAAGCAAGTCGGCCGGGAGCAGGTCGGGCGTAAATTGAATACGTGCAAACCTGGCGCTGATAGTGTTCGCCAGCGACTTAATAGCCAGTGTTTTCGCCAGCCCGGGAACACCTTCGAGCAAAATGTGGCCATTCGAAAGTAGTCCAATCAGTAAACTTTCAACCAGGTGCTTTTGCCCGATTATCACTTTATTCATTTCCAGGGTAACCATGTCAACAAACGAACTTTCCTGTTGTATCCGTTCGTTCAGTTCTTTAATATCTACTGTCTGATTCATATTTTTCTAATAATTTTTGAGAGCACGAATTTAAACGATTGTAAAGTAAAAAACTTATCTATTTTGTTAAAATATATTAAGTACCTCTATTGACATTTTGCAAAAATATTGAAAAATAATACTTAAGCAGGCAATTACTTTTGATTGTTTTATAAAGCTTTTGTGGTCGGAATCAGTGGGTCAAAAGGTTACCAATTCAGTTTCGCCTTTTACACCGTTATGGTATCAAAATTATTTTATTCAGTCCGGGCTCTTTGCCGTACAACCGCTTAAACCATTCAGCCCCTTCTGCAAGGGGTGCAACTGCAGAAATGAGTGGCCCGACATCCACTTTTTTTCCGGCCAGCAGGTCGAGTACCAACTCGTATTCGCCGTTAATGGCACAACTGCCCTGCACGGTAATTTCGCGTGTAACCACCTGCTGCAACGGAAACTGAATTTGCGGAGACAGATTTCCAACCAAAACAACTGTTCCGCCTTTCCGGGTATTTTGAATACTGGTTTGTACGGTTTCAGAAATTCCAACGACTTCGAAAGCCAAATCAGCGCCCCGGTTTTTGGTAAGTTGTGCAATTTTTTCGGAGAGGTTTTTTTCTTCGGAATGAAAGACGAAATCAGCGCCATATTTTTTGGCCAGTTCCAGTTTTTGATTGTCGATGTCGATGGCAATAACGGGATTTGCCCCGAAAATTTTGAGTAGTTGCACCACAAAAACTCCCACCATCCCGGCTCCGGTTACAACGGCGCTGTTGCCGGGTTTCAGTCCCGAAATATTCAGTGCATGGGCAGCTACGGCAATGGGCTCTACCATAGCAGCTTCGGTAAACGAAACACTACCGGGAATGCGGTGCAGAACATGCTGCGGCACAGCCACCTTTTCGGCAAAAGCTCCGTGCCGGCGGTATTCTCCGGGCGAAACACCCAAAACCTGGCGGTTGTCGCTCAAATTGTAGCGCCCTTTTAAAGTAAACCAGTCGTTGAGCGGATAAACCGTTGAATCGAATGTTACGCGGTCACCAGGTTTCCAGTTTTTTACTTCGCTGCCGGTTTCCACAATCACGCCCGAGGCTTCGTGCCCCATAACCAGCGGTGGTTTCCGGCGTCCGGTACTTCCATCCATTCCGTGCACATCGCTGCCGCAAATTCCACAGGCTTTCACTTCAATTAATACTTCATCGGACTGAATTTCGGG
>CAZXHP010000012.1:22638-42759 GCA_964639655.1 uncultured Mariniphaga sp.
CTGATATCGATCGGCGTTAAAAATATCTTTTTCACTTTGCTCACGGTGTCGGCATATTCCGGTTTGCCGCGCATGGTTTTCCATTCGTCGCTTGCGCTAAATCTGGCCCAGTTGGCGGTTCTTTCTTCCATGTCTTTAAACCACAGCATGTAAGTTAATGCGGGCATAAACCTTCCGGCTACGAGTTCGCCAAAAAATACAGGGTGCAGGCCCACTTTTTCAAAAAGCGGAAGTTCTTCTACATTAAACATTTTTACTTTTCTGCGGAAGGCATCTTCATTGTAACTTTCATAAGTTCGCAATTCTAAAAGTCCCCGGTTTTTATCGGGTGTTTTTAACTGCGGTATGCTGTCGAAAGCTTCCATCAAAAAAGTTTCATAACGCTCGAATACCGGTTGGTTAGCCGGAAGACTAAAATAGCTTTTAGCTGCCTCGAGGTAAAAGCTGTCGGTCTTCATTGCTTGTATGGCATCCCAGTAATCAGCCGGGCTCCTGTGCGCGTGAAGGACGTAAACTTTTGGCGGGTCTTCCAGACTGTATTCACCGAAAACACCCACTTTTGCACCTCTTTTGTTTAAAAACGGGATAACGGCTTCGGTATAATACTTCTTAAGTTGGTTAACCCCACTGCCTCCGGAAAACCGGTAAACTTTTAGTTCATAAAAATCTTTTTCAGGAGGGGGAACCGGGCTGGCACCCAAACTACCGGCTGCAAATGCCGTTCCGGCCACAACAGCCGAACTTTTCAAAAATGATCGTCTTTCCATAATCAGTTTTTTTTAGTGGTGGCAATATACTAATTATTGTGTTCAATGCGGCTTATGTGTTTTCACCAATTTTTGGCCCGGAGATTCGGAAAAAATGTTGGCACAGGTTTTGGTTCTTACAGCCGGCAAATAACAATTAAACGATAACAACGTTAAGAATTAATACTGTAGAAATAAAAATGACGTTTTAAATAAAAAGTTGAAGCCATGAAAAAATTCATTTTAATCCTTATGTTTTTTGTTCCCTCAATCGCCCTACTTGCGCAACCGGTTTTGGATCTCGGTGTTAAAGCAGGTATAAATAATTCGAAAGTTACTTTTAAAAAGAGCGAATTTTCCTCAGAATCGATTGTGAAAACTCATATCGGCGCTTTTGCCCGGGTGGGATTTGGCAATATTTATCTTCAACCCGAGGCCTACTTTATCGCCAAAGGGGGTGATGTTCTGGAATCCGGCCCGAGTGCTTCGGAAAGGGTAGCCCGTTTCGATTACAACAACATTGACGTTCCGCTGCTGCTGGGTATTAAAGTGTTGGATGGAGACCGTTCGAACCTGCGGATAATGGCCGGACCGGTTTTCAGCATTATGGCCAGTAAAGATATTGACGACCACGATAATTTTTCCAGGGAATACCTTGAGGATCATTATTTTGGTTTCCAGTATGGTATTGGCGTCGATTTTTTGAATTTCTTTCTCGATGCCCGAATGGAACACGGGGCAAATAACCTCTATTCTTATCCGGGTGGAGGATTAGACGGGAAAAATCAAACGTTTATGGTAACTGCCGGATTTAAAATCTTTTAAATTGAATTAAACTTAATCAATTTTTTTTAAAATGTCTGGATGAATTTTTCAGGCATTTTTTATTTTACCGAAACCACACACCGGAATCCCAGATGTGACATTCCGGTGTCTTCGGTGCTTTTCATGCGGGCTGCCGCGCGGTACCCGGAACAATAGGAATCGTTACAAAGAAAAGAACCACCTCTGATTATCCTTTTTTGCACGTTGGGTTCCATAGGATCGTAGCTGGTGTCGGGCCCGGTGGGGTTATTGGCAACTACTTCAGGATTAAAACTTTTGTAATATTCATGATGATACAAATCGGCGCACCACTCCCAAACGTTTCCGGCCATGTCATACAATCCAAAATCGTTTGGCTGATACTGCTTAACCGGAGCCAAACGTTCAAAGCCGTCACGTTCAGAGTTGTAAACAGGAAAGTCACCGTCCCAGCTGTTGGCTTTCGGATTGCCTTCATTTACACGCTCAAACCCCCACGCATAAACGTAATCGTCGTTTCCACCACGGGCGGCATATTCCCATTCGGCTTCGGTAGGGAGCCTTTTCCCGGCCCATCGGGCATACGCATTGGCATCTTCCCAACTTACATGTATCACCGGATAATCTTCTATCCCGGTTATGCTGCTTCCCGGTCCGTACGGATGCTTCCAACTGGCGCCGCGAACCCAGGTCCACCATTGTGACACGTCATTCAGGTTAACGCGATGCGCAGGTGGAGTAAACACCAGCGACGATGCGTCCAGCAGGCTGTCTGCCGGTTTGGGCGTGCCCGGAGGAAGCTGTTTTTGGAATTCATTCCAGTCAATATCTTTTTCAGCAGTTGTGACATATCCTGTGGCTTCCACAAACTCCAGAAACTGTGCATTAGTCACTGGGTGCGGGTCCATAAAAAAACTGTTTACCTTCACCGGATGAACCGGATATTCATCTTCGCGGGCAAACTGTGCATCGCGGGCTCCCATATTAAAAATGCCACCGGGGATAAAAAGCATTTTTTCGAGGGCAGGATTGGTTTTTATTAGCGAGTCAATATTTACTGACGATACTAAATTTGCGGATTTTGTTGCACTGTCAAACCTATCGGGAATTGTACTTACACAACATTCTTCGGCATTTGACGCTGCTCCTGAAATTTGTTCGGTCTTCTCATTTTGTTTTGCGCGCTGGCAGGAAACAACAATTAAAAAAGTGAGTAAAAACGGGAAAGAATTTTTTATCAATTTGAAAGTCATATTATCAATATGAGATGTTTAAAACGAATTAAAGCTATTTTATTCTTTTATATTTTCAAAATAAATGAAATATTTTTAAACAATAAAATGAAAATGGTTTATAGCATTTTAATCCTTAAACATTATTACCGGGCAAATGTCAATCAATTCGTTTGGCCGCCCAGTTGATGGCATTTTTAATGTGTTCCTTTATTTTTTCATCCTGAAATGCCTCGTGGGTATGTCCAAAGCCGGTGTAAAACGAACGCATTCCGTCTTTCTCCAGCCACCATATGAGCGGATGATCGCCCATGCGCCAGTCGTCGTTGTCGTATTTTTTTATGCTGCTTTCGTCGAGGGTGGCTAACACATTTACTTTGGAGCGGGGATTTTCGCGGAACGTGTACCACTCGTCGAATGTGGTATAACTTTCCATTCCTTTGAATGGCTTCATAGCCGGATGTTCGAAATTTTCAAAAATCACCGTTCCTGTTTGGGCCGGTGGGTGGGTTTTAAAATAACCGCCAATCAATTCACCGTAAAACGGCCATTGGTATTCAAAATCAGCAGCAGAATGAATTCCCACCATTCCTTTTCCGGTCCTCATGAAATTTTCAAAAGCCATCTGCTCGTCAGCATTCAGTGCATCGCCTGTGGGATTCATAAAAACAACCACATCAAAACCGGAAAGAATTTCCGGATTAAAAGCCGAACTTTCCTCGGTGGCGGTGATAACCCAGTTTTGCGATTGGCTCAGGTCAAACAGCATTTTTATACCCGACGACAACGATTCGTGCCGGAATCCTGCTGTTTTCGAAAAAACGAGAACATGGGCAGGCTTTTCAAATTCTTGTTCCTTTTCCTGCGCGCACATGGTAAATGAAAAGAAAATAAGTAAGCTGAATGTAAAAATTGCAATTTTCATTGGTCGAAGTTTTTAATAATCAGCGTGCAATGTAACTAAAATCTTGTTGAAGTCCGGCAGAAGATGATAGAAATTATTTATCAGTTCCGTTGAAAACTTTTTCCAACCCCTCCAGGTTTCCCTTCAGAATTTTCTCCACATCGGTATTTTCCACATGGCCCAGAATTCCATACGGACCTGTAAATCCGGAAGTGTTTAAAACGTTTAGCATTTCAACTTCGTTTTCGCCGCTGCCAATAGGCAGAATTTTCGGACCGCCGGAACTCATGCCGTTCAGGTTCACCGCCCAAAGGTGAGGCAGCATTAGTTTCACCAGGTGTGGAAATTGGTCGATCATTTCATGTGCGTGATGAAAGTTGAAAATGATTCCAACATCATTCCGTTTCAGTTTTTCACAAATTTTTACCAGGTTTTCGGGCCGGCCAAACCAGCCGCCATGGTTGTACAAACCTACTTTACAGTTCAGCTTACGGGTTTTATCACTCAAGTAACCAATCATCGCTACGGCTTTGGCAAGCCGCTGCTGCTCATCCAGATTAACAAAGTAATTTTCCGGGAAACTCACCCAGATTTGTGTCTTCAGACCTGTTTCCTGCAGCGTTTGCAACACAATTTGGTTATTTGCCGAAAGGTTTCCGGGCGTATCGTTGTTATCCAGCCACATCCACACGGCATTTATTTCAATCCCGTTTTCGCGGGCAATTTTAATTTCTTTCGCCATTTCGGGCAGGTGTTCCGCCCGCCAGTCGTAGGCGTACGATTTAAAACCCAGGTTTTTCAGCATTTCAATCCGTTGTTCAGGCGTGCGGTTTTGGTTGTCGAACGGTACAATGCACCAGGCAAAATAGTTGTCCATGTTAAGTGTTTGTGCAAAAACTGCCAACGGGAGCAGGAGAGGTAGAACTATAGCAACGAAAATGTTTTGTTTCATTTTGAATTTGAATGATTTAATTGGTGAAAATTTTGTTTGTGCAAATGTAATAAACATTCATTTTTTCCACCTTTTTTGTTCGTGTAAATTAAATTCTCTTAAAAAAAGATAAAAAGGTATTTGATATTTCAAATATTCGTTTACATTTGCAGCTGAGTTTTTGTGATAAAAGTCACATAAATATTTTTATAATGATAAAAAATTCTTCTGACATAAAAATAAACCGGATGGCATGTATGATGTGTATGTGTTGCAAAGTTGACTTTGTGCAGAAGGAGAGGTATATTTAATCAGCAAAATAGTTTTAAATAAGGCCGAAGGCCCTTCTGCAAAGAGCGGAAGGGCCTTTTTGATTTTATACAGCGAATTACGGGATGGACAGAAAAATACAAAACCCAACAGAAAAAAAACGGCGAAGTATCGTTAAAACAATTTCGTGGAGGACAGTCGGCACCATAGACACAATTCTTATTTCGTGGATTGTGGTGGGCGATGTAAATTTTGCCGTAACCATTGGCGGGGTGGAACTTTTTACAAAAATGATTTTGTATTTTTTTCATGAACGTGCCTGGAATAAAAGCAATTTCGGACGTGTTAAGGAAGTCCCCATCGAATATGAAATTTGAAAATGAACGATGAATGAAAAAGAATTTTTTACCGATAGCCATCAATATTTCGGGAGAAAAAATCCTGATAGTGGGAGGTGACCGAAGCGCTTTGAAAAAATTGCAGATTTTGCAGCGGTTTGGAGCCGAAGTGGAAATTTTGGCAAAAAAAGTTTGTGCTGAAATTAAACAAAGCGGTGTAACCTTTTACGAGGAAACTTATCAAAAAAAACACCTGAATGGCTATCTGATGCTTTATTCATGCACCAACAACAAAACGCTCGACCGGCAAATTGTTGCCGATTGCCGCGAGGCCGGCGTTCTGGTCAACATTCACGACAAACCCGCCCTTTGCCAGTTCGTTTCGCCTGCCATTTACCGCAACGGAAACATTTCGGTTGCAGTGAGTTCCAACGGCGAAGATGTGTATGAATCCATTCGGCTTCGCAATAAAATACAGGAATTTTTAACAGATAATTAGTATAAAAATTAAAATGAGTAGTAAATCGAATCCATTGACAGAAAAGCAGAAAATTGCTTTAAATGAATTGGTAAAAGAGGTAACAGCTGAACAAATTACCTGGTTGAACGGGTTTTTGGAAGGCCGTCTGGCAGGAATGAACGGCGGAACCATTTATGCTGAAACGGCTGTGAAAGAGGTTGCTGTAAGTGCATCGGTTGCCAACCTTACCATTGTGTATGGCACCGAAACCGGGAATGCCCGCGAATTGGCCAATAAGCTAAAGGAAAAGGCGAGTTTCAGGAATGTTGCGGTGAACCTGCTGAGTATGTACGATTACGACCCGAGGAAATTAAAAGATGAAAAAAATGTGGCAATTATAGTCAGTACCCACGGCGAGGGTGAACCGCCTGATATGGCTGAAGATTTTCACAAGTTTGTAACCGGGAAAAGGCTTCCGAAGCTTGGAAACCTGCGTTTTTCAGTACTTGCACTGGGCGATAAGTCGTACCGGAATTTCTGCCAGACGGGCGAGGAAATTTACAACGCCATTAAAAAAAGCGGCGCATTCCCGGTAACACCGCTGGCGAAATGCGATGTGGATTATGAAGTTCCCGCCGAAATCTGGATGAACAACCTTCTGCTGAATTTAGCTCCTTCCGAAAACGGCTCAGGTGCCGAAACAGAAGCTGTGATAACTCCCGGCATTAGTGCCATTAAACCGCAGGCAGAGCAGTTTTCAAAAAAGAATCCTTTCCCTGCTGTTGTGCTCGATAAAGTAAGAATTACCGGACGCGGCTCGGATAAAGAAGTATATCACCTCGAACTTTCCCTCGAAGGTTCCGGGTTGACCTACGAGCCGGGAGATGCCGTCGGCATTTTTACGAAAAACCCGCCTGAGCTGGTTGAACAGATTATTCAGAGAGCAGGTTTTGAGCCGGAGAAAAAGGTTTTGCTCAGCGAAGATGAAGAGGTTTCTGTACTTAACGCGTTTACACATCGTTTCGAAATTACAGTGGTAACTTTCGACATGCTGCAAAAGTATTACGAACAAACAAAAAATCAGGATCTTAAAAAATTGCTGGACGACGACAAAAAACTGGATGAATACCTGTATGGCAGTGATTTGCTGGACCTGCTGGAGGATTTTCCTTATGACTGGAACGTAAACAAACTGCTGGAAATTCTGCGTCCCCTGCCTCCGCGGTTATACTCCATATCTTCAAGTATGGAACGGGTGGGAGAAGAGGTTCATATCACGGTTTCGGTAGTTAATTTCGAAAAGAAAAACCGGAAACGCACCGGAGCATGTTCTTCAAACCTGGCAGGCGAAATTGATATCGATGATGAAATTTTGGTCTATATTGAAAAAAATCCCGGGTTCAGGTTGCCCGCCAACGGCGCTAAAATGATCATGGTGGGAGCGGGGACAGGAATTGCACCCTACCGCGCATTTATGCAACACCGCGAAAGCCTGGGAATAACCGGAAATACCTGGCTTTTCTTTGGAGACCGCAGGTTTAATTCCGACTTTTTGTACCAGGCCGAATGGTTGAAACTAAGGGAAAAGAAACATCTGGAAAGAATGGACGTTGCGTTTTCCCGCGATCAGCAGGAAAAGGTTTATGTGCAGCACAAATTGATTGAAAATCAAAAGGAAGTTTTTAACTGGATTGAAAACGGCGCCTTTGTTTACCTGTGCGGCGACCGGCGGCATCTGGCTAAGGATGTGAACAAAACCCTGCTGGATATTATTCGCACTCAGGGTGGAATTAGTGAAGAACAGGCCGAAAAATACCTGAAAAATCTGAAGCGCGAAAAACGGTTTCAGGTAGATGTCTATTAAAAAAATGTATAGATTATGAACGAAACAATTGACTGGCAAACACTTTCGGAAGTAGAAAAGATAAAACACGACAGTAATTATTTACGTGGAACATTAACGGAAAGCCTGGCCGACCCGATTACCGGCGCCATTTCGCCCAACGATACCCAAATTTCAAAGTTCCACGGCATTTACCAGCAAACCGACCGCGATTTGGACAAGGAACGGAAAATGCAAAAACTGGAACCTGCTTATTCGTTTTTAATCCGGCTGCGGGTACCCGGCGGAATGATTACCCCGCAGCAGTGGCTCAAAATGGACACGCTGGCCGAAGAATATGCCAACGGTACTTTGAAAATAACTACCCGGCAGACTTTTCAGTTGCATGGTGTGCTGAAAAAAAACCTGAAAACCACCATTCAGAATATAAACGAAAGTCTGCTGGATACCATTTCGGCGTGCGGCGATGTAAACCGCAACGTGATGTGCCATGCCAATCCGGCCGAATCGCCGTTGTATCCGGAAGTGATTGACCTGGCGAAAAAAATTGGTAGCCATTTGCTGCCCGAAACCAGGGCGTATCACGAAATCTGGCTCGACAAAAAGCTGGTGGCCGGCAGTAAAACAGTGGAGCCATTTTACGGCGATAGCTACCTGCCCCGGAAGTTTAAAATCGGCATCATCATTCCGCCCAACAACGATTGTGATGTTTTTTCGCAGGATTTAGGATTTATCGCCATTGTAGAAAAAGACGAAATTGTTGGCTACAATGTTGTGGTGGGCGGCGGTTTGGGTTCAACCTTCGGCATTCCGGAAACTTACCCGCGTGCCGGAAGTGTCATTGGTTTTTGCGCAAAGGAACAGGTGATTGATGTGGCCGAAAAGGTGGTGGCTGTGCAGCGCGATTACGGCAACCGTAAAGATCGTAAACAAGCCCGCCTGAAATACACCATCGACCACAGCGGACTGGACTGGTTTCAAACCGAACTTGAAAAATACCTGGGGTACCCGCTTGAAAAAGCCCGGTCATACAAAATTACCCATAACGGCGATAATTACGGTTGGAAAAAGGGAACCGATGGCAAATGGCACCTTACCTATTTTGTGGAAGGCGGCCGCGTGATAAATGCAGAAAGCAAAAGCCTGAAAAATGCACTTCGTGAGGTGGCTGAAATCACCGACGGTCATTTCATTTTAACCGGAAATCAGAATGTGATTTTTGCAGGAGTTTCGGAAAAAATGAAACCGAAAATAAATGCTGTATTGAAAAAACACAATGTTTCGCCTGAATCGCTTTCCGGATTGCGAAAAAATTCCATCGCCTGTGTGGCGCTGCCTACATGCCCGCTCGCTTTTGCCGAAGCTGAACGGTATTTACCTGCTCTGGTTACTAAAATTGAAACCATTCTTGAAGAAAATGGCCTCCTGAAGGAAGAAATTGTAATACGGATGACCGGCTGCCCCAACGGCTGCGGGCGGCCCTATCTGGCAGAAATTGGACTGATTGGCAAGTCACCGGGGTATTATAATCTTTACCTGGGAGGCAGTTTTGAAGGTGACCGTTTAAACAATCTTTACCGCGAAAACATCTCGGAAGCCGAAATTCTCGAAGCGCTGCAACCGCTAATTGAAGATTTTGCTGTAGCCCGAACTAAAGGTGAACGGTTTGGCGATTTTGTCATCCGAAAAGGTTACGTAAAAGAAATTAAAGAGGGAAAAGAATTTCGCCATTAGATTATTTTTTGAGGAAACGGGCAGAAATTTGAGTTCAGCAGATTTCTGCCCAACTCCCAATTAAAATAACAGGTAAATGCAGAACAATTAATTAATTAAAGAATAGAAATGCGAACTACAATATCCATATTAGGCTGCGGCTGGCTGGGAACAGAACTGGGGAAAAATCTTTTGCACAAAGGATTTATTGTAAAAGGTTCAACCGCCACAAATGACAGGTACAACGAACTGGAATTTACAGGAATTCAGCCGTTTTACATTCGTATTGAACCCGACTCCATAGATATCGATTATTTCAGTTTTTTTAATACCGATGTGCTGGTAATTTCCATACCGCCCAAACGTGTGGAAAACATCACCGAAATTTTTCCGGGGCAAATTAAAAAAGTTGTTGAATTCGTCCGGCAGATGAAAATTCCTAAAGTGCTTTTTATTTCTTCTACTTCGGTTTACGAATCTGCTAATAAAGTAGTGCGCGAAGGCGATGAAGGCCAGTCGGGAAAACCGGCTGGTCGCGCAGTATTGCAGGCTGAAGAATTACTTTTAAACGAAAACAGTTTTCAAACCACGGTTGTGCGGTTTGGCGGATTGATTGGCGCCAATCGCAACCCTGGACGCTTTCTGGCCGGAAAAAAAAATGTGCCGGCCAACACACCGGTAAACCTTATTCACCGCGACGACTGTGTGGCTATTCTTTCTCAAATCATCGAAAAGAATATTTGGAGTGAGGTATTCAATGCCTGCAGTCCGGAACACCCCACTAAAAAGGAATTTTATTCCAAGGCGGCCGAGGTGAGCGATTTGCCGGCGCCGGAGTTTGCCGATGTTCATGAGAAGTATAAAATCGTTAACAGCGATAAACTGGTTCAGCGGCTGGGCTACACGTTTAAATACCCCAGTCCGATGGATTACCTTAAAGAGTTGCAGGCATGGGACTACCGCATTTGATTTCGATAGTGGGCGCTGGTCCGGGCGATCCTGAGTTGCTGACCGTGAAGGCGCTTAGCCGGCTGCAAAATGCGGATGTCGTTTTGTACGACGCATTAATTGGCGATGAAATGCTGAAGCTGGCAAAACCGGATGCGGTCAAAATTTATGTGGGCAAGCTGAACAACGACGGACAAAATCAGGTGGAGCGGCAGGATGGCATTCATCAGCTTTTTTTGCACTGGGCTGCCAAAAACAAAAAAGTGGTGCGCCTGAAAACCGGCGACCCCATGATTTTTGGCCGCGGCGCCGAGGAAATCCGGTTTTGCAAAACAAACAACCTGAATTTTGAAGTGATTCCCGGAGTAACTGCCGCAGTTGCAGGTTCTTCACTGTTTTCGGTTCCGCTTACGGAGCGTGGTAGAAACAACATGCTCCTTTTTTACACCTGCCGGAAAGAGAACGACTGTTTTCCGCAACTGGAATCGCTGGTATCCGTTTTACAAACCGGTTCGCCCGTGGTGCTGTACATGGGTTTGCACCATCTTTCCGAACTTTCGGGGAAACTTCTCGAAAACGGGATTTCAGGAAAAATGCCTGTTCAAATCTTGTGTAAAATATCGCAACCCGGACAAAGCAGTTATTCAACAATTTTAAAAAACGTGGATGAGTTTTTGGCAGAAAAAAGACCCTGCACGCCTTCGCTGGTGATTTTGGGAGAATATGCTGAGAGAATTTGATGAAGTTGATAGTACATTTTACGTCCCTAAGGGTTGTGAAACTCCCTTAGGGTTTATAAAGCAAAAACGCTGTTTTGTACACTGGTGCTTTATAAATTGTGTGAAATTAGAATAAAACGTAATTAATTTTTGCACCGGGTTTTAATCCGATGATCCCATGATGAATGAACGAAAGTCGGCTTTAGCCTTTAATTTTAAGTAGTTTAAAGGTCTGAGCACTGCTAATGTGTTTTTAACCACCGGGCTGAAGCGCGGTGTAAAAAATCCATTTCCCCAAAGGTGCATCAAAATATAAAATTTGTCCTACATCGGAATCTTTATTTTACTTTCCCATCACCTGACTTTTGCTATTTTTGCATTTCGTGTAAAAAAAGACTGAAAAAATGAGAAGAATAAAGCTTTCCATCCTATTTATATTTTTTGTTATTGGCTCCCTTTCGGCTAAAGAGGGTATGTGGATTCCATTGTTGCTGGAAAAATACAACCTGGCCGAAATGCAGGAAATGGGTTTTAAATTAACCGCGCAGGATATTTACGATATCAACAACGCCAGTATGAAAGACGCTGTAGTGGTTTTTGGCGGCGGCTGTACCGGCGAAATGATTTCATCCGAAGGCCTGCTGATAACCAATCACCATTGCGGCTACCGGCAAATCCAGTCACACAGCTCGGTGGAAAACAATTACCTCGCCAACGGTTTCTGGGCCATGAGTAGGGAAGAGGAGTTACCCAATCCCGGTCTTACCGTGCGTTTTTTGGAGTATATGGAGGATGTGACCGATAAAGTTTTGGAAGGAACCGAGGTTTTGGAAACGGAAGAAAGGGAGAAAAAAATCAGGGAGAATACTGCCAGGCTGGAAAGGAGAGCATCGGAAAACGGTAAATACATGACCCAGGTGAAGCCGTTATTTTACGGCAATCAGTATTACCTGTACGTTTATAAAGTTTACCGTGACGTGCGGCTGGTAGGTGCGCCCCCGTCGGCCATCGGTAAGTTTGGCGGCGACACCGACAACTGGATGTGGCCGCGTCATACCGGCGATTTTTCGCTTTTCCGTGTTTATGCCGATAAAAACAACGAACCTGCTGGTTATTCACCCGACAATGTGCCGTTTCAACCTAAAAAATTTTTTCCTATTTCGCTGGATGGCGTTCAGGAAGGTGATTTTACCCTGGTTTTCGGAAATCCGGGAAGTACTATGCAATATATTCCTTCGCATGAAGTGGATATTATTCAGAACCAGCGCGATCCCGACCGGATTGCCATTCGCGATAAAAAGCTGGAAATCATTAAAGAGGCCATGAAGTCTGATCCGAAAGTACGCATTCAGTATTCGGCCAAACATGCTTCAATAAGCAATGCCTGGAAAAAATGGCAGGGCGAAATTCTGGGCCTCGAGCGGCTGGATGCCGTGAACCGAAAGCTTGCTTTTGAAATGGATTTTAAAGCATGGGCTGAGAAAAACGGTACCTGGGAGAATCAATACCAACCGGTTTTTGAAAATTTCGATGCATTGTATTTTATCTACACAGATTTTATCAAAGCTTCCGACTATTATTCCGAAACAGTGTTCCGTGGAGTAGAAATCTTTCAGGTGGCGTCGCGGTTGAACGACATTATAAGCAACATTGAAAATAACCAGGAAAAACGGCTGGAAAGTCAGCTTAAAAGTGTATCAGAGTTTTTGCCCAAATTTTTCAAAGATTACCATCAACCTGTTGATGAACAGCTTTTTGAGACGCTAATTCCTTTGCTTCAAAAAGACCTTAAATCTGAATTCGTCCCCGGATATCTAAACAATTTACTTGCAAAAAACGATGGCGGTAAACTGGTTCGAAAAGTTTACCAGAAGTCCATCCTAAGCGACGCACAGAAGTTGAAAGAACTGCTGGGAACCGGAGATGAAAAACAATTGCTGAAATTACGAAAAGACCCGCTGGTGGAATTGTTCAACCGGTTGAATTTTTATTATGAAACGAACATTAAACCGGTGGTTGACGTACTCAACAACCGCATAAACCAGCACATGAAAACCTATATGGCCGGTATCATGCAGATGAAAGAGGGCGAACCGCTATACCCGGATGCGAACCTGACCTTGCGGGTTGCCTATGGAAAAGTGGAAGGCTACGAACCGCGCGACGGTGTGAAATACAAACATTACACCACGCTGGAAGGCATCATGGAAAAAGACAATCCTGAGATTTATGATTACAATGTTCCGGAGCGATTAAAAGAACTTTTCCATTCGAAAGATTTTGGTAAATATGCCGACAGCGATGGCTACCTTCCGGTTTGTTTTACGGCATCGAATCACACCACCGGAGGGAATTCCGGAAGTCCTGTGGTAAACGCAAAAGGGCAGTTAATCGGTGTGAATTTCGATCGTTGCTGGGAGGGAACCATGAGCGACATCATGTACGACCCGGAACAGTCGCGCAACATAGCCATCGACATCCGTTACGCCTTGTTTCTGATTGACAAGTTCGCCGGCGCCGGGTATTTGCTGGAAGAAATGGAGCTGGTTGGCGAAAAAGTGGAAGTGGCTGCCGAGTAACCTACACCGTTACAAACTGCGCAATATTCCGGTTGATTTCGATGCGGTTTACTAAAGAGCGCATAATTCTGCTGTACAGTTCATCTTTAAGAATAACATCTTCCAGACCGGCATCGATATTCGGGTTGTCGTTTATTTCAATCACGTAAACTTCGTTGTTCAGCATTTTCAGGTCAACGCCGTAAAGTCCGTCGCCAATAAGCGAAGCGGCTTTTACAGCCGTTTTAATTACTGCCGGCGGAACATCTTCAAGCGGAACGGTTTCCACGTTTCCCCAGTTGTTTTTACTGTCGCTTTTCCAGTCGTAAATTTGCCAGTGGTCTTTGGCCATGTAGTATTTACAGGCATAAAGCGGCGCCTGGTCGAGCACTCCAATGCGCCAGTCGAATTCCGACGGCATAAACTCCTGAACAATCACCAGGTCTGAGATTTTGAAGAGTTTTTTAAGCGAAGCATCCAGTTCTACCGGGGTACTTACTTTTTCAACACCCAATGAAAAAGCGCTGTCGGGTTGTTTCAGCACCAGCGGAAAAGTGAGGTGTGCCGTTTGCAGTTTGCGGTAAGTCGATTTTGAAAGAACCACAGTTTTGGGCGTTTTTATTTTATTCTGCTTCAACCGTTCGTCCTGGAAAATTTTGTTCGAGCAGCGCAAAATTGACCAAGGGTCGTCAATTACAACCAAACCTTCGGCATAGGCAGCGCGTGAAAAATGGTAGGTATGGTCGTTTACACTGGTCGTTTCCCGTATAAACAGTGCATCGAATTCCGAAAGCTGGCTGAAATCTTCTTTTGTGATAAATTCAGTATAAAATCCTTCTTTTTCAGCTGCTTTCTTGAAATTCTGCAACGCCTCAGGACACGATGGCGGATTTTTTTCTTCAGGATTTACCAAAATGGCCAAATCGTATTTGTAGTTTTTAAACCGAGGCCGGGTAAATCGTTTTTTCGAGAAATAGTCCCGCGCAAATTCCTGCACTTTTTCCAGGTGGTCGGGGTTCACCTTTTTCAGACTGAGCGGGGTTACCTTTTGAATAAGCCACTTTTCGGTTTTTACAAAATCGATTTGTAAAAGTGGCGCCTCAAACATGTGGTAAAGCTTTTGGGCCAGTTGCCTGAACTTTGGATTTACCGATTTTCCAAAGTAAACAAAAATACTCACCTTGTTCCCTTCAACCTGTTTTAATGTTTTCTGAATATCGTCGTCGATGTAACCCGAAAGCGACCGCACCAGCGACTGGCTGCTGAAATCGCGCAGTGTGGTTACATTGGGTATTACGCGATGGTCGCGGGCCGAGGCCAGCAGCGATACGTAGTAGCCCATTTTCTGGTACTGATAGGAATTACTCAGGTTAAAAATCCGAATATTTTTTAACGATTGAAATTCCGGATCGGTAATATATTTTCGCGATGAAACAACTTTTACTCCTTCAATTTGCAGATTCCAGTTTTTCGGATTTCTTACAATGATAATGTTCGAAATATTTTGTTTTTCACTATTTTCTTCCAACTGTAAAACCATACGCAAACCGTGCTCTCCTTTCATATAATAATTGTGCAATTCTTCGGTAGTTTTAAAACCGGCATTTTTATAAAACTGAACCAGTGGTAGTTCCGATTTACGCACTTCCAGCGAAATGCGGCTGATTTTTTTCGACCGGGCAAGATTTATTGCATATTCCAGCAACTGTTTCCCAATTCCCTGTCCCTGAAATTCAGGCAATACTGCTATGGAAAAAATGCGGAGTGTTTTGGCATACAGGTAAAACGTGGCCGAACCAACCGCATTTTTCCCTTTGCCGTTCAGGAGTTCAGCAATAACTACTCTTTGCAGCGGGCTTGAGACACTGTACCGGATGGCCCGGCGGGTGCTTTGTTGAAATTTTGGGAAGCAGCTTTTTTCAAGTTCCTCAAGAAAGTTTAAATCGTTTGTTTCTGATTCTCTGATGATTGTCTTCATTTTTACCGTTAAGAAAAACGAATCAAATGTAAGTTATTTTTGGTTTGAATATTCAATTAAAAAAAAATTGGCAACCCTTAATTTTAAAATTTTGGATTGCCAATTTTATTATGCGGAAAATAAAAATTGCCTATTCACCGCCTCCGCCAATTTGTTTGCTGCGCTCAATCGACTGCAGTGCCAGATAATTGTCGCCGAATTTTTTCAGGTTTTCCATTTCGTCGTCAAACTGGTTGAAATGTCGTTCTTCGTCTTCCACCAGCGCTTCGAATATTTTTTTGGTAACCGAATCGGCATTTTGAGAAGATTCGTTGGCCCATTTATTGTAATCCGCTGCACTCGATTCTTCCATTTGAGCTGCCATTTCAAGCATTTCCCTCACATCCTGAGTTTGTTTTACATCTTCAGCCACTTTCATTTCCACATCGCCTTTCAGAAATAAAATACGTTCTGCAAGTTTTTCAACGTGAATCATTTCTTCAATGGCCGTACGTTTAAACAAGTTGGCCAGTAAGTCGTAACCCTGGTCGTCGCAATGAAAATGGAAATACATATACTGGTGAACTGCTGCAAGTTCGTCGGCAACTGCCGCGTTTAATAATTCAATACTTTTTTCTTTCATTTTTTGTTGAATTTTAGTTTTAAAGTGAAAGTAATAAAAATATCACCTACAGGGAAAAAAAGACGGCTATTTTATTTCAAACTAAATTTAGGTTAACTTAATTTCTGCTCATGTAGCCTGAATACAAATTCCTTTTGATCTTTTCTTGATTTATGCTGTTCCATACGTTTTTTGTCGTCTTCCGAAAATTCAGTTTCTTCAGCCGGAAATCCAACGGCAATCATGGTAACCGGTTCAAAATTTTCCTTGTCGAGGTTTAAAAGTTCTGTTGTTCTTCCCTTATCGAATCCGCCCATTTGATGCACCTGCAAACCCATTTCCGTTGCCTGGATGGCGAGGGAAATATTAGCTGCACCAACATCATGCTGCGCTTTTCCATTGGGCAGGTTTTTATAATCGAAGTTTTTTTTCACAACCGAAACCATAAGTACCTGAGCACTATGAGCCCACACTTTGTTCCCTTCTGTTAAACATTCAAACAAACGGTTAAAGGCGCTTTCATCCTGCTTTTTTGCAAAATGATAAATCCAGGGTTGTTCATTTCTTGATGATGGCGCCCGCCGGGCTGCTTCAAAAAGAAGTTCGACCATCTCATCTGTAACCGGTTGGTTGCTAAATGACCGTGGGCTCCAGCGGTTTTTTATTGCTTCGTTCAATTTTATATTTTTTGAATTATTTGTCATGTTTTAATCTTTTTAAAAATTCCTCACAGTTTACAACTTCAATCTCACTGAAATAAAAATCTTCAAGGTTTTCGGTAACTATAAAATCACAATTCTGGTTAAGAGCAGAATAGTATTCCAATCCATCTTCGAAATCATGCACTTGCGGATTGGAAATGGCCTGAGTTGTAATTTTTTCGTCAATTGTTGTAATTTGCATATTCCGGCAAAGCAGTTCAATTTTCATTTTGGCCAGTTTTTCTCCACTCTTTTTACCTGAAAAATAAAATGCAATGGCAAGGCATAAAGGCGATGTAAATAAACTGATGTTGTTTTTACCCTGTAAACTCAGCACCCGGGATGACCATGTAAACAGCGGGTATTCCTTATTCAGCACGGCAATGATGACGTTCGCATCAATAAAAACCTTCATTTTTGCTGATTGAAGAATTCGTTTTTGGTGCTTTTTCGGGTGCGTTTTTTATACACTGCTTCTCCTTCCGCAACCTGGTTTACCCAGTCGGCCACCGGAAAATCTTCAAGTGTTTTGTAATTGCCTGATGCAATTTGCCGGTAAAGAAATTCGGTTAACCGTGAAAGGCTGATGTTGTTTTCAGCAGCAAACGTTTTGGCGCTTTCAATTACGTCTTTATCAAAATGAAGTGTAAGTTTTGTTTCCATTTGCTTTAATTTTTACGTCAAAAATATAAATCCTTTACGTAAAAACAAAATCACCTGGATATTAATTTTTAACCCAACTTAATATTTTTTCATCGTCGGGTTTTACTTTGGGTTCAACCATGTCAACCAGTTTTCCGTTTTCGTCAATCAGGTATTTTTGAAAATTCCAGCCAACTTCCGAATCCATCACGCCATTTTCCGCTTTGGAAGTAAGCCATTTGTAAAGCGGGTGCATGTTGTCGCCTTTCACCGAAATTTTCGACATCATGGGAAAAGTTACTCCATAATTTTTCTGGCAGAATGTTGCAATGTCTAAATTTGAACCAGGTTCCTGCTCGTTAAAATTATTGGCAGGAAAACCGATAATTACAAAGTCTTTGCCGCCATACGTTTCATAAACTTTTTGTAATTGTTCGTACTGCGGAGTAAGACCACATTTTGAGGCAGTGTTCACCACCAGCACCTTTTTCCCTTTAAGGTCGGAAAGTTCGAATTTGTTGCCTTCGATATCTTCCACGGTAAAATCGTAAAACGATTTTTGTGCCGAAACTGTTCCGGTTAAAATTATCATGCTGAAAATTAAAATCAATTTGTTCATTTCTTTTGCTTGTTTGTTATACAGAAAGAACAAACTGTTTGCTAAAAAGTTTTTGGGTTTTTACCGGTTTATTTTCTTCCAGGTAGAAATTGCGCGTTTTAAATGCTTCTCATATTTTGAGTCACTTTCATGGAAAACACGATTTTCAATTTTTTGAATATCTTCCTCATTGGTATTATTGTATCGAATTGGAGGAGTTTCTTCCCCGCAAAAAAGGAAATTATTTTTAACCAGGTTGGTGGTCGCCCTGTGAAAGCGGAGTGGTGATTTTGAAATGTTGTAAATCAAATTGTTGGCCACAACCACGTCGGTTGTTCCTTCGTCCAGAAACATGCCGTTGCTTTCTGCACGGCCCACGTTCAGACTGACATCGTGAATTTGATTGTTCAGAATTTTGCTGCCGGGCTGCAACCCCAGCATATAAATGCCGCCGCCATCGCTTAAAGTTTGCATAATGTGGTGAATGTGGTTTCCGTCAATACTGTTTTCGCGGCAGGGAGTTGGTTCCGGGCTCCACATCCAGCCAATAGAAATGCCGGTGTAAGGCAGGTTGAAAATGGTATTGTTGCGGATGGTGGTTTCCGCGGTTAAACCGCACCAGATACCCACTGCGCCGTAAAACTGTTTGCCGCATTCTGTTACCGAACAGTTTTCGATGGTATTTCCCAAAGCCACCTGTTCTGCTGCCGATTCCCACCATTTTTTTCCATTAACTTCCCGGTCGCGACCTTCGCCAATCATAATTCCGTTTCCTGAAATATCGCGAAAATGCGAGTTTGAAATAGTGCAGTTGGTGCTGCCAGTTCCCAGCCAGATTCCGGTTCCTCCAAGATTTTCGAACCTGCAATTAGAAAACGAACAGTTTTGCACCCATTCTCCCTTAATCGCTGCGGGCACCACGGCCCATCCGCCGTATTCCGGTCGTGGATCGAAATGGCAGGCCTGAACCCCGCAATAGCCCAAATCAGGAATTTGCCAGGCCGAATGTTTAAAAGTGATGCCTTCAAAATGAATGTTTTTTAGCGGTTGGTTTTCTTTTCCTTTAAATAAAACCAATCCATCGGAAACAGGAACAGTAATTTCCGTTTTGTTCGGATTTTGGTTTTCCGGTAGTTTCAAAAAGATGGTTTTTTCTTCAGGATCAAAAAACCATTCATACTCAGTATCCAGAAATTCCAAAGCATTTTCGAGGTAATAGCGTGGATTGGGTTCCCAGTGGTCGAGGTTGAAAAATGCCGGACTTTTGGCGCCGATGGAATCCACTGCCGTAAGTTTGTTTTCCTCATAGTCGATTTCTTTTACCGGAATTCGCGAGATGGACCAGTCGTGAAGCAGCACCAGTTCAACGTTTTTTTCATTTTTGGGAATGGGAAAATCGCCCGGCTCGAAAAAGAAGTGGGTGCGGCGGTCGTCGCCAACTTTACTGACGCGCAAATATCCTTCGTTGGGAAAACGCGCGCGAACGGCCCGTTGGTTTTCCACAAACAGTTCTCGCGGAGGTTTTTCATTTTTGTAATCTTCCGGTAATTTTGCTTTCCACAATCCATCTGAAACTTCCTGCCATCCCAAAACTTCCAATCCTCCGGAGATGATTGGCTCTGCACCTGACAATGCCTTGAAGAACAGGTGTCCGGTCTGGTGCCCAAAATTTTCAGCGCTAAAAACAACTGGTTTTGAAATGTTGTATTTTCCCTTATCGAGCCAAATGGTGCAATCTTCATTCGGATTTTGCACGAACGCCATTTCCACTGCCTGTTTCGCCCGTTCGATGGTTGCAAACGGTTTTTCTTGTGTGCCGGGATTGTTGTCGTTTCCTTTAGGTGAAACATAAAAATCGGCAGAAAATGTCAAGCCTGTTTGAAGAAAAAAAGTGATGAGAAAAATTGCAGGTTTATAAATAAATGGCTTCATCTGATTTTTGTTTTGATTCTGGCTTTTAAAATTAACAGAAAACGGGGATTTTAATCCATTTCCACCGGAAGTTTTTTTAGCAGTTCAATTTTTTCGGGAGTCACTTTCGTCTGCATGACAATTACTTCAACCCCTTCAGACACGGCTTCTTTCAAAGCTTTTGCGTAATCAGGATCAATTTCTTTTGCCGGTGCAAAAATTTC
>CAZXHP010000013.1:0-13591 GCA_964639655.1 uncultured Mariniphaga sp.
ATTCAGGTGGCGCCACGCCAAACTCGAACCCCATTGCCATTTCCATTTCACGCTCATGTGCCATTTCGAGGACCTTTTTCATCAGCGCCTGCGCCTTGTCGTACCGTTCTTCGTTTGTTCGTGACTGCAGGGCACAGTCGGCGCCAAAATATTCAGCATTGCCAGGCAGGCTGAAAAGTTTATCTGTTCCGAATGCAAAATCCTTCACTTTCATGGGCAGGTACCCCCAGCGGGCAGTGCCGGAATGATCGAACCCGGCCTCGGGCAGCACATTTTTGTATTGAATCTTCACCATGGGCTCCACATAATTGAAATAACGTTCGCCACCGCCGGTGTAGTTGTGAAACGCAATAAAGTTGATGCCCTTTTTATGGCACTCGTCCAGGTATTCCCGGTAGTCTTCCTCGTTCCATGCCGTGGGCCCCGATAGGAAATTGTGCCAGGGCAAAACGCCTCGAACCTCAAAAGACTGCGCGTTCGATACCAGGGTTGTGATGAGAAGGAAGAGTAAAATAATGAGTTGCTGTCTGTTTTGTTTCACGCAAAGGCGCAAAAACGCAAAGACGTGAAAAGGAAGCTGAAAACAATCGTACTCTTCCCGGCAAAACGGAACAAGTTGTGTGGTAAAATTTTTTCGTGCTCGTTTCATGTATTTTATTTTTTTCCCTGCGTTTTAAAATCGACCTTTTCGGCCCGCAGAAACGGTTCGGAAATTTCCCCGGTTCCTTTGTATTCGTAAGGGTCTTTGCCCGCCACCAGCACAATGTCGCGCATATCTTCCACATCGGAGAGTTTCCCGTCCATGGTCCATGGCAGCATCGATTCGGCGCTCATATAATGGTTCACCAGCGCCATCCGGGAGCGGTCTTTCGATTTGTTGGCCAGCGACCGGTGCAGCAGGTAACCGTGAAAAAATACAACGCTCCCTTTTTTTATTTCCACGGGAAGCGCATCTTCTTCGGTATAAGGGCTGATGTCGTTCACGTCGGTATCCGCATAATCGTCGCCGTTGTAGGGAACACGTTTACGGATGTATCCTTCCTGGTGGGAGCCCGGAATTACCCACAAACAGCCGTTCCCAAGGTCGGCGTCGTCCACCGCAATCCAAACGCCAATCAGCGATTTGTCGCGCGTGGGGATGTAGTACTCGTCCTGATGCCAGGCCTGCCCTTTTTTGCCCGGGCCTTTTACAAACAACATGCTTTGCATACATTTTACATTAAGACTTACCAGGCCGGTGAGTATTTGGGTGATTTTCCGATGGGCGAGGCATTCCCTGATTAACCCCGATATTTTATGCGGAAAATGAATGGCGGTGTATTGTTTCAGCACTTCCCGGTCGGAGGCATGGCTGTCCACCGGGTGAATTCCCGGAATGTCGCCGCGGTTGCCTTTAAAAATTTCGATAGCTTCGTTGTAAATAGCTTCCGTCTCTTCGGCGTCGAACAACTGCCCGGCAACCAAAAAACCCTGTTGTTTATAATAATCCCTGTTTTCGCGAGACAGTTTCTCTTCGGTAATGTAAGCGTGTTCTTCTGCTCGTTTCATACCCTTTCTTTTTAATGTTTTTATTTCGATATTAATTGAGATTTTAACGCTGACAGGTCCGGCAGCTTCCGGACGCTGTCAGGTTCACCTTCTAAACTAAAAATCATCCGACACCGAAGCTTTCTGAAAACCGGTTCCCTGCCATAAACTACCGGCTTTGGGGCCCATTTCCAGTTCGAGTGTTCCTCCTGAAATGACCTGTTCGTGGGTAATCCAGGGGGAATCGAGCGCTTCTCCATTCAATGTCGCTCCCCGGATGTATTTATTCGATTCCGAATTGTTTTTGGCAACCACTGTAAATGTTTTTCCTCCGGAACCAGGCAATTTGACGGTAATTTTTTCGAATGCAGGGCTTCCGATGGTATAAACCGGTAATCCAGGCGTTACCGGGTAAAATCCCATTTGCGAGAACACCACGAATGCCGACATCGCCCCGCCGTCTTCATCGCCGGGTACGCCCATCAAATCGTTGCGGAACCATTGCTTCAGCAGCGTACGAATCCGCTTTTGCGTTTGATGTGGCCGACCGGCATAATTGTATAAATATGGTATGTGCAGCGACGGCTCGTTGGCCATGGAAAACTGACCCACGTTGCCGGTATGATCGGGCAACTGTGCATAAAATTCGTATTTCGGTTTGCCCAGCGGCCGGTTGAACATGTCGTCGAGGTTGCCGGCAAACATTTCATCTCCGCCCATCAGCGAAATCAAATCGGGAATGTTGTGCTGCACGTCCCACCGGTAAACCCAGGCATTGTTTTCGCCGTAATATCCGCGGGCGCCCTGGCCTCCCGAAAATTCGTAGCTGAACGGCCGGATTAATTCGCCTTCGGCATCTTTCGGATGAAAAAAATGGGTTTCCGGATGAAACAGGTTGCGGTAGTTAAACGCCCGTTCGTTGAAATAATCGTATTCGTCGTTTTTGTCCAGTTCTTTGGCAATCTGTGCCAGGCACCACTCATCGTATGCAGTGCCCAAAGTCACGGCCACCGGTTGGCGCCGTTCGAAAGAATGCACTTCGGGAATGGTTTCTTCCTCGCCTTCGCGCAGTGCGGGAATGTAGCCGTGTTCTTTGTAAAAACGGTCGAGTTCACCGGCAGGTTTTCCCGACCAGGGCGCCAGCGTTTTTTCGGTAATCGCCCCCTTGCAGGCTTCGTACGCTTTTTCCAGATCGAAACCCCGCAGTCCTTTCACCCAGGCGTCAAGTACTGTGGCAACGCCGTGATTCGAGTTCATCCGCCGGCTGTCGCCGGTAATTTCCGGGAACGTGGGCATCCAGAAATTTTCCATTTGCTCCGCCATCCTGATAAATGAACGGATGATATTTTCTTCCTTTTCCGGCTCGATAAGCACGTTCAACGGGTGGTGGGTGCGGTACGAATCCCAAATCCAGTCGTCGGTGTAAAACGGTGTGCCGTTGTCGTCGTGCTCCCGACCGTCGAATGCGCTGAAATACCGACCGTCTTCCGAAATACATACCGGACGTTCGAAGGTCCGGTAGAGCGATGTGTAAAACACGGTTTTGTCGTCTTCGGAGCCGCCTTCGATTTCAATTTTCCCCAGCGTTTCGTTCCAGGTTTTTCTTCCCTGTTCCTGCAATGCTTTCAAATCGTAATTTTTGATTTCACGGGAGAGGTTTTTTGCCGCCTGCTCCGCATCGATAAACGAAATGCCGTAGCGAAGGCGCAACGGAGAGCCGCCGGCGTCGTAATTCAAAACGACACAGGCATTTTCCCCGGAGGCCTTATTTTCAACCTGATGATTTCCCTCTTTCAGTACGGCAGCTTTCTGCGGGCTGCGTTCCGGCTCCATGTAAATATATACGCGGGTGTCGTTCCCGATTTCCTGGAAACCTGTAAGTGCCTTGCCGTCCCAGCTCATCTCTCCGTTCCGGGAGTTCAGGATTATTTTGAACGGCCCGCTTTTTTCAAAATTCAATTCATATAGTCCCGACTGATGCGAAGGCGCAAATCCAACTTCAATTTGTTGTTCGTCGAGGTAAACGGAGTAGGAATACGGGGTGATTTTTTCGAGATCGTAACTGTACGATATAACCGGGTTCAGTTCCTTTTCTTCTCCCTGAAACGGGCACAGGTTAAAGGCCGATCTGCCGCGATGACTGGTGACGACCAGCGGCAGTCCGTTTATTCGGTCGCCGGTAAAGTCGTGCCGCTCCGGGTAAACGCGTAAAAAACTGTTGGGCAGGTGAACCGTAGGATAGGTCGGTACCAGCAAATGGCTGATGTTGCCCATGTAAGGGTTCACGTAATCCACCGGTTGTTTTTCTTCTGCATCTTTTATTTTCTTATTGCAAGCGTTGTTCAACGCTCCGGCAATGAAAACAAGAATAAACAAAACACAGTAATTCTTAGAGGCTGAAAATTTTTTGTTGGTCATGTTTCAATTATTTAGAACAATAATAGTGAATTTGAAAAATCAAAAGTATCTCATAATCATGGTTTTTAAAAATTTTACAAGTCCAAAGGCCATACTTTAAATTTTAATCTCCCGGGTTCAGCAATTTCAAACGGACCGGAAGACGGTTTATTTAAATCCCGTTTTTTACCAAAATAATCGGTATCAATTATTAATTCGGAACCATCGTAATCTTCGAACGGGGCATCCGGAACCGTAGCTTTTCCAAGTAGTTTCGATGTTACTAATTTATTGTTTTCCCTGTCGTCAACCTGTTTTGCATCAACGGTCAAATACAGGTATAACCCGTCGGCCTTTTCAGCAAGTTCTATTTTTGATTCCTTTCTTATCTCTACGGCTGTTTCACCCGAACAAGGTTCAGCGGCATTGTAATAAATATTTCCTCCGGTTTCAGGTAGCTGAGGGCGGAATTCATAACATTTCAACCCGTAACTCCAGTAGAAAGGAAATGCCAGTCCGTTTTCCTCAATAATGGTAAGAGCTTTCTTTCCATTTCCAACGAATACGTTGTTAAAAAAACGATCATCCCCGATATTCAATTTATGATCGCCAATTTTCTCGGTACTGTGCGGTTTAAAATACGGGGTCGAACGGGGATCCTCCCAATTCCCCCATTTACAGGCAAAGAGGTTATGGACATAAGCCCCTCCCTGCGAAAGATGACGGCTTGTTTCAGAAAGACAAATATTGTTATCGACTAAAAAAGGACCATGGTTGACTTCTAAATATAAATCCATATCATTTTTATACAAAAGATTGCTTGTTGTGCGTGTTCCCTGCGTCATCCAGTCCAGCCAAATCGCCAAACAAGTATTATGGATGCGATTTCCTTTAATAAGCATATCGATAGGTGCATGGAATTTTATACCGGCCATTTCCGCCCCGCCAAAACGCCTTTGGGTATGGATGTGGTGTATATGATTTCCAATAATAGTACTGAAAGAAGCCCCCATGCTTCCAACAATTCCGGCTTGTTCACAATAAGAAATTTCGTTATTTCTGATTATATGGCTTCCGATATTGGATTTATTCCATCCCATTTGATTTCGGGCACGTTCGATTGTATTAAGATAGGCCTCGGCAGTTGGAGCCATATTATCATACTGATCGCCATATTTCCCAAGTGATAAACCCACATTTACCGAGTATGAGATGTCGTTGTTTTCAATAATCCACCCTCTGCTCCAGTGTGTTCCAATCAACCCCATCTGTTCTGCCGTCGGCGGAGCCCATTTTGGAGCAGCATGGCACATTTTAAAACCACGCACCGTAATGTAATTAACAAATGGTTTGCGCGGATAAAAAACAGTCTGGCGAACATTTACTTCGGTTAAAGTTTTGTTTGGATCTTTTTCACCAAAACAGGCCCATACTTTTGTTTCATCCTCCCCGACCTCGGCAAACCAACTCGGTTTCGATCCTGAATTCCCGAAAACGTTTTTTTTACTTGCGGCCTCGAAAAGCCAGTGACCTTCGGAATAAACACAACCTGTATGATGTTTTCTGCCTTTAGGGTCAAACCAGTCTCCGGTAACTTCATCTGCAAACGGATTAAAATCGCCAAACAGCGAATTGGGAATCCGAACGACCCAAACACCGTCTTTTTCAAACTCCCACCCGGAAATTTGCTCAGAACCTTTTATCACCACTTCATCCCCCGGATGTGCCTGATAAACAATCCTTTTTTCATCGGAGAGACCTCCCCGGGGAGGGGCAATTTCTTCACGGTACACACCTTCATGAACAGTGACAACATCGCCCGGTACGGCAACATTTGCCGCTGCCTGTATGGTTAAAAAAGGCGCATCCCCGGAGCCGGGATTACTATCGTTCCCGGTTTTTGCCACATGATACTCTTTGGCAGATACAAAAACTGAAACTATGCATAAATAAAACAGAAAATATGACTTCTTCATTGTTCTTAATTTTTAACTATGACAATCAGGGTACGGTCACTTCGAAAACCCTGCTGTAATTATATCTTTTCAAGGCATTGTCGGTGGTCACGGCAACCCGGATCCCGACATATCTTCCAAAAAACCCAACTATCAAGCCGACAGCACAAAACTGTACCTCTCAGCACCGCAAAACCATTTTGATGCGCCACCTGTTACTTATTTCAAACACCTGGCAAGAATAAGAAAAATGTATATAAAAACTTTTATGGTTCTCATTTCTGAAAAATTGCCTGCCCTGCTTCACATTATTTCCGGTAAAAGTGATTTAAATTTAAAAAAACCGGAAGTGGGAAATGCTTTTGGCGATGGATTACTCAGCCTGTGCTTTTCCAACTTCCGGCAGTAAGGCATCAGGGGACCGTAACGGGCACTATTTCAGAATAATTATAGCGTCTCTGGACATCGTCGTTTGTGCGTGCTCCAACCCGGAGGTAGTAGGTACGGCCGCTTTCCATCCCTACCACATCGAGTGTGTGGGTTGTGGAAAGGATTTCGTCGTCGGGTGTGCTGTTCAGATTCACTGTAGGCGTAAGATCCTGCCCCGTTTTGTTATTGAGGTACGTGTTGTTGCCCACATATTGAGTGTTGGAAACAAACACCCTGGCATCCGTAATTTTGAATGCCTCCGTACTTCTGGAAATGGTAAAGGAGACCTCCACATCTCCGCCATTTTGTTCCAGGTTTGTGATCTCCACATTCAGAAACGGTTCCACTTCAAAATCAACCTCCGTGGTTCCATTGATTTCGACACTTTTCCCTTCAATGGGAAAGTAAGGCCCGTCCACCGGTGTAACTGTGTATGTGCCCCTGAATACTTTTGAATTATTAAAGGTGCCGTCCTGTTTTACCCAGAAATAGGTGGGTACCGGTTCGTCGCTCCAACTGGTTTCTTCAAGCCGGATTCGGATGCCGCTTCCCTGTTCCGTTCGAATGGGTTCGCCGGTATTGACGTCGATAACAGAGCCGGTAAGAGTTTCGCCTGGTGCTGCATATTCATCTTGTTCGATGCAAGAATGTACGCTGAATATAATTGCACAAAGAATTGAAATATATACTAATTTTTTCATACGTCTAAAATGTTAAAGGTTAATAACCTGGGTTATTTGGAAGTAAATTGGGGTTTTTGCTTATTTCCCCGCCGGGAATAGGTTCGTAATACCAGTTTACATTGAAAGTATATCTTGCATTTCGCTCATCCGGTCTTCTTTGGAAAACATATTTACCATTTTCGACAACAAAAAACGGCAGCAAAATATTCCACACCGTGTTGTTTAATTCGGTATCGGCTGTTCTCCAACGCCGCAGGTCCCACCATGTTTTATTTTCAAAAGCCAGTTCTTTTTTTCTCTCTACGCGTATAATATCTATGTCATCGAGTTCGCCCGGACTTGCCAAAAGATTGGCGCCTCCTCTTTCACGTATTGCATTTATGCTCTCGTATGCATCTCCGCGATAATCCACACCGTCTGAAGCTCCTTCGAGGTAAAGCTCATAAGCCGCTTCCGCACGGTTTAGTAAAACCTCTGCATAGCGCATGTCAATCCAATGCTGATCTGAATTACGCAGGCGAACAAACGATGTTTCCATATTTTCATTCATATATTTACGGACATGAAATCCGGATATTGTCCCTATCCATTGGGCAAGATCGTTCATTATTCCACTTGCTCCGGCAGCAGTTATGGTGTTGCCTCCGCCTATATCTATGACGGGATTGTTGGCATTTATTCCCGTCTTGACAAGAGAAGTGTTGACAAAAGGATTTTCGGTAAGATCATCCGTATATGTTATGCCATCGGATATATCCCCTACGTAAACACCTCTGCGAACATCGATAACTTCATTTTTAAATACATCCCCGGGAAAAATAACTGAAGCCCTCAACCTTGGTTCTGCATTTGCAAAAAGGTCCATACGGTCGTCAAAATAGATGCAATTATCATTTTCGTCTTTAACTCTGATATTCCCGTTGTCGTCCCGGGGAAGCCCATCGAATAATTCTACAAAATCCAGGGTAGGATTAAATCCGGAGCTGTAGCCCTGAGGTCCAACCATTTGTCTTGGAACAAAAAGCGCGTCATATCCATGCCAAACGTACGGATAATGATAATACCGGACAAAGATATTTTCCGGACTGCTTTCATCAAAAAATAACTGGACATAGTTGGTATATTTGTCTGAATGCTTGTTGTACAGGGAATATTTCCCTTCGAGCATTTTTGCGGCATCGTAACTTGCTTTGAAAAATTCATTCGCCCTGGACGACGGCATCCCAACCAACCCGTCGAGTTGAACATTCGCGTATTTGGCTGAGGAACCGGCAAAAAGCATTACCCTCGATTTGAATGCCGCGGCGACATATTTATTTGGACGCCCTTCCTGATAACTTGTTTCTTTCAAATCACTGATCGCAATTTCAAGGTCTTCCGAAATAAAATCATAAACTTCCTCCTCTGTATTTCGTGACACCTGCAACTCTTCAAGGCTTTGTTCGGGGTATGATTGGGCTTCTTTAATTATAGGGACACCGCCATATCGTTTTACCAAGGCAAAATATATGTAAGCCCTTATGAAATGTGCTTCTGCATTAAGTTCAGCAAATCTGTCCTGCGAAAAATTATCGGCATATTCAGGTAGTGACTGGATGAAATAGTTTGTATAACGAATCGCAGTATAAGCATCGTCCCAATAACCTCTTGCAGGATTTACAATTCCCGCGGCGCTTCTCGATATTTCTTCACCGGTATTTATTGCAAGCGGGGCTGCAACATTCCAATGAAAGAATCCGACACTCGCACTGTAGCGAAAATCTTCCACGGGCAGGCGGTCATACAACGCTGCCATATATGCTTCTATTCCTTCCTCGGTAGCAAACAAATCTTTATCCTGGATCACGTTCAGAGGAGCAACATCAAGGTCGTTGCAAGCTGTAAACAGAAATACCAGCACAAAAAATATTTTAGATAAGCTTTTATAGTTTTTCATATTACTCAAATTTTAAAAGGTGACATTAACGCCAATATTAAAAGTTTTATTCAGCGGATAAATATATCCGGAAGATTCTGCAGTATGCTCCGGATCTACGTACTCTATACCGGTTAAAGAAATTAAGTTGTAACCATTGACAAAAATTCTGGCTTGTTTAAAGCCTTTAAGTTTAGATAGGGTATAACCTATTTCAAGGCTCTTTAACCTTAAATAGGTAGCATTTTCAACCCGAAAACTCGAATTATCAGCAGCGGTATTCGCTCCATAAGCGAACTTCCCTTTCACCCATTCTGTGTTGGGATCGTAAGGGCTCGCCTCGGGGTCAGCCGGATGCCACCTGTCCATAAAATAATCCAGAGCACTGTCGTCCCAAAGTAATGGGGTAGCCAATTGTGCCGGATAAACCACATTATTGAGAGCTGCTCCCTGCAGTAACAATGACAGGTCAAAATTTTTATAGGCAAGTGTTGCCAATGAACCGAAATATATTTTAGGAACCCCATTTACATTATTTGCGATAGGATGTACGTCATTACCATCTATGACTCCATCGTCATTCCAGTCCAGATATTTAAAATCCCCGGGTAGGGTATTGGGGTTGTAATAGACATCGCTATTGGCAATTTCCTCATAACTTTCGAATTGTCCGATTCCTTCATAACCCCACATTATGTCGTCGTAGCGGTTACTTCTCTGGTTCCGCCAATAGTCGTAGGAGCTTGTTGCCTCGGCCTGTTCATAATCCAATACTCTTCTTCGTGTAATTGAAAAATTTCCGGAAAGGTTATATCTGATATCGTTTATTTTGTTTCTGTGCGTAAGCGCTAGTTCCAACCCTTTAACCTCATCGCTGTTTATATTCTCTTGCGGCAGGGCAGCCCCTACAGAACCCGGTAAACTCAGCAAACGCGTGGCAAGTAGTCCATCCCTTTTCCGGTTGAAAGCATCAAACTGAATTCCCAAAAGTCCGTTCCACAGATCGGCATCAAACCCTAAATTCAAAGTTTTCACTTCAAACCAGGTAATTTCTGTATTTGCCAGATTCTTAAATGCTACCGAAGATACGAAGGCTCCGTCAAAAACGTATCCTCCAAGGCGACCGGCCGCAGCACCTGTTGCCGATGGGTAGTTGTAACCGGTAATAAACTGGTAATCGGAAGCTCTGTCATCACCCATGATACCATAAGATGCCCTTAGTTTTAAATTATTTACAAAAGAAAGTGCATCTGTATTTTGGAAAAAGCTCTCTTCTGAAATTCGCCAGCCCACTGAAGCAGCCGGAAAAAATCCCCACCGGTTATCTTTGTGAAATTTGGATGAACCGTCATACCGAAAGCTTAATTCGGCAATATATTTCGAAACATAATCATAGTTAAGCCTGCCCACAAACCCTTTATTTGCGTATTTATACCTTGTCCCAGTACTCATTGTACCAATCTGACCATCGGCTTTTCCAGCAAAAAGTTCGTCCAACCCAGTCAAGGCAAGATCCCTTTTAGCATTGAAATTATCGGCTATTCTAGTTTGCTCCTCATACAATAACAAGGCGTTGATCTGATGTTTGTCGTTAAAAAGGCGTTCATAATTTAATTGTGCCTGTAGCAAGGATGACGGATATTCAGCAAAAGACCTTGTTAGGCTTGAAGGAGCATTGGCAGTATTTACTCTATAGATATCTGTTGACTCCTCATAAATATACAGGTCAAAAGCTTTTTGATAAATTTTATTGTTGTTTATGCGATAATCATAACTCCCCATACCTTTTAAACTCAATCCTTCAATAGATGGGATGTTATAAGTCAGTTCAAAAGAGCTTTGGAACCATTTTGTCTGAAGTCGCTGATAACCGCTCATAGAGGCGTCCGCCATAGCAATTGGATTGAAAACGCTTCGCTGATACGCCAGATAATCGGGATTATTGTTGGCATATACGGGGTCTATCGGGTTTTGCCTCCACAATGCTCTAAAAATTTCTGCACTACCTGCGTGTGGTTGATTTTTTTCGTCTATCGTTCCGGCAATTTGAAGTTCCGCCGAAATATTATCTGAAATTCTGGCAGTGACGTTCGATCTTACATTGTACCGGTCATAATATAAGTCTTTCGATTGCATGAATCCTTGCTGGGTAAGATAGCCTACACTAAAATAATAATCCACGTTTTCGGAACTTCCGCTTGCACTTAAATTATGCTGGGATTGCGGAGCTGATTCCCTCATTACAATTGGATGCCATTCATAGCCCTGTCTCGATCCATTTCTGTATTCATCTATAAACTCCTGAGAATAAGCAGGCCCACCCTCATAGGTATGTCCCTGGTTACGTAAGAATTTTCCATTATACAAGGCTATCCAGTCTGTTGCACCGACATTCCTTGGTAATTCAGCAGGTACCTGCAGGCTGTACGTGCCTTTGTAATTCAGTTCAAGCCCGCTGTCTTTCCCTTTTTTTGTGGTAATCAATACAACTCCATTTGCAGCACGTACACCGTAAACTGCTGCCGAAGCATCTTTCAATACGGAGACGCTTTCTACATCATTTGCGTCTAATCTTACCATATTGTCCCTGGGTACTCCGTCAATGACGATCAATGGACTACCGAATCCCCTGATATCAAAACTATTAGAAAACACTCCCGGCTCGCTTGTCTTTTGTGCTACCCGAACTCCCGGCATTTTACCGGTAAGCATGTTTTGCACATTTTCATTTTTTGTGGTCGCAATTTCATCACTTTCAATGGAAGAAATCGACCCGGTAAGGGTAACTTTTTTTTGCGTGCCATAGCCCACTGCCACCACCTCTTCAATTCCAATGGTTGCGCCCGTCAAAACGACATCGATGTTGGATTGGTTCCCTGCTTCCACTTCCTGTGTTTGCATTCCCACAAACGAAAATACCAACGTGGCATCTTCGGGAATGTTAGCTATCGAATACTCGCCGTCAGCATTGGTGACGGTGCCTCGTGTGGTACCTTTAACCACTACGGTTACGCCGGGTAATGGCTGGCCGGATTCGTCGGATACGGTACCGGAAACAGCAGGTTGCTGCTGACTCTGTGCCGGAAAGACTTCCCCTGGTTTTGGCGTGGAAGGAAACAAAACAATGTGCCTCCCTACAACACGATATTCGACATTATCGTTCAAGAGACGATCGAGGATAACGTCGATGGTTTCGTCATTGGCTGCAAAATCTACTTTGGTATCTACATCGATAATAGAATTTTCGTACATAAACGAAAATTCGGAGTTGTTTTCAATGTGTTCCAGCACATTTTTTATTCGTGTATTTTTGAGGGCAAACGTCAGTTTTGTGCTTTGCGCGTAGCTTTTTTCGGCCACACTGGTTAATAGCCCCACTCCGCATACAAGCAAAAAAATCATTTTCATGGTTAATAACGTTTTAAACGCGGGTTTAAACCAACTGCTATCCCGCTCAATTTCATTTTTTTTCATACTTTTGTTTCAGTTTGTGCAGTCTCCCGGAAGAGTACAAGCGGCAATTTGTTTCTTTAACGGGTTTCTGCGATTAAACAATTCATTTTTAAAAGGTACAGGCTTGTTTTGGCAGGCCTGTATTTTTAACTTCTCCGATTAGTAAATTTCCATAGGCATTATCTTTTTAATGAGTATATCGTATTTTTACGTCTTTCCCGTCGATATCGTAAACGATGGGGGTCATCAGTTTTATTTTCTCGAGCATCTCGATTAACGTTTCAGTTTTAATTTTAAAGGTATAATTGTGTTTTCCAATCATCGATGGATCGATATCGATGCTGACGCCGTACCACCGTTCCAGGTATTTCACCACTTCGGCAAAAGGCGTATTGTCAAATTTCAGCTCGTTGTTTTTCCAGGAACTGACTATTTCAGGATCGGCAACAGAAATTGCAAGTTTATTTGTGCTTTTATTTAATACGGCCTGTTGCCCGGGGGTGAGTTGTTTCAGCTCCCGTGTTTTATCGGAAACGCCTACCCTGCCCTCGCTCACTGTAATTTCCTGCAGATGGTCGTCATTGTAATTTTTTACATTAAACGCTGTACCGTAAACCTGTACGGTAAGAATTCCGGTTTGCACGCTGAATTTTTTCGCTTCGTTCCTTTTTACATCAAAGAATGCTTCGCCGGTTAACACCACCTGGCGCTCTTTAACATTAAAATTCCCGTTGTATTTCAGAGTGGAACCGGAATTCAACCAAACCAATGAACTATCGGGTAACACTACCATTGCTTTTTGTCCCGCCGGGGCAATTATTTCCGAATACTGCTGAAATCCCTTCTGCGTATTTGTTTGGGTTATCCTAAACAAAGTCAGGCTTACCAGCAAAAGAATAACAGCGGCGGCGGTATATTTTAACCGGTTGAAGAGTTGCCTGACTTTAGCACCTGAACTGCGGGTCTGGCTGTCAATTTTTCGCCAGGCTTTTTCTTTGTCGGGGTAAAAATACGGGGGGATGAATGCCGTCAGGTTGTAAACATTCTGAATTTCGGAAAGGATTTGGGAATGGCTTTCGTCCTCCTTCAGCCAGTTTTCCAAAACAGCCTGTTCGTCAGGCGTAGCCTGGCCTTTGAGTTTTTTTACGATGCTGTTCCACGGTATGTTGTTTTCCATTATTTGATCCGTCATATATGAATAAGGCACCCAATTTAAAGGTTACCCCCAAAAA
>CAZXHP010000013.1:13691-40624 GCA_964639655.1 uncultured Mariniphaga sp.
GTTTTCAATGAAAATTTCAAATTACCATATAAAAAAGAAAAAGCAGGAAAATATCGTTGTAATGCGGACGAAGCTGATCACGCAGCTTTTTTAACGCTATGCTCATCTGGTTTTCCACTGTTTTTACCGAAATACCCAGTTCTTCCGCAATTTCTTTATACGACAGCTCTTTTTCTTTGGCCAGCCGGTAAATTTCCCCACACTTTTCGGGCAGACTTTTTACGGCATTTTCTATAATTTCACGAAGTTGTTCGGCATCGAGGGTATTTGCAGGCATTTCGTAAAGGGGTTCCGAAGTTTTGCGGATTTTTTCATGAATGTTCAGTCTGGTTTTTTCGTTACGCAAAAAATTGAGGCTTTTGTTTTTCGAGGCTTTCAGCAGGTAGGCCTTTACAGAAGATTCGATTTGAATTTTCCCTTTTTTTTCCCAGAAATAAATGTAAATATCCTGGACCAGCTCTTCGGCCATCGTTTCATCGTGAATATAAATATTGACGAGGTTGCATAAATCAGTGTAGTATTTTTCGAAGAAAAAACGAAAAGCGTCTTTGTCGCCTTCAACCATGCGGTTGAAAATAAATTGCTCCCCGTTATTCCTTTTGTCGGTAGTCATAAGTTTAATCCCTAATTCTATTTTTTTCCGGCCAAAGTTAGGATAATCGGGCGATTTTAAAAACTTGTTTAGCTACCGTTCGAAAAAACAGGAACATCTTCTTTCTATTCAGCCTTATCATTTTTTTCAGTCCGCGGCTGGTTTTTAAACAGAGAGGTCAAATGCTGAAAAGCCTCTTTAAATGCTTCCGCACTTTTGGAGAAAGCCGCTTTTGTATCGGCCCACTTGCTGTCGCCCGACTCTTCCAGCTTTTTATATTTTGCCTCCAGTTCAGCCTCAATCTCTTTAATTTCGGCCATAATTTCCCGGTATTTGACTTTCGACTTTTCTTTCAAATCGCCGCTTTTTGCTTCCAACTCCTCAATTTTTGCAAAAAGCTCGTCAATTCCCTTTTTTGCTTTTTCTCTGAATTCTTCCCTGTTCATTTTTTACATTTTTGATAGATGTTATGCTCAAATGTAGTAAATTTAATCATTTAAAATCTGAAAACGATGTATCAATACAAAGCGACAGTAGAACGTGTGGTGGATGGCGACACACTGGACATCACCATCGATTTGGGGTTTAAAATCACCACTCACCAGCGCATCAGACTGGCGGATATCGATACCCCCGAAATTTACAGTGTAAAAAAAGACTCGGAAGAATACTCCAGGGGGATGGAAGTTAAAAAGTATGTAGAGAACCGCCTGGCAGCCAACAATAACACCCTGTTGGTAGAAACCGAAAAAGTAACCGAAAAATACGGACGATACGTGGGTACTATTTTTCTGGCAGACAGTGATATCACATTAAATGACGAACTGGTCGAAAAAGGGTTTGCCGTAAAAGTGAAATACTGAAATAAATGCATACAAAATCGTCAACAAACTGCAGTGACTCGTTCAGCCCGGATATTACACTATTTCTTTCTTTTTCCCGCTTCATTTTTTATCTTTCGGCATTAATTTAATCCGATACAATAAAGATGAGCGTAAATTCAAAAAAGTTCGGTACCGCACCCGTTTTTTTCACTGCTATTTCAACCATACTCGGTGCTATTTTATTCCTGAGGTTTGGTTTTGCAGTGGGCACACTTGGTTTCTGGGGCGTTATTCTTATCATTTTACTGGGGCACCTGGTGACGATTCCAACAGCGCTGGCCATTTCCGAAATTGCCACCAATAAACGGGTGGAAGGCGGCGGTGAATATTTTATCATTTCCCGGTCGTTCGGGTTGAATATTGGCGCAACCATTGGCGTCGCTCTCTATTTTTCACAGGCTATAAGTGTGGCTTTCTATGTAATTGCCTTTACCGAGGCTTTCGAATTTTTATTCAATTACATTGCTGAAAATTTTGGATTCGTACTGCCGCGGCAGGCCATCAGTTTACCCGTAATGGCAGGTCTTGCGGTTTTAATTATAAAAAAGGGCGCCAACCTGGGTGTTAAGGCACTGTATGTTGTTGTGGCTATTCTGTTCATTTCGCTGATCATGTTTTTTTTGGGAAGCACCGGACATGCCGACGAATCGACGTTTAATCTGGCCAATGCCCAACTTCGGAATCCGCAGGATTTTTTTGTGGTGTTTGCCATTATTTTTCCGGCATTTACAGGCATGACAGCCGGTGTGGGGCTTTCGGGCGACCTGAAAAGGCCATCGGTTTCCATTCCGCTGGGAACAACCCTGGCTACTTTTTCGGGAATGATTATCTATTTTTTTGTAGTCTATAAGCTGGCCCAGTCAGTAGCTGTGGAAGACTTGCTGGAACATCAGCTGATTATGGCCCGTATTGCGCTCGGAGGCGCCATTGTTATTCCGCTTGGACTGGCAGCATCAACCATTTCATCGGCGTTGGGCTCAGTAATGGTGGCGCCGCGCACTTTGCAGGCCCTGGCACTCGATAAGGCATTCCCTTCCCGGAAAATTAACTACTGGCTGGCCAAAGGACGGGATGGCGATAATGAACCAATAAATGCCTCGCTGGTAACTTGCATCATCGCATTCGTTTTTGTAGCTCTGGGTGACGTAAACGCTGTGGCATCCATCATTTCCATGTTTTTTATGGTGACTTACGGATCGCTCTGCCTCATTTCCTTTCTAAACCATTTTGGTTCTTCGCCTTCCTACCGGCCGTCTTTTAAGTCGCGCTGGTACATCTCACTGGTTGGATTTGTGGTTGCCGTTTGGGTGATGTTTAAAATAAGTACGGCCTACGCGCTGCTTTCATTTATCGTAATTGCTGCCATTTACCTTTATGTCGATCATTACCACAAATCGCGAAAGGGATTTGCCTCTATTTTTGCCAATGCGCTTTTCCAACTCAACCGGAATTTGCAGGTGATGATTCAGAAAAAACAGAGCAAGAAGGAACAAAGGGAATGGAGGCCCAGTGCCATTTGCATTTCAAAAGATTCTTTTAAACGCGACAAAGCTTTCCGCTTACTAAACTGGATTTCTTATAAATACGGGTTTGGAACCTATCTGCACCATATTGTGGGATACTATTCGAAAAGTACTGCGGAACAGGCCTCGCAGGAACATAAAAAACTGCTGGAGCATGTCAACAACATCGAAAACCATGTGTATATCGACACACTGATTTCACCGTCCAATACCTCGGCCATAGCCCAGGCCATACAAATTCCCGGCATTGCAGGAATGGAAAATAATATGGTTATTTTTGAATACGATAAAGAAAATCCCAAAAACCTGGCGGAAATAATCGACAACTTTGCACTGGTTAATTCCGGCGATTTCGACATTTGTGTACTGGCCAGCAGCAACCGCGAAATCCCGTATAAAAAGGGAATTCATATCTGGATAAATTCGCTGGATACCGAAAATGCCAATCTGATGATTTTCCTGGGGTTTATCATTTCAGGACATCCCGACTGGAAAAAAGGACAGATTCAGATTTTTAACATCTGCCGGCCCGATGAGACGGAGAAAACCAAACAGGCAATGGATGAACTGGTGCTTTCGGGCAGATTGCCCATTTCAGGAAAAAACATCAGGCTGCTGGTGCAGAAACCGGATATTTCAACCCGGGCCATCATCAACGAACATTCTGCGAATACTGGCCTTACGTTAATCGGAATACGCGAGGAACTGGTAAAAAAAGACAAAGAAAAGCTGTTTGAAGGGTATAATGAACTGGGAACTATATTATTTGTTCATTCCAAAAACCAGAAACCTATAGAATAATGGCACGATTTATTAAAAGCAGAAAAAAGTCGCACGGCGCATCCCCCGGTTCACTTATTTTTATTGGGAACCAGAAAATGGATAAACCCGAAATCCATCTGATGGTTTACAACAGGGAAACTCTTATAGAAAAACAGGTTGAAACCGTCGATGAAATTCCTGAAAAACTTCCGGATGATGCAGTGCTGTGGGTAAACATTTACGGGCTCCAGAATACAGATTTAATTTCCAAAGCCGGCGAACGGTTTTCCATTCACCCGCTGGAACTGGAAGACATTTTAAACACCGACCAAAGACCCAAGGTAACGGAAAACGAATCCAGCCTTACTTTTTTTCTGAAAATACTTCATTACCATAAAGATACCGGCAGAGTTTCCGGCGACCAGGTTTCCATTGTGTTGGGAAAAAACAGTGTAATTACCTTTCAGGAAAAACCGGCACACTATTTCGACCCGGTACGCGACAGGATTAGAAACAACCGGGGAAAAATCCGTTTTTCCGGGGCCGATTACCTGGCTTATGCGCTCATAGATACGCTTGTGGACGGCTACATTCACAGCATCGAAAGTTTAGGATTGTCAATGGAAGAAATGGAAAACGAAGTGTTGCACCATGTGCAAAAATCGACGCTGGAAAAAATTTACCGGATGAAAACCAATGTGGGTTTTTTCCGCAAATCGGTTTTCCCGCTTAAAGAAATGATGCTCACCCTCAACAAAACCGAGTCACAACTCATTCAGAAAAAAACCATCACTTTTTTAAAAGATTTGAACGACTTAACCACACAGGTTTTGGAAGCGGTTGAGATTTACCACAATATGGCCAACGATTACCTCAACATTTATCACTCCAACGTTGCCAACCGTACCAACGAAGTGATGAAAGTACTCACCATTTTTGCATCCATTTTTATTCCCCTTACATTTATTGCCGGTGTTTACGGTACCAATTTCGACTACTTACCCGAGTTGCATTTTAAATATGCCTACTTTATTATGCTTGCTGCAATGACAATTGTTGCGGTTGGTATGTTATATTTTTTCAGAAAAAAGAAATGGTTATAAAACGAAATACTATGCAGGTAATATTAGGAGCAGGAGGAGCCATCGGAAAAGATTTGGCGAAAGAATTGAAAAACTATACCGACAAAATAAGACTGGTAGCCCGGAATCCTCAAAAAGTTAACGAAAACGACGAGTTGCTTCCCGGGGATTTAACCGACAGCGAATTTGTTGAAAAAGCCACAAAGGATGCCAAAGTCGCTTATTTAACTGTTGGACTACCTTATCGCCTGAAAGTCTGGCGGCAACAATGGCCGGTTATCATGCGGAATGTAATTTCGGCCTGTAAAAAAAATGGTTGTAAACTGGTATTTTTCGATAACATCTATCTTTACGATGCTGAAAAGCTGAACCCGATGCTGGAGGAAACGGAAATAAATCCGCCATCGAAAAAAGGCAGGGTCAGGGCACAAATAGCGCAGATGCTGATGCATGAAGCGGAAGCCGGAGGGATTAAAGCGCTGATTGCCCGTGCTGCCGATTTTTACGGGCCGGAAATTAACAACAGCCTGTTTAACGAAGCCATTGTTAAAAACCTGAAAGCCGGCAAAAAAGCCAACTGGTTCTGTTCGCTGCACCATAAACACAATTTCACTTATACCCCCGATGCTGCCAAAGCAACTGCGCTGCTGGGCAATTCAGAAAGAGCTTACGGAGAAGTCTGGCACCTGCCAACCGCTCCAGCCAAAACTATGCAGAAATGGATTGAGGAAGTTGCTTCAGCAACAGGTGTACCGGCCAAAACCATGGTCGTGCCAAAGTTCATGGTTGGTCTGTTGGGGTTGCTGAACCCACTCATGCGCGAAATGAATGAAATGCTTTACCAGTATGACAGGGACTATGAATTTGACAGCTCGAAATTTGAAACGGTTTTTAATATAAAACCCACACCGGCCAAAAAGGCTGTAAAAGAGATAACCGAAGCTTCATAATTGCCGGAATTTTGTAACTTCCGGTCTTTAATAAGCATTTAATGGAAAACATACACGATTATCTGGCCGAAACAACAGGATTATCCCCGGATATTCTCGGAAAGATTATTCTCTCACTCGGTATTATCTTATTTTTATATCTGCTGAAACTCGTGGTTTTACGTATCGTTTGGCGACAAACCAAAAATGTAAAAACCCGGTACCAGTGGAAACGAACCATTTCGTTTATCATGCCCTTTTTAGGTCTTATTCTGGTTGGAAGCGTGTGGGTGCAGGCTTTCAGGCAATTCGGTGCATTTTTAGGGCTGTTCTCGGCGGGGTTGGCCATTGCCCTGAAAGATCCGCTGACCAATCTTGCAGGATGGTTTTTTATTGTTTTCCGGCATCCGTTTGTGGTGGGCGATCGTGTGCAGATTGGCAGTCACGCCGGCGATGTTATCGATATCCGGCTCTTCCAGTTTACCATTCTCGAAATTGGAAACTGGGTGGAAGCCGACCAGAGTACAGGCCGCATTATCCACCTGCCCAACGGAAAGGTGTTTACCGAACCGCAGGTGAATTACAGCACCGGGTTCGATTACATCTGGAACGAAATGCAGGTTCGTCTGACATTTGAAAGCAACTGGGAAAAAGCAAAAAAAATCCTTCAGGATATTGTAAACCTCCGGGCCGAAAACATCGACCGGGCAGCGGAACGGGAAATTTTTGAAGCCAGTAAAAATTTTATGATTCACTACACGCATTTAACACCCTACGTTTATACCTCCATCAAAAAATTCGGGGTACAACTCACCATACGTTATTTATGCAATCCGCGCAAACGCAGGAGTACCGAAAATGAAATCTGGCAGGACATTCTGAATCAGTTCCGCAACCACAACGATATCCGGTTTGCCTACCCCACTACCCGTTTTTATACACGGGGTGAAGAATTTAGCGGACACGGTCAGGACGGCAATTAATTTTGAGTATGAATACACATCCACTGGTTCTTTTCGACGGCGTTTGCAACTTATGCAACGGAACGGTGGATTTTATTCTGAAACGAGACCGGAACAGGCAATTTCGTTTTGTGGCGCTTCAGTCGGAAGCCGGTGAAAAAATCAGGGAAAAATTCCGCTTCCCGGAAGAAATTGATTCGGTGATTTTAATTCTTAGAGAACAGGTTTTTTATGAATCGGATGCGGCGCTCGAAATTGCCCGCCTGCTTCCCGCGCCCTGGAAATGGGCAGTGATTTTTAAAGTTGTGCCGGTGCGCCGGAGAAATGCTGTTTACCGGTGGATTGCCAGCAACCGTTACCGCTGGTTCGGTAAAAGAAAGGATTGCCGCCTGCCGTCGGCTGAAGAACAAAAATTTTTTCCCGGGACTGATGACTTAAAGTTCTAAGTCCCCCGATTCAAAATCCTTAAACAGTTTTGATAAACTCGCCAGCCACTGGCTCAGTCGTTTCACGGCCTCCCCGGTTTCGGGTGTAATTTCTTTTTTCTGAATTTTGAGCAGCAGATAACCGTAAATGCCATCGATGGCTACCTGCACGTCGTTTTCAGCTGCCGGATTTTTTTGTTTCAGTTCGTTCACCAGACCGGCAACCGCTTTAAAAACGGAAACATACATCGGGTCTGCTTCGGTGTGCATCAGCCTCAAATGGAATTCATAAAGATCGTTAACCAGGTTGGTCAGAAACTGCAGGTGCCCTTTTTCCTGTTTACCCTCTTTTTCCATCATTGCCGTAAGGTTTTTGTACCAGGCCGAAATTTCAGGTTTTACAGCTTCATCCGCATGGTACCTTTCAACCAGGTTTTCATTGATTAACCGCATATCGAGTTTAAAAGCCCGGATCAAATCTTCCACCTGGTAGAGGTACAAAATGTATTCGGCCAGGTTTTCTTTTCGTTTTTGTTGTGCTACCAGCATCTTTTTACAAATAATTCGGTTTGAAAAAAAGCAATTAAATGTCGGGTATTTCCGACTAAAGATCAAAAAAGTCGTCGAGTTTGCGGCGCTCTTTTTTGGTCGGTCTGCCTGCACCCCGGTCACGCGAAATCCAGTTCATTTGTTTTTGCATTTCCAGAATTTCGAATTCTTCCGGTGGTGTAACGTCTTCAACAAAATCGGCAGCCAACTTTGCCGACATCCGTTTTTCGGCCAGTGCAAGCACTTTAAAACTTCGGGTAAGCGGTGGTTTGCGCACTTTTACCACTTCGCCGGGATGCACATCGCGCGAAGGTTTTACAGGCAAATCGCCAATTTCCACCCGTCCTTTTTTGCACGCTTCGGTGGCCTGGCTCCGGGTTTTAAACACCCGCACCGCCCACAGCCATTTGTCAATTCTTACATTTTCAGCCATGTCACTTCTTTTTATTGAAAAAGTTCATGGTGCGTTCCACACCGATAGTCCCAAAACTTTGGATAATTTCGATGCAGGCATCAATTTTTTCGGGAAGTTGTTTCTGCTCTTCCCTACTCCATTCACTCAGTACGTAATCCACCTGAAACCCTGGATGAAAATGGTCGCCGATTCCAAAGCGCAACCGGGCGTAATCGTTTCGGCCCAGCACCTCGGAGATATTGCGCAGACCGTTGTGCCCTCCGTGGCTGCCTTTAGCCTTTACGCGCAAGGTGCCGAATGGAAGCGCCAAATCGTCCACCAGCACCAGCAGATGCTCCAGCGGAATATTTTCCTTTTGCAACCAGTAATTTACCGCCCGGCCGCTCAAATTAACGTATGTGGCAGGTTTCAGCAGCACAAAAGTTCGTCCCTTAAATTTATACTCGCCAACAAATCCGTACCGTTTGTCGCTAAAAGCAATATTGGACGCCCCGGCCAGAGCGTCCAATATCTGAAATCCAATGTTGTGACGTGTATTTTTATACTCCGGGCCAATGTTTCCCAGCCCTGCTATTAAATACTTCACTCCATTTCATTTTTATTGTTCTGAAGATTCTGTGGTCTCTGACGCTTCTGCTCCTTCTTCCCCTTCACCTTCAGCTCCTTCTTCTTCCTCATCTTCAGGAAGCGCCATAGCCGACTTGGCAACCCTCGTGGAAATTACGCCCACAATCAGGTTCGACTTATTGTCGAGAAACTCCAGATTTTCGCGCTGCAGCTCGCCTACTTTAATGCTGTCGCCGATTGCCAGTTTGGTAATGTCAACTTCAATCGCGTCCGGCAGATTTTCGGCCAGTGCTTTCACACGCAGTTTACGCATGTTCACTTTCAGTTTACCACCGGCTTTTATACCTTTGGCTGTACCTACCAGTTTTACAGGAACGCCAATTTTTACCGGTTTATCTGCTTCAATTTTCAGGAAATCGATGTGCAGAATCTGCTCGTCAACCGGATGCCATTGTACATCCTGAATCATGGCTTTATGCACTTCTCCGTCAATCTCCAAATCGATGAGATAAACATTCGGTGTGTAAATAAACGGCCTTAAATCGCTGAAAGGTACTGCCAGGTGGGTTACCTCGTCTTTTCCGTACAACACTCCGGGAACCAGTCCCTGTTCACGCAGTTTTTTTGCGTCCTTTTTACCGAGACTTTCTCTTTTTTGCCCCGTAATTTTTAATGATTCCATTTTAATAATTTTACGTTAATAATTATGGTACTCAGTCCTTCCCGTCCCGATAGCTATCGGGATCGGGACAAACAGCATGCATAATTAAAAAGTGAACCAATCCGAACTCAATTTAAAATGAGCATTCTATGAATCCGTTCACCCTCAATGCTCCTGCTTTTCGGAAAAAGCGGTGCAAAGATATAAATTAGCGGTAATATAACGAACTTATCGACTGATTTTTATAGACTCTTCTGATGGCTTCTCCCAGGGCGTCGGCAATGGTCAGGTACTTTATTTTACTGCTTCCTGTTTTTGAAGGCAGTGAGTCGGTAAAATAAACCTCCTCGAGTACCGACCGCTCTATACGTTCGATGGCCGGCCCTGACAATACTCCGTGAGCGGCAAAAGCACGAACGCTGTTTGCACCTTCCTTTTTCATCAGATTGGCTGCCTTTGTGATGGTACCCGCGGTGTCGATCATATCATCGACAATAATCACATCTTTTCCTTTTACTTCGCCGATAACAGTCATGCTGTTCACTTCGTTGGCCTTAGCCCGTGTTTTATGGCAAATTACCATATCCGACTGCAGCATGCGGGCATAGGTGTTGGCCCGTTTTGTTCCTCCAACATCCGGCGACGCAATAGTCAGGTTTTCGAGCCCCATTTTACTGATAAACGGAATAAACAAGGCTGACGCATAAAGGTGATCGACCGGTACATCGAAAAATCCCTGAATCTGGTCGGCATGAAGGTCCATTGTAATTACGCGGTCGATTCCGGAAGCCGAAAGCAAATCGGCCATAAGTTTTGCGCCAATCGAAACCCGTGGTTTGTCTTTTCGATCTTGCCGCGCATAACCAAAATAAGGAATTACCGCAACCACATGTGAAGCGCTGGCACGTTTGGCTGCATCTACCATTAACAGCAGCTCCAAAAGGTTTTCGGCAGGTGGCGGGGTTGACTGCACAATAAAAACATGCGACCCGCGAATGGTTTCCTCGTAACAGGGTTCAAACTCGCCATCGGAAAATACCGGGCACGACGACAAACCCAGATCGACATCGAGACTGTCGCATATTTTTTCTGCAAGGTACTGTGATGTTCTTCCTGAAAAAATTTTTAACGGATGATTTTTACTTCTCATCGGTATCTTGTTTTTGTTTTCGTTTTGGAAAGAGGGTAAAGTTAATGCATTCCCTCTTTTTTTTGTATGAAAAATTGAATTAAATCGTTTTTTTTGAATCACAATTCCCGGCTTAAAGTGTTAATTTCCTCAATGTACTGCAGTATTTCTTCCCGTCCGGTTCTCTTTTCGGCCGAAGAAACAAACAGGGGTGGAACGGTTTCCCAGGTTTCCAGCAATTTTGTGGTGTAATTATTTAGATTGCTTTCCAGTTCTTCCGGTTTTAGTTTATCGGTTTTGGTAAAAACAATTGAAAAAGGAATCTGGCTAAGGCCGAGCCATTCCATAAACTCAAGATCAATGGGCTGCGGACTGTGGCGGGAATCGATTAACACAAACAAATTGTACAGGTTTTCGCGTTTCAGGATGTAGCTTCTTAAAAACTTTTCCCATTTTTCCCGTTCCTTTTTTGCAATTTTGGCATATCCGTAACCCGGCAAATCAACAAGGTACCACTCCTCGTTTATCAGGAAATGGTTTATTAATCTTGTTTTGCCCGGTTTTCCTGAAATTTTTGCCAGCGACTTGCGTTCGGTAAGCATATTTATGAGCGATGATTTCCCCACATTCGAACGTCCGATAAAGGCATATTCAGGTTTGTCGGGCCGGGGACACTTTTCAACGTCGGTGTTGCTTACAACAAAACGGGCACTTTTTATTTCCATAAGAATCAGTTTCCGGTGGCAAATTTTGTTAAAATCCGAAACAGAAAAAAGGACTATTTAATGTAAACTTCCAGTGTTTTCACTTCATGAGTCAATGGGTTCAACCTGTATGATTCGAGGTTTGCCGGAATAAGTACAGTTTCCCCTTTTTCGATGGTCTCTTCCCCTGCTTCATATTCAATACTGAACCGTCCGTCGAGGTTCATATAAACAATAAACGAATCGAGCTGATGATAATCTTTTTCCAGTTTTTCAGTGAACGTCAGCAAATTGGTTGTAAAATATTTACAGCTCACTATTTCCGACGACTTGTTCACTTCAACGTTGTATTTTGTTTTGTATTCGTCGAGGTATAAAAAATCGATGGCATCCAGCGCAAGGTCGTTATGCAGTTCGCGGAGATTTCCACTGGCATCTTTCCGGTTATAATCATAAATGCGGTAGGTTACATCCGAAGTTTCCTGAATTTCGGCCAGTACCACACCTTTTCCAATGGCGTGAACTCTGCCGGCAGGAATAAAAAAAACGTCGCCAGGTTTAACTTCATCATAATGTAGAATCTCGTTCAACCGGCCACTTTCGAGGTATTCGAGGTACTGCCCGCGGGTGAGCTGCCGGTTGAAACCGGAATTGATCAGCGCACCATTTTCAGCATGAATGACATACCACATTTCAGTTTTTCCGTAGGCATTATGCCGTTTTTTCGCCAACTCGTCGTTGGGGTGCACCTGAACGGAAAGATCGTCATTGGCTTCTATGTACTTAAAAAGTAGCGGAAACTCGATGCCAAATTTTTGATATACCTTGTCGCCCACCAAATCGCCCATATAAATTTCTACCAGTTCGGTGAGGTTGTTTCCGGCCAGAAATCCGTTACTCACTTCAGAAACAAGGCCTTCAACCGCCGAAACCTCCCAGCTTTCGCCACAATTCGGAAGGTTGCCAAAATCTTTGCCAAGCAGGTTTTTCATGCGGCTCCCTCCCCAAATTTTTTCCAGAAAAATGGGCTTAAATTTTATCGGATACAAACCGGGCATAACTTCATTTATTAATTATTAGTGATTATTGAAAAAAACTCCGGCGCCGGCAACCACAGTCGTCTGTTGACCAGCGACCTGTAACTGATTTCCGGTAATTCAACGCTTAAAAAAAGTAATCGACCGCAGCGCGGGAAACCGTTGTTTCATTAACGCGCTCAACCACTTTTCCGTGTGCCGGATGCTCGCGGTAAGCATCCAAATCTTTAACCGATTCGAAATGGGAAATGAGGGCCAAATCATAACTTTTTGCGTCCAGTTCGTAATTTGTTCCCACCTCGATATATTTCACTTCATAAATTTTGTTTTGAAGCCCTTCGAGCATTTCCTTCAATTCGGCAATAATGGCAGTTTTTTCATCTGCCGGATAATCTTTCAGTTTAAAAAGTACTATGTGATTTACCATATCGTAATGAATTTTTGTACCTTCGTTTTCGGGCAGCGAAATTAATGATTTCAAAGCAGGAATTGATGTAAAAAAATGAAATTCAACCAATATTAACAATATACTAAAAAGGAAGAATGCTGATAATTGGGATTGCCGGTGGAACCGGTTCCGGGAAAACAACCGTGGTACAAAAAATTGTTGAACAGTTTTCAAAGAATGAAGTTGCTTTACTTTCGCAAGATTCATACTACTTTGATAACGGGCACCTGAGCCTGAATGAACGTCGTGCCAGGAACTTTGACCACCCCGATTCGGTTGAATTCGATCTGTTGATTGACCATATAAAAAAACTGGTAAATGGAGAAGCGGTGGAAGAGCCGGTTTATTCCTTTATTTCCTGCACGCGCCAACCCGAAACACGGCGCGTTAAACCCCGTGAAGTGCTTATTGTTGAAGGCATTTTGTGCCTGACCAACAAAAACCTGCGCGACCTGATGGATATAAAAGTTTATGTGGACTGCGACTCAGATCTACGGCTCTCACGTGTTATTCGCCGGGATTTAAACGAACGTGGGCGAAATATAAGCCAGGTGCTCGACCGTTACGAAAAAACCGTGAGGCCCAGCCATCTTCAGTTTATCGAGCCGACCAAACGTTTTGCCGACATCATCATTCCGCAGGGAGGAATGAACCAGGTGGCTATTAACATTTTAACCAATCACATCAATCACACCTTAAAATTCTTGTAAATGCTCAAAAATCTGAATATCGAAGAAGTACTTTTTATCGACATTGAAACTGTACCGCAGGCGCCGGTGTACAACGACCTGAATGACAAATGGAAACAGTTGTGGGAGCACAAAATGCAGTTTCAGATTAATAACGACGAGCCGGCAGAAGTGCTTTACGACCGGGCAGGAATTTATGCTGAATTTGGCCGGATTATCTGCATTTCGGTGGGTTACGTACTTCAAAAAAACGGAGAATTGTTTTTCAGGGTGAAATCGTTTTATGAAGAAGATGAGAAAAAACTGATTCAGAATTTTTTCAATGCGCTGGATGCCTTTTCGCGGAAAGGAAAACGCCGGCTTTGCGCCCACAATGGTCAGGAGTTCGATTTTCCCTACATTGCACGCCGTGCGCTGGTAAACAACCTCAACCTGCCAAAAATTCTCGACATTGCCGGCGCAAAACCCTGGGAAATAAAAGACCAGCTGATTGACACGCTGCAGCTTTGGAAATTCGGCGATTACAAACACTATACTTCGCTGTCGTTACTGTGCGAACTGTTTAATATTCCCACCCCGAAAGACGATATCGATGGCAGTCAGGTTGCCCGCATTTACTGGGAAGAAAACGATTTGGACCGCATCGTACGTTACTGCGAAAAAGATACGCTGGCTGTGGCCAATCTGCTGCTGAAATACAAGGGCGACAAAATTATACCGATAGAAAATATGGAGATCGTTTAGGAGGAAGAAAGAAGTCGGAAGTTGGAAGACCGGTGACCAGTACCTTTTTACTAAAACTTCATCATCCGGTCCATCTCGCGTTTGGAATCTTTTTGTTTCAGGGTTTCGCGTTTATCGTAAATCTTTTTCCCGCGGGCCAGGGCTATTTCCAGTTTGGCCAAACCCCGATCGTTAATAAACAGCCGGGTAGGAACAACAGTTAACCCCGATTCTTTCAGTTTGCGTTCCAGTTTCTGCAATTCCCTTTTTGTTAGCAGCAATTTGCGGTCGCGTTTGGCCGGGTGGTTGTTGCAGGTACCCAGTTCGTATTCTGAAATATGGATATTTTTGGCGTACAGTTCTCCCTGGTGAAACTGACAATAGGCATCGTTCATGCTCACTTTGCCGTTCCTGATGGATTTGATTTCGGTTCCAGCCAGTTGCATACCGGCCACGTACTTTTCAATCAGCTCGTACTCGAACGAAGCTTTTTTATTTTTAATATTGATATTTGCTTTTGGATGTGCCACAAATTGCAGTATAAAGTTTAAAGTTTCGTGTTTAAAGTTTTCAATGTGTAAAAAACTTTACAAAAATGCAGATAATAATCGCGACAGAAAAATACTCAGAAAACTAAAAACAAAAAAATTGGCCATAATGGTTACCAAAATATAACGCGTTTTGTTTCTTTCGGGAAACTCCAGCAAAGCATTTACTCCTGTCCAAAAAATATAAAACCCGTACAGTCCCAGTACATTCATCACATATAAAAAGGGAAATACCTTGGTAATTATTGAAACCAGCAAAAAAGGGATGAGCGAAAAAACAACCAGCTTACGTGCAACAAAAATGTTTTTTTTACCGCCAAAAGGTTGAATGAGTTCATTGGTCAGAAAAACTGAAACAACATATTGAAGTAAAAACAGAAGTACTTCGCGACCGGATTTCAGGAGCGGAAAAGTGAGGTAAAACCGGGAACCACGAATAAGTTCGCTGGCAAAAACTGCCAGGAAAACCATTATGACCAGGGGCAGAAAATAACCCGTTAACAGATGCTGATTTTCGTTTTCTCTTAATTTTTGCCGCTCCCAGAATTTAACAGGTTCAACAATTACTGCTTTAACCGTTATAAAAATTCGGTTGAAATTAATCCTCATATTCAACTTTTCTGTTTCGGGTGCAAAAATACACATTATTCAGATACTATCATTTTGGGTTAGCCACCTGCTTTTTTTCATTCAATAATCGCTCGAAAGCAAACATTTCATCGCGCAGGCGGGCAGCTTCAATAAAATCGAGTTCTTTGGCAGCGGCTTTCATCTGTTTTTTCAGATTTTCTATGGCTTTTTCCAGACCGCTCACACTCATGTACTGCACCACCGGATCGGCTGCTACGTCTGGTAATGCAGATGTTCCGTATTCCACCGGTTTTTTACCGCCACGAAATTCGTAACCGATTATTTCGCGGGTTGGTTTTACAATTTGTGTTGGCGTAATGTTGTTTTCCTCGTTAAATTTCAACTGTTTTTCACGGCGGTAGTTGGTGGCGTCGATAGTTCGCTGCATGGAATCGGTAATTTTATCGGCATACATAATCACCATCCCGTTCAGGTTTCGGGCGGCGCGGCCAGCCGTTTGTGTCAGCGAGCGTTCCGAACGCAAAAACCCTTCCTTGTCGGCATCGAGAATAGCCACCAGCGAAACCTCGGGCAGGTCGAGCCCTTCGCGCAGCAGGTTAATGCCCACCAGCACGTCGAACTCTCCTTTGCGCAACTGTTCCATAATTTCCACCCGTTCCATGGTATCCACATCGGAGTGAATGTAACGCGTTTTCACGCCCATGTTCAGCAGGTATTTCGACAATTCTTCGGCCATACGTTTGGTGAGCGTAGTAACCAGCACCCGCTCGTTTTTTTCGGTTCGAAGATGAATTTCGTGCATCAAATCGTCAATCTGGTTGGCACTGGGTCGTACATCGATAATGGGATCGAGAAGCCCGGTTGGCCGAATGATTTGTTCGACGACAACACCTTCGCATTTGGCCAGTTCGTAATCGGCCGGCGTGGCACTCACATAAACCACCTGATCGACAATACTTTCAAACTCCTCGAATTTTAGCGGTCGGTTGTCGATAGCTGCCGGAAGCCGGAACCCATATTCCACAAGTGTTACCTTGCGCGAGTTGTCGCCCCCGTACATCGCCCTGATTTGCGGAATGGTTACATGGCTTTCGTCGATAATGGTGAGAAAATCACCGGGAAAATAATCGAGCAGGCAGAATGGCCGCGTTCCCGGTTTTCGGCCATCGAAGTAGCGCGAGTAGTTTTCAATCCCCGGGCAGTAACCCAGTTCCCGCATCATCTCCATGTCGTACTCCACCCGCTCTTCAATACGTTTGGCCTCCTGCGGTTTGCCAATTTCTTTAAAATAGTCAATCTGCGCTACCAAATCATCCTGAATTTGCCGGATTGCAGCCTGCATGCGCGATTTGGTGGTCACAAAAATATTGGCCGGATAAATCACCATTTCATCCATTTGCCCGATGGTTTGTCCGGTTAATGGGTCGAATCCCGAAATTTCTTCAATTTCATCGCCCCAGAAAACGATTCGAATAGCCGTATCGGCATAAGCGGGGAAAATATCGACGGAATCGCCCTTCACCCTGAAATTTCCACGCTGAAAATCAACTTCACTGCGCGAATACAACGCATCAACCAGTTGACGCAGCATCGCATTCCGGGCTACTTTCTGCCCCACTTTCAGTTCGGTAACGTTGGCATGAAAATCTTCCGGATTTCCGATACCGTACAAACAGGATACAGACGAAACCACAATTACATCGCGCCTGCCCGACAGCAGCGCCGAAGTGGCACTTAACCGCAGTTTTTCAATATCCTGGTTAATAGAAAGATCTTTTTCGATGTAGGTATCTGTTGTGGGTAAATAGGCTTCCGGCTGGTAATAATCGTAATACGAAACGAAATACTCCACGGCGTTTTCAGGGAAAAACTGTTTCATTTCGCTGTACAGCTGGGCAGCCAGGGTTTTGTTGTGGCTCAAAATTAAAGTGGGCCGCTGCACATGTTCAATCACATTGGCCATGGTAAAAGTTTTCCCCGAGCCGGTAACTCCCAGCAGGGTCTGAAACCGTTCCCCGTTTGTTAACCCTTCCACCAACTGCCTGATTGCTTCAGGCTGATCACCGGTGGGCTGATAATCTGAAACCACTTTAAATTGCATGGCACAAAACTAACGAACAGTTTCAGAAAAAAGAAATCCCAAAAAGTTGAAATCGTTTTTTGATTCATTTTTAAATGAAACCTGTTTTTCTGTTGAAAAAAGAAATTTATTATTCCTGATTTCTGAATCTGTCATTCCATTTTGCTGATTGACCAGGCACACAAATACTGAAAATAAAAGAGTTGAATATTATTTCAGTCATTTCAATCGTTTTCGAAATATATAAATCATAAATTTGCATCAAATTTTTACAACGAATAATTGTACGTTAAATGAAATACAACAAATTTCTTTTCCCGATAGTCCTGCTTGTTTTCAATCTGTTATCCGGCAACGTTTCGGCAAAAGAAAATACGGAAAAAGACCAGATTGCTGTTTCAGAGCCGAAAGGCCTGTTTATAGGCGGACAAGCCACAACCAACGGATTAGGTTTCAACCTGCAATATATTTTTGGCAGGCGGTTAACATTAAATTCCGGCGTTGAATCGCTGAATCTGACCCACAATTTTCAGTTCGATGAAAACGACATTTCGTACGATGCTGACTTCAATTACAAAACCGGCGGCATTTTTTTGCTTGCCAACTATTTTTACACCAATTCGCTTTATTTAACCGGCGGTGCCATTTTTAACGATTTTCAACCCAAACTGGAGGGAATTGCAGACAGCGATATGCAGTATGGCGACATTACAATTCCAGCCTCGAAAGTGGGCGGGTTCGACATGCAAATTGAACCCGACTTTAAAATCTCGCCGTATGCCGGAATCGGGTTCCGAAAATTTATCGGGAAAAAGAAACTGGTAACCTACAACTTCGAGACCGGGATTTATTACATCGGTCCTCCAAAAATTAACATCGATGCAACCGGACTGCTGGCACCGACAGCCGACCCCGCTCACAAAAAACAACAATACCTCGAAAATCAGTTTTCGGCGTATAAATATTATCCGGTGGTAAAATTTGCAATTGCCATGCGCCTTTTTTAACTTGACACAACAAAATTGAAACAAAATGAACAACAAAGGTTTAAAAACAATATTCAGGAGTTTTGCCGTTTTAATGGCATTTGCAGCAATTTCAGGTTGCAGCAGTTACCTCGACAATCCGTTAAAAGACAAGGAAACCGGCGAAGATATTAATTTACTCGTGCTCGATTTCAACTTTTTCGATACCCATATTTCGGTTAAGCTGAACGACGCCAAAGACGGTTCGTTGGTCTCTTCTCCTGCAACTATTCAGTTTACAGGCGATAACGGTGACGACATTGTTACCTTCACCGGCGAAAAACGGCCGGAATTTTCAACATCGCACGGACAGCTCGAGGTTACCGTGGATCCCAATGTTCCCATTTCGGAAAATTCGCCCCTAAAGTTTGCAGTCAACGTGCAGGCTGAAGGATACAATGCTGTAAGTAAAGGCTTTCAGATTCAAACCAAAGGTAAAAAAACCATCGAGGTGGAATTGTCGAAAATCGCAGATGAAGAAGAATCGGAATATGGCGGCGATATCGGCTTTGGAGACGGCGATACATCGCTGATTATTTCGGCCTATAATAACCAGCTAAAATCGGCGCAGACAAACGAATTACCGTACAGTGTTCAATATGAAATTTCCATTTCAAGTTTTTTAAAGTTCAGAGATTCGGATGGAAAACTCCTCTTTAATTCACAAGAAGAATTACTGGCAAAATACAACGACGACAAGGCCAACTTTCTGAAACTAACAGTAAATAAATTCAGTGCATACAAACCGGAAACCAATGTGGTAGATATCGACGGACAGCCCGTAAGCGTACTTTTTCACAAACTGGAAACCGGCCGCTTGTCGAAACTGGTAGTTGCCGGTACCGAAGTAGCCGATTTGAACGGAGGAACCATTTCTTCGCGTTGTATTTACACCGGAACGCCTGCACCCGATTTGTTCGGATTTGCCGTTTTTTCAAACGACAGGTGGCACATAACAGGAGCGAACGCCGTTTACAACGATTTAAATTTCAGTTACACCCTGGCGAAAGCATCGACCGAACCATTATGTCCCACCGGCAGTCAAATTACGTTCAGTTCCGGTGCAATTTCAAGTTTTTCTGTCGATGCCGATGTTTACGACAGCGAAGATAACCTGCTGACCACCATCAATTTCAAAGGAAATTTTCCGGAAATGTTTAAGGTTGAAAACACTCCGCAAAAGGCAGTAAAACTGGTTTTCAGGAATAATAACCCTGCATTTCAACCCTTGCCGCCGCTGGAAATTGCAGATTTCTGCTCGGGAAATTACGAAGTTGAGGTAATCCCCACTGAAGGTTATCAGGAATACCAGATTGTTCTGAAAGCATATTGCCCTGACAATCTGACTTTTGCAGTTGCACCGTCATACAGCGGAGAATATAAAATTAAAAACAGTGAAAATCACTGGCAGGGAACCGATATGGCGGGCGGAGTTGTGAATTTACTGGGACTTCCCGATCAGGAATACGAATATCGTCTGCTTTGGGAAAACGAATGGGAATATTCGGAACTGGTTACTGAGTTTGACAGCAATGGCAATTACTTGCGTCCCAGCGGGTCTGAAATTTACTCGGAACGCATGAACGACGGACGTATCAGAATTTACATCGAACACAAATTCAGCCAGAACGTGTGCGACGATTTAGGCTGGTAAATTCAACTTAGAGCGGAATATTATAATGTATCCCCGCTCCGGGTCCCAGCGGTATTCCGAGCAACAGCCAGCCAACAAGTAAAATAATCCAGACGACCAGAAAAACAAGTGTATAGGGCAACATGGCCGCTACAATGGTTCCAATGCCGGTTTTGGGTTCATATTTCTGAAAAAAAGCAATAATCAGCGCAAAAAAGCTCATCATTGGTGAAATTACGTTGGTAACACTGTCGCCAATGCGAAAAACGACCTGCGACAACTCGGGCGAGTATCCCATAATCATAAACATGGGAATAAAAATGGGCGCCAGAATCGCCCACTTGGCCGAGGCACTTCCCATGAGCATGTTTATGGAAGCTGAAAGCAGGATGAACAAAATCATCAGTGGAATGAGCCCGATGTTGGCCGACATCAGAAAGTTGGCGCCTTTTACCGCCATAATAATTCCCAGGTTGCTCCATTTAAAATAGGCCACAAACTGCGCTGCAAAAAAAACCAGAACAAGATAGGTTGCAAGTGTTTTCATGGATCCGGCCAACCCGGCCATCACATCGGCATCGTTCTTAAATTTTCCGGTGGTAAAACCGTAAGCCAGTCCCATGGCTCCGGCTGTAATAAACAACATGGCCACTACACCTTTTATAAGCGGCGAACTCAGAAAACCTCCATCTTCTCCTCTGAAAAATCCGTTTTCGGGAATAATTCCGATGAGGGTAACGGCAAAAATGGCCAGAAATGCAAGCGTTGCCATCAAAAGGCCTTTCTTTTCTGTTTTAGACAATCGCTCGAAAGCGTTTTCAGTTTCATCTGTTTCTCCGGTATATTTGCCAAGACGGGGTTCTACCAGTTTTTCAGTAACAAAAGTTCCGGCAAAGGCAATTATCACGGTAGAAACCACCATAAAATAATAGTTGGCCGTAGGATTCACCTGGTAGGCGGGATCGAGAATCTGGGCTGCTTCTTCCGAAAGTCCGGCCAGCAACGGATCGATGGTTCCCAGCACCAGGTTGGCACTGAAACCGCCCGAAACACCCGCAAAGGCAGCAGCCATTCCGGCAATGGGATGCCTGCCGACAGCAAGAAAAATTACCCCGGCCATAGGAATAAGCAACACATAACCGATATCGGAAGCTACATTGGAAAGAATTCCGGTGAAAACAATTACAAAAGTAAGCAGGTGCCTTGGCGAATTCAAAACCAGCAACCGGATGATGGTGTGCACCAGGCCACTTTTTTCGGCTATCCCAATGCCCAGCATGGCCACCATAACAATGCCCAGCGGGGCAAAACCGGTGTAGTTATCCACCATCTCCAGCAGAATCCGGTGGACTCCTTCTTTTGAAAGCAGATTAACCGGCCTGACTATTTCTTTGGTGCCCGGGTGAATAACCTCCCAGCCCAGCAGATGGCCAAACAGTGAAAATACCAGTGCGCCCAGTGCAAACAACGCAAACAGCGTGGCCGGATGAGGCAAAGCATTCCCGGCACGTTCGGTCCAGTTTAACAAGCGTTGAAAAATTCCCTGCGATTTTTTCTTTTTTTGTCTCATCCGTTAATTTCAAATCTGAAAAATTTTACATGCCGAATACGATTAACCCGAATGTAAAGTATTGTTTATTAAATGTTTTAAATTGTATATTATTTCCATTCAGTTTTTTCGGAAACGGGTCCCCTTCCGGGCGACGGGTAGTCCATAGCCACATGCCCTACAAAAAAGAACCCGAGCAGTTTTTGTCCGGGCTTCAAATCGAGCAGTGGCTCGACCAAAGGCAAAAACGACGGTGTGGACCAAAAAGCGCCCATCTCGTTTTGTGTGGCTGTTAGCCACATATTTTGCACCGCCATGGAAACGGCTGCGACTTCTTCCCACTCGGGAATTCGCTGCGCCGCATCACGCTGCATTACGATGGCCATTGCTACCGGAACACGCAATAAATTGTCCCTGAAATTAACCGCCTTTTGCATGTTTACTTCCGTGCCGTCCTTTTGTTTTTCTACCAGAAAAGCGAAAACAGATTCAGCAAGGTATTGTTTGCTTTCACCCTGAAAAACAACAAACCGCCAGGGTTCGGTATTTTTATGATTGGGCGCCCAGTTTGCATTTTCCAACAGGTTTAAAATCAATTCCCTGTCCACCGCTTTTTTTGCCATAAATTTAGGTGGTGTAGCTCGTCTGTTTTTTATAATCTCGTTCAAATCCATAAAAACAAATCCATTTTTTAAATTTTTGTCAGATTAACCCGTTCGATCTTCCTGCAAGGTTACAAAGTTTATAAATAATACGCGCCGCCACATTGGCATCCCACTCGTTGTTCCCGGTTTCAGACACATCAAACCCGATGATTTTCCGGCCGCTCTCCACCACTTTTTTCAGCAAAAAAACAGCCTCCGGAAAATCCAGTCCACCCGGCAGAGGAGTTCCTGTATTCGGACAAAGTTTCGGGTCGAGCCCGTCCATGTCAAAACTGACGTAAACCAGTTCGGGCAGTTCCTCCACAATTTCACCACACTGTACATTCCAGGTTTTTCCATTAAACCGGTTTTCTTTCAACTCCTGGTCGAAAAAAACTGAAATCCGCTCTTCTTCGTTTTCTGCCCTTTCCATTTCTTCCTCGCAAAAATCGCGAATTCCAACCTGCACCAGTTTCGACACTGCATTTTCTTTCAGCACATTGTTGAAAATGGAAGCGTGCGAAAAAGTAAAACCTTCGTAACTGTTGCGCAAATCGAGGTGTGCGTCGATTTGCAGGATACCAAACTCCTCATGTTTTTCGGTCAGCGCTTTTATGAATCCAAGCGGGATGCTGTGATCGCCTCCAACCATTCCAACCAGTTTACCAGTATCCAGCATTGCTTTCGACTGTTTGAATACCCATTCGTTCATTTTTTGGCAACCCGTATTTATTTCATCCAGCGCTTTTCGCATCGACAATTTTTCAGTGACATTGCCTCCCTCTTCCAAAAAATGAATGTAGGATGAGGCCAGCAGGCGCAGTTCTTTTCTTATTTTCAATAAAGCTTCATCTTCAGGCAGCATACAAATTCCCAATTGCCAGGCATTTTCCACATCGGAATCGAATAAATCGAGTTGCGTTGAAGCGTCACGAATCGCTTCAGGCCCCCATGCTGTTCCCTCACCGTACGAAACCGTAACATCCCACGGTACGGGTAACAAAACGATACGGGCAGTTTTTTCGGTGAACGGTAATCCTATAAAATTCCCGTTTTTCAGTCCTACGCCGCTGGGGTTAAATTCAGGTTGATGTGCTGTGCTGTTCATTAAAAATTGTTTATTTTGTAATGCATAATTTAACAATTATTGCGTGCGAAAATATCACCATTCGTTTAAAAAACAGTAAGTTTTTACAAGTTAATTTTTAAAATGAGCAATAAAATGAGCAAAGTATTAATTATCGGAGCCGGAGGAGTCGGTCGCGTTGTGGCCAGCAAATGTGCCGACAATCCGAATGTGTTTTCAGAAATTATGCTGGCAAGCCGCACGTTATCGAAGTGCGAAACCATTGCCCGTGAAGTGGGGAAAGGCCGGATACAAACCGCACAGGTTAATGCCGACAACGTTCCTGAAGTGGTGGAATTGATTAATAAGTTCAAACCCGAACTGGTAATCAATGTGGCCCTGCCCTATCAGGATCTTCCCATTATGGACGCCTGCCTGGAAACCGGTGTGAATTACCTCGACACAGCGAATTACGAGCCCAAAGACGAAGCCAAATTTGAATACAGTTGGCAATGGGCATACCATGATAAATTCAGGGAAAAAGGAATTATGGCCGTGCTGGGTTGCGGATTCGACCCTGGTGTAACCAGCATTTATACGGCGTATGCAGCCAAACACCATTTTGATGAACTACACACCCTCGATATTGTGGACTGTAACGCCGGCGATCACGGAAAAGCGTTTGCTACCAACTTTAATCCTGAAATCAATATCCGGGAAATCACCCAGAAAGGGAAATACTGGGAAAACGGGAAATGGATTGAAACAGAACCGCAGGAAATAAAAAAGGTACTGAATTATCCCAACATAGGGCCTCGCGATTCGTACCTGATTTATCACGAAGAGCTGGAATCGCTGGTTAAAAACTTTCCGACGTTGAAACGTGCCCGCTTCTGGATGACTTTCGGGCAGGAATACCTGACGCATTTGCGTGTGATTCAAAATATTGGTATGGCGCGAATTGACCCTGTTAAATACAAAGGTGTTGATGTTATTCCACTTGAATTTTTGAAATATGTTTTACCCGATCCGGGCGAACTGGGCGAAAATTACAAAGGCGAAACATCCATTGGCTGTCGCATTCGCGGAATAAAAGACGGCAAAGAAAAAACCTACTACATCTGGAATAACGCCAGTCACGAAATTGCTTACAAGGAAACCGGCACACAGGCCGTTTCTTATACTACCGGAGTTCCGGCCATGCTGGGTGCCATGATGATCCTCACCGGAAAATGGAGCGGGAAAGGTGTTTTCAACGTGGAAGAGTTCAATCCCGATCCATTTATGGAAAGAATAGGCGAACACGGTTTGCCCTGGAATGAGAAGTTTGATATTGATTTGGAGTTGTAAAAACTAAGATATTGGACTACTCGAAAATTCCTTCGCCGGCCTTTGTGCTCGATGAAAAGTTGCTCCGGAAAAACCTGGAACTCATCGACTGGGTTCAGAAAGAAGCTGGAATAGAAATCATCCTGGCTTTTAAAGGATTTGCCATGTGGAGTGCGTTTCCGCTGGTTCGGCAATATTTGAAAGGCGCCACAGCCAGTTCCCTGAATGAAGCCCGGCTCTGTTTCGAAGAGATGAAAACCCGGGCGCATGTCTATTCGCCGGTTTATTTTGAAAACGAATTCGATGAAATACTGGAATACATCAGTCACATGGTGTTTAATTCATTTAGCCAATTTGAAAAATATTTCGAAAAAACACAAAAAGCCGGCCATCCTATTTCATGCGGAATCCGGGTAAATCCGGAATATTCGGATGTGGAAACCGATTTGTACAACCCCAGTGCAGCAGGTTCGAGGCTTGGTGTGGGAAGTGCGGAATTTCCGGGAGAACTGCCGGAAGGAATCGAAGGTATCCATTTTCATGTGCTGTGTGAATCCGATTCGTTCAGCCTTGAAAAAGTGCTGCAAAACCTGGAAAAAAAGTTTGGGAAATACCTGCATCAGGTGAAGTGGGTAAACATGGGCGGCGGCCACCTGATGACGCGCGAAGGTTACAATCACCAACATTTGATTCAGTTACTCAAAAATTTCAAACAGAAATACGATGTACAGGTAATTCTTGAACCCGGCAGTGCTATTGCCTGGGACACCGGTGTGCTGGTTTCCACGGTACAGGATGTGGTGGAACACAAGGAGATAAAAACCGCCATCCTCGATATTTCGTTTACCGCCCACATGCCCGACACGCTTGAAATGCCATACCGTCCGAAAATTATCGGCGCAACTGAACCTGCCAAAAACAGCAAACACCTCTACCGGTTGGGTGGAGTCAGCTGCCTGGCCGGCGATTTTATGGAAGTGTACGATTTTGGGCGCAAATTGAAACCCGGCGATCTGGTAATTTTTAAGGATATGATTCATTACACCATGGTAAAAACTACCATGTTTAACGGTGTGAACCACCCCGCAATTGCGATTTGGACCGAAGACGACCAGTTAAAAATTGTACGGGAATTTCACTATGAAGATTTTAAAGGGAGATTGTCATGATAATTCAGACACAAAATTTAAAGACACAAGTATCAGGAATACATTTTCATCTTGCCACTTGATACTCATTGTCTTGACACCAAAAACAACCACAATGAAAAATGAATTCAACAAAGTTCTAATCTTTCTTTTTTTGGGATTATTTTCAACACCGCTATATTCACAAATCCATACCAACGAACGGGCCCGGTGGTTTACCGATGCCCGTTTCGGCATGTTCATCCACTGGGGAGTTTACAGCGGTGCAGAAGGTTTCTGGAAAGGGGAAAAACTGCGGAACGACAACGATTACGCCGAATGGATCATGTACCGGAACCGGATTGACCGGGAGGAATACCTGAAGCTGCTCGACCGCTTCGACTGGGATGAAATCGCTCCGGAGGAGTGGGTTATTCTGGCAAAAAAATCAGGAATGAAATACGTTACTCTCACCGCCAAACACCACGACGGATTTGCACTTTGGGACAGTCAGGTAAGCGAATATGACCTGGGGAATTATACCAGTCCGAAAAGAGACATTGTAAAAGAACTGGCCGATGCCTGTAAAAAACACGGGCTGAAACTGGGGCTGTATTACTCGCACTGGATTGACTGGGAGCATGAATTTGGTTGGGATCACACCAAAGAAATTACCGGAATCGCACCCGGAAAATATGATCAATACTGGCAGGAAAAAGTGATTCCTCAGGTGCGCGAATTGTTGACCAACTATGGTGAAATCGGTATGTTTTGGTTCGACATGTGGATCCACCACTCAGAAACGGTAGTTACCAGGGAGCAGCTTTTACAACTGAAAGGTCTCATCAGGGAACTGCAACCCAACTGCATTGTAAACTCGCGGCTGGGACTTTCCATCGAAGAAGACCCCGATGTGGATTTCAAAACTTTAGGCGATAACCAGTTGGGCAGCCAAAAGGAAGATTTTCCGTGGCAGTCGCCGGCAACCGTAGCTCATTCCTGGGGTTTTCATGCATCAGACACCGAATGGAAATCAACCACCACCCTGCTGAAATCACTGATTAACAATGTGAGCCTGAATGGCAATTTTATGCTGAACATCGGACCACGGGCAAATGGAGATGTGCCCTACGAAATTTCACAACGTATGCTCGAAATGGGAAAATGGCTGAATGTGAATGGTGATGCGATTTATGGTGCGGAGGCTTTCGATTTGGATAAAGACCTGCACGACTGGGGAAAAATTACCTGCAAAAAAGA
>CAZXHP010000014.1:0-38987 GCA_964639655.1 uncultured Mariniphaga sp.
GGTTTTGCCAGAAATTCGTCGAACCCCTCTTGTAAAGCAAGGGCAACAGCGCTAAGTCTGAACACAGAAGTTAAAATGATAAGGGGGGAAGAAGATTTGTTGTGATAGTTGTCAACCAACTCACAAAACGGAGAAAACCCATCGCAGTCGCCATCAATTATAACAGCAACCGTGTCGGCAGAGTGGATACATTGCTCCCGCACTTCCTTACCCGAAGAGACATACATCAACACGTAACCGGCATTTTGTAATGCCCTAACGTTTTTCCGTCCGAGCGTATCGACAGATCCACCAATGATAATTTGGTTTTTTTGAATTGGTTTTTTTTGCATCAATCATCTTAAAAAGCGGTTCAAATCTATTCGTACAAGGCGGAATCACAACAAAATTTTATGTAAAAAATCTGCCGATTATCTTCTGGGATGCTGTTATCTGCCTGGTAATAAATATATTAAATAGCTGTCCGGGGATTGCTTCAATAAAGGTTGTTTTGTGGTTTTAAATTATAATTAGCTTATTTAAAACAATTTATAGCATAGCAGAAGAAAAGCAGAAGCTAACATATATGCCTGTTCTGCTTTGTCTTAAGGGAAATTCACTGTTACTCATTTTCGGAGTATGTTAAATACATATTAAATAGCTCACCAGATTTTCCTGACTGTTCAGCCCGAGTTTTTTTCGGATGGAATGCCGGCGCTGATCGATGGTGGAAACCGCCAGGTTCAACAAATTGGATATTTCTTTCGATGGCAGATTCATTCGCAGCAAAGCACACATCTGCAGTTCGCTTCGGCTCAGGCCAGGACAGGTATCTAAAAGTTTCTCATAAAAACCACCATGCATCTGGATAAACATGTGCTCGAAATCGGCCAGCGGATTGCGCGAAACCTCGCGGGTTATTTCCTGCAGGGCGCCTGAAAACTCTTCGCGATCTTTTTTGCGGGAAAACCGGTCGGCAAACGGCCTCAACCTTAGGTTAACGGAATGGTTTAACTGTTCTGTATTGGCCTGTTTCAGCGTTTGGAAGACCAGCTCCTGCTCTTTCTTTTCGAGGTCGAGACGATAACGTTCTGCTTCCTTTTCGCGCAGTTGTTTTTCGAGCCTGTATTTTTCCGCTTGTTCTTTTCTGTGTTGGTTTTCGTTCTCCAAAATCAAAGCCCGCTGCCTTGTCAAATACACTTTGCGCCTGTTAAAAAAGAATAAAACCATCCCGATCACAACCGAACCAATCAGCGCAATTACAAGGTTGGCCCGCAGCAAAGCTTCCCGCTGTTTCTGGTTGCTCAGTTCCAAAATTTGTTTCTCTTTTTTATTCACTTCATATAAAGTCCGCAGTTGGGCAATATTTCCGCTTGTTTTTTCATTATAATTTTGTTGCAACAATTCATTGTATCTGGTTAAAACCTCTGAATGCTTTTTAGTATTTCCGGTTGTCGCATACAAGTTGGTCAGCATAAAATAGGCATTAAGTTGCTGTTTTATTGCATTGCTGCTTTCCAACAGACTTAATGCTTCCCAAAAATATTTTTCTGCCTGGGTATAATTCTTTTCGGCGTAAAACGAATATTTTCCCCTGAGAAAATAAAAGTTACCGCCGGAATACGGATTTGACACCTGTTTTACTAACCTGCCGGCTTTTTCCAACTCTTGTTTTGTATCCGAAAAATTTTTGGTTTCAAGCAGGAAATCAATTTTATCCTGACTTACCGAACAAAGTTCTAACAGGTTTTCTGCTTTCCCATAATATTCGATAGCCTGATCATACGCCTCAATAACTTTTTCTGATTTTCCTGAGTTAGCATAAAGGATAGCCAGATTATGATAACACAACCCAATATGATTGTCATCTTCGGTTCGGTAAAAATAATCGAGTGCATTATTCAGGTACATATCAGATTCGTTATAATCTAACAACCAGACATAAAGAAGTCCTATGTTGATATATGACTGAAATATGCTTAAAGAATCGCCAAGGTTTTCGGCCAGATGAAGAGAATTCAAATAGGCTTCCAATGCCTTTTCATAGTCATTTTCATATTCATAAATGATTCCCAGATTGTTCCAAAGCGCCGAAGCAAACTCATCGTCGGTACCGGCCAGTTTGGTTTCCAGACCTTTTTTGTAGAATTCAGACGATAACAAATGATTTCCCCTGTAGTAATGAATGACCCCCAACTGGTAATAAGCGCGCCCGCTCAGCGAATCATTTTGGATTTTAAGGATTTTTTCAAGTGCAGAAACAGAAAGACTATCTGCTTCGTCGAGATTTTCGGGAATAAGGTACCTGGCTTTGTTCAATAATGCTGCAATTGAATCTGATTGTACAGGGGAACAGGGTGCGCAAATTGTATTAAAAAATAGCGGAATAAAGACGATACTAAAATAAATGGTCTTAAAATTCATTCAACTTAAGTTAGCGGAATTTGTAAATCTTTTTTTTTCAATCACCGACAAAAATAAAAGATTCAGTAAAATAATATCAGGCATATTCCTTTTTCATCATTTTTTTTTTAGATATTTTGATTACTTTTTCACTGAAACGCAATGCTTCAATAGTTGATTTTTTGTCTTTATACGGATTAATTCCTCAACCATTGGTTGTAATTGTAAACAGAATTTAAGTAACTTGTCCCTTCGTTTTTCATTTATACCAAATCTGCGTGCCAGCTCCAAAAAATCATGCAGGCCCGGATGATTGGTTTTTTTCATTGCATCCGATTGAAAACCGTCACTGCATAAACCACCATTCAAAGCAAAATTACATTTTTTGCCACTTAAAAAGGCCAAAACCAGGGGATCAGCAACACGCTTAAAATAAAAGCAATGATTTGCATGGGTGCCCCGATGCGTAAAAAGTCGGCTGCAGAATATTTACCAATAGCTTTAATAATCAGGTTGGAGCGGTAGCCGCGGGCTGTCATAAAACTTGAAGCCCCGGCTATGGCAATGGCCACAAAAAATGGACGGGCATCTACCCCGAGCAGTTGCGCGGCCATTGCCGCAATGGGAAATACCAGCGCTACCGCTGCGTTGTTGGTAATTATTTCAGTGAGTATCGAGGTAATTATCCAGATTATTGCCAGTACACCGACAGGTCCAATGGATCGTACAATACTGATGGCATCAGCAGCCAGCAGGTTGGCCACCCCTGAGTTTTGAATGGCTTTGCTTATGGCAAATGCCGAGGCGATGGAAATGATCGTGTCCCAGCTAATTGATTTGGTGTAGTTCTGCTGCGGTATTATTTTCAGCCAGATGAGCAACAGTGCGGCAAATGCCACATAAAAGAAAATATTCAGCCGCATGCCAAATCCGTACGATACAATTTCGTTAACCACAATGGCGGCCACCATTGCCAGCAAAATGACGAGGGCCACCCATCTCACCCGCGTCCCTTTGTCGTGATAAAAATCGCGCAGGAAGTTTACCAGGTAAAACATTTGAGACGACCCCCATGTTTCGTAAAAATTTTCGGTGGCCAGTAAAACCACATTATCGCCAACCTTTAGTTTCAAATTGCTCAGATTATCGGTAATACGTTCTCCGTTACGGTGAATGGCCAGCACCACGGCATTAAACTGATCGAAAAAACTGAATTCGGTAACGGTTTGCCCCAGCCACGGAAAACGCGGTGAAAGTACCACTTCGTACTGTTTCAGGTTTTCGGGTTTTACATGCCCGAGGTATTCCACACCTTTCAATTTTATTTCTTTATGCAATAGAATATATTTCAACCTGTCGGAACTGCCGGTAACGAGGATGTCATCATTGCGTTGCAATTTGATTTTCTTTTTGCCCGGGATTAATATTTTGTTGTTGCGCGCAACAGAATGTACCACTAATCCGGCAAGTCCTTCAATGCGGTTAAATATAATTTCCCTGCCAATTAACTGACTGTTTACGGTGAGCTGAAGGTTAAAATAGTAGTCTTTTCCTTCGGGAGGTTTGCCCGAAAATTTAATTTTTTCCCCGGGGAGTAACCAGTTTCCGAATATCGCCATATAAATGAACCCAAAAAAGGAAACGAACAGGCCAATTTTTCCCAGTTCGAACAGATGCAATCCTGCGATTCCATTGTCAAGCATCAGGCCATGCACTACCAGGTTCGACGACGTGCCAATCAGTGTACACATTCCTCCTAAAATTGCCGCATACGAAAGTGGAATCAGAAATTTTTTGTAGGACAGTTTCATAATTTCCGACCAGCGGATGAGGATGGGAGAGAAATTGACCACAATGGGCAGGTTGTTTAAAAATGCCGAAAAAAAAGCTACCGGAACCATTACCCGCGGCAGCATAAATGTCATAGGATTTCGTTTACGCGGTAAATATTCCCTGGCCAGGCGTGCCATTAATCCCGATTGTTTAATCCCTTCATTTACAAGAAAAAGAACGGCGATGGTAATCAGTCCGTCGTTTGAAAAGCCGGCTATCAGTTCCTGATCGGTAATAATCCCGGTTGCCATAAAAATTACTGCCGCGCTAAGCAAGATTAACCCCGGGCGCATGGCTTCTGTTATAAAAGCAACTACGAGAAAAAGGAATACCGTAAGTACAATCCAGGCTTCAAAAGTCATAAACCTCAATCAAACATAATCAATAATTCTGTCCATCCGTTCCGAAACAGCTTTTAGCCGGTTCCGGTCGCCACCGCTTACTTCCGCAATTATCCAGCCTCCTTTGTAGTTAATTTCTTTTACCGCTTTCATTACTTCAGGCCAGTTGTTGTCGCCCTCCAGCAGGTTTACCTGAAATCCTTTCCGTAAACCTTCGTCGTTCATTATTTTCCGGCTGAATTCTTTTACATGAAGTTTCATTATCCTGGAGTTCAGTGTTTTAATCCAGTGCTCGGGCCAGCCGTACCGCAAAATGTTGCCTACATCGAAATACCAACCCACCAGCGGATGGTTGATTTCATCCACAAAACGCCTGGCTTCCACCGGGCTAATCAGAAAATTGTTCCACACATTTTCGAGCGCGATTTGAATACCGGTTTTTTCAGCAAAAGGAATAAGTTCCCTGATGGAATTCATGGAATTGACATAAGCCTCTTCGTACGAGACTTTTTCGTTTACAACACCGGGCACCACCAGTACCGTGTCGCCGCCAAAATCTTTGGCCTCCTGCAACGATTGGGCCACCGACTGAACACATTGGCGTCTTACCTCCGGGTCGGGGTCGGAGAGTGGCTTCTGCCAGTGATCCTTGTTTACCACGCTGGGAAGTTCAATCTCCGCTTTTTCTTTCGCTTCCAGAATTTCCGAAACGTCAAGGTCAGTGGGAGAATTCAGTTCCACACCATCGAATCCCAAATCCTTTACCAGTTTGAATTTATCGGACAGCGTCAGATCTTCTTTTATCATTCCAAAACCCAACCCTTTTTTTAAAGTGATTTTTGGCGCAGCACTATTTTTCAAAACTGCCGACGATACAAACGGATGAGTAACTGCCGAGACTCCGGCAACAAGCGCTGTTGATTTTATAAAATTTTTCCGGTTCATTTTATCAGGTTTAAATTGGGGTAAAAATACATTTAATACCTGAAAAGCGCATTTATTTTAGAGGAAGAATCGGGTAAATCCTCTTTTTTTTCCAAAAAAACTTTTCCACCCTGCCCGAATACTTTTATGGCAGCGAGGTTCAAAAGCGGAACGCCTGTTTCGTTCGAATTGGTTTCGGCGGAAATGGTTCCGGTTTGAATGTCGAACCGGCCCAAAATATCGCCATTTTTTTCAATAAACAGCGTATCCACCTTTCCCTGTTGGGCTGCGGCTAAAATTTCTTTGAGTTGTGAGGAAGTTTTTCCGGATTTGCTCAATTCATGATACAGCGCCTTTTTATCCTGGCGTTTCCGGTTAAAATGCGAACTCAGCAACGCCCAGGCTTTATTGTGCAGCTCCAGAGTGTCCATGTCAGCCGGGTTCCCTGAAATATGTCCGGGGTAAATGTGTTTGTAGGAATTGGCTTCTCTGTAAATGGGAAAATGGTAGTCGAGCGAAGCCACAACCAGCGGCGTTGACTGATCGTCGTGCAATAGTTTCATCAATCCTCTGTCAATAGCACGAAAATACCGGAGCAGTTCGGGTTTAGCTTTTTCGTCGCCTTTGGCATGGCCGTGAAATGCTCCTTCGCCCTGCTGCGTTCTGAACTGCAGGCTTTTTTGTTCAAAATCGTATCCAACCACATCTTCCAGACGCGATGGTACCAGATCATTAACCTCAATTTCGGTGATGCTGTAGCGGGTTCCTTCGTAAAACTTAACGGCATCTGTTTTCAGGCTAAGCAGGAAAAAACGTCCATCGCCGTTAAAAAGAGGGATTAGTGGTTTCAGGTAGATTTGGTCTGACACCACATTTAATTCTTCAAAATGAACGGGCACAGTATATTTTCTAAATTCATTTAAAGTGGAGAACACCGCCAAACCGTCAGACTGATGCCGCCAGAACTCGCCGTCGTTTACCAGGTTTGAAACCGGCGAGGTAATTTTTTCTATATCGTTTTTATGAAGGCCACTTTTTTCCAGTTTTTGCTTTACTTCCTTTAACTGATTTTTTAGCTTTAGCGCATCAACTCCATTCAGTGTCTCTTTTCCGGCACGATGGGTGGGAATAAAAACCGAGACAACAGGTGTATCTTGTATTTGGGTTAACTCCAGCAAATCATTTTTGGTAATCATAATGGTGTGTATTTTGATTTTATAATGAATTTTTTAAAACAAACAACGTGTAAATTGCCGCCCTTTAAAAATTTTAACGTGTCAGAAATTTTATTGTTCGGATTTTTTGCGAAGAAGGGTTATTGTTTTAGGATTTTTAAGAAACCGGTGAATGTCATAAATCAGGTTGTCAGCATCTTCTGCAGAATCGTATTTAAAAATTTCCGGTTCTCATAGATGGAGACTTCCTCCCCGGCGGAATTTGTTCCCGATTTTTCCTTTCGATTGAAACAACCAAACTGGATGACAATGAGGAGGATAATTCTGGCGAACAATTTTTTTATGACAGGTTATTTTAAAATGGCTTCTTTGAAGATGCACATAACCTTTTTATTTACAACTCTTTGGAGAACTCTTTCAACCACTCCCGCAACGGTTGGCCGATTTCCCCGTGTTCCAGCCCGTAAATGATGTTGGTTTTTAAAAAGTCGAGCTTATTGCCTATGTCGTAACGTTTTCCTTTGAATTTCAGGCCGTACATGGCATAACGTTTCACCATGTCGCGCATGGCATCGGTCAACTGAATTTCGTTGTTTTTACCCGGTTGGGTTTTTTCGAGGTAATCGAAAATTTCGGGCGTAAAAATATAGCGGCTGGCGATGGCCAGGTTCGATGGCGCTTCTTCTTTCGAAGGTTTTTCTATAAAATCTTCAGCAATAAGTACATGTTTTTCCAGTTTTTTGCCTTGAATTACGCCGTAGCGGTGCACATTTTCCATGGGAACTTCCTCGAGCGCCACCACCGAACTTCTGTACCGTTCATAAACATCGATGAGCTGTTTTGTAATGGGTGCGCCTTCTCCGCTGATAAGCGTGTCGCCGAGTAATACTGCAAAAGGCTCGTGGCCCACATGGTCGCGGGCATACCGGATGGCATCTCCCAGGCCGTTCATCTCTTTTTGCCAGATAAAATAGATGTTGGCCAGGTTCGATATTTTTTTAATCTGTTCCAGCAAATCGAACTGTTTTTTTTCCAGCAGCGACTCTTCCAGTTGCAGGCTCCGGTCGAAATGTTCCTCGATGGCGCGTTTCCCTTTTCCGATAATCATTAAAATATCGGTAATTCCGCTGGCAACGGCCTCTTCCACTACATATTGAATGACAGGAGTGTCCACAATCGGGATCATCTCTTTCGGTTGCGATTTGGTAATGGGTAAAAATCGGGTTCCCCACCCGGCGGCGGGGATTACAGCTTTTTTTATCATTTTAAAATCAGTTTACTATATTGGGTTTTATCACTTCTATCTCTTTTTTGGACAGGGTCTTAACCAGTTTTTGATACATCTCCTCATCTTCATAACTTCCTATGATGGCCCCGCCGGAACCGGTAAATTTTGCCGATGCACCTACCGATCTTGCTGCTTCCACCATCTCGATGTTGCCTTTTGTAATGGCAATGAGGCTGCGGCGTAGGTCGAAATTGGCGTTTATCAGTTCGTGCATGGTTTTGCAGTCTCTCGTTTTCAGCGCTTCACGGAAACTCTCGGTGTAACCGGCCCATTTTTCCATGGCCTCCAGTACTTTCGCTTCTCCAATATTAAAACGGGCGCGCAGATTATTGTGCAGCACTTCGGTGCCTTCCGAAAGGTTTTTCCTGAATGCGATATACATATTGGGAAACTGCGACGCATCGAGGATTTCATATTTCCCAAAACCCTGTTTTTGCATTGTTTTTTTGTCGAAATCCATATAAACCGGCTGGCCGTAGGCCTGTGCCACGCGGTCCTGCAACCCGGCGGCAATGCCAAGTTCCTTGTCTTCAACGCTTAAAACCAGGTTGGCCAGAATGGGTTTGGGAATGGCCACACCGTAAAACGAAATCAGTGCTTTCATGCAGGCGGTAATTATTGCACTGCTGCCCGCAAGCCCCAAACGAAGCGGAATGTTGGAATCGTACCGGATGGTAAAATTCCGTTTATCGAGCTGAATGTGGCATTCCCGGCAGTAATCGTAAAAAACTTTGATGGTTGCTTTCAGCAAACGTATTCCGCCGTAATAACCGGAGCTGTTTACATTTTCTACCAGTTCTTTAATGCTGTTGAAACTGGTTTTATCGAGCCGTTGCGGCTGGATGTCGAGTTCGGGTGTTTGGTAAAGCTGTACTTTTGCCTGAAAATTCGAAAATAAAAAAGCGATGGTTTTTCCGAAATAGCCGTCCGACGGGTTTCCGATAACTGCTGCCCGCGGGTAACAAAACGTCTCAATTATCATTTTTCGGGGTTTTTTACTGTTATGCGTTCCATTTGTTTATAGCTGCCAAATTTACATCATTCAGTGCATTTTTTGCCTGCGGGGTATAAAGGAATTCCAGTTCTTTACTGAAATATTCACAAATTTTACCCCGAACCATTTTCATGGTGGTATTTACCAAACCGTTTTCCTGCGAAAATGTTTCAGGCAGCACGACAAATGTTGCCGGCAGCCATCGCTCCGGAAACATATCTTCGTATTGACCGCCTTTTTTATACTGGTTTATTTCATTTAACAGCATTTGAACGGTTTCCCGGTTGCCTTGTTCACTGCCCGGTTTTATGTTTCGTTTTTTGAGTTCGCGGTTAATCGCTTCTATGTCAGGAACAATCATTGCGCTCGTGTAGGGGTTCTGGTTGTTGTAGAGCATCATTTGCTGAATAAAAGGGGACTGTTCCACAATGGCTTCTTCAATGCCTTCCGGGCTGTATTTTTCTCCGTCGTTTCCAATAAGCAGACTTTTGAATCGCCCCAGCACATAAAGGAATCCGTCTTTATCCATGTAGCCCATATCTCCGGTATGCAACCAGCCGTTTTTAATGGTTTCGGCAGTTGCAACCGGATTATTCCAGTAACCCAGCATCACGTTGTCGCCTTTTACCACGATTTCACCTTTTTGGCCGGCGGGCATTTCATTTCCGTCCTCATCCAGAATTTTCAGTTCGAGGTATTTAACCAGTTTACCCGAGGAACCGAATTTAATGGCATGCAAAGCATTCGATGAAATCACAGGTGCAGCTTCGGTTAAGCCGTAACCCTGGCAAACCGGCATCCCGATGGCAAAAAAGAATCGCTGCAATTCTACATCGAGTAGTGCGCCGCCCCCGATGAAAAATTTGAGCTCGCCGCCAAAACCTTCGCGAATTTTTTTGAACAGAATTTTATCGAAAATCCAAAGGAGTGGTTTCAGGAAGAAACGCCAGCCTTTTCCCCGGTTATATCCCATTCCGTTGTGCGCATAGCCCACTTTCAATGCAAACTGAAAAACATTGTAAAGTGTTTCGCCTTTTTTGCGGATTTGCCCTTCGATGTTCTGCCTGAATTTTTTGGAAAAAGCCGGCACACTCATCATGATAGTCGGCTTTATCTCTTTTATATTTTGCGGGATATTTTTCAGGGTCTCCAGTGGTGTTTTTCCCACTTCGACCGAGCCGATGCTGGCGCCTTTGTACATAAACGCATAGAGGCAGCAGGTGTGTGCAAAGGCGTGGTCCCACGGTAAAATGGCCAGTGTCCGCCAGTCAGACTGAAGTTCCATTAAGGTGTTTGACTGCACCACGTTTGCCGCGTAATTCAGGTGCGAAAGCATAATTCCTTTCGGATCGGCAGTGGTGCCCGAAGTGTAACTGATATTGGCAAGGTCGTTGGGCTGAATGTTTTTCCAGACCGCTTCCACTTCTTTTTCATGTGATTTCAGGTAAGCTGCTCCGATTTTTAGCAGCTCACGGTAATCGAGGTCGTTTTCTCCCGGATTTTCTTTCCCGTCGAGGTAAATAACTTTTTCAACCTGGGGTAACGAATCGCGGATCGCTTCGACTTTTGCGGCGTGCGGAGCCGAAACAAATATATACCTGCTTCCGCTGTGCTGCAGCCTGAAAATGAGTTCGTTTTCGTGCAAACGAATGGAAAGCGGTACATTCACCCCGCCGGCATATAACATGCCCAACTCGCTGATAATCCAATCGTTTCGTCCGTCGGAAATCAGCCCCGAGCGGTCGCCTTTCTGCATACCGATTGCAATCAGTCCAGCGGTAAGATTCAGTACTTTATTTCTTGTTTCGGTATAGGTAGTTCCTTCAAATTTTCCGTCTTTTTTTTCCCAGAGGTATATGTTGCCGGGATAGTTGGCAACTGTTGTTTCAAAAAGTTCGATGATGGTTTTCATTCCCTTTGAATTGGTAAATTTTTAGTTTTCGATTCAAATGTAAAAAAACTTCCGTTACAACACTGAGAATTTGCAGATGGTTTTTTCGTGGTATTTTTCTCCCGGTTTCAGCAAAGTTGTTGGGAAATGCGGCTGGTGTACCGAATCGGGATAGTGCTGGGTTTCCAGGGCTACTCCCGCGTAACTTCCGAATTTTTTTGTTCCGTCAATCGTCAGTTCGGGAATCCAGTAGCCGGTATATAGTTGCATTCCGGGTTGGGAAGTGAACACTTCAACCTGCCGTCCGCTTTGCTTTTCACGCAACGTTCCTGCATATTTTAACTCGCCGGTTGTATTGTCGAGCACAAAATTGTCGTCGTAACCGGTGGGCAACTGCCCTATATCTTTGGCGAAGGTTTTAAACTCACTAAAATCGAAAGGTGTATTTTTTGTCTCCGGAATTTTTCCGGTTGGAATTTGTTCCACCATCTCTGTCATTTTCGAAGCTGCAAGTTTCAACTCGTGGTTTAAAATGTTTTCTTTTCCGCCCGACAAATTAAAATAGGTGTGGTTGGTCAGGTTTACGACCGTCGTCTGGTCGGTTTCGGCCACATATTCCAGTACCAGTTCATTGGCCGTTGTCAGAGAACAAATGCATCTTACTATTAGATTTCCGGGATAATTTTCTTCGAGGTGCGGACTCAGATAGGAAAATTCCACTCCCGCAACCTCTTCGGTTTTGTAAGGTTTGGCTTTCCATAAACGCCGGTCGAACCCGGTTTTTCCGCCATGCAAATGGTTGGGGCCATTGTTTACAGCCAGTTCGTATGTTTTACCTTCAATTTCGAGATGCCCGTTTGCAATGCGATTTCCGAACCTCCCGATAATGGCTCCGAAATAGGGATAACTTTTCAGGTATTCGTCGCTCAGATAATCTTCGAGCCTTTCAAACCCGCACACAATATTTTCACGTTTGCCCTTGTTGTCCGGCATTTCAATTTTTGTAATTATTACCCCGTAGTTGGTAATGTCTATTTCCACGCCATTTTTATTGCTCAGGGTGAAAAGCTGCACTTCGCTTCCATCGGAAAGATTTCCGAATTTTTTTGATTTTACATTCATTTTAAATGATTTATATGTTTTAAATTTACCTCTGACTTTTACAAAAAAAATTTACCAGATTGTTCGTACCACAAAAATGCAAATTTTGAACTTGCAAACTGGTAGGTACTGGTAGTGTTGTAAAACATATTTATATTTAAAGGTTTCGATTATTTTTACTGCTCTAAAACTAAAACATTGAACAGAATCATAAAAATAAATACCAAATCATCTCAACCGAAATACCGGCAGATTATTGAATCAGTTTGTAATGCAATAGAAAACGGCCGGTTAAAAAAAGGCGATAAAATACCTTCGATTAATCAAATTTGTGCAGAATACGGATTGAGCCGTGACACGGTGATGCTGGCATTCAACAATCTGAAATCGAAAGGGATTTTGATGAGTCAGCCGGGAAAAGGTTACTATATTTCCACCACCGAAACCGACCGGGAGGAAAAAGTATTTATTTTATTTGACGAGCTGAATGCGTTTAAAGAAGATTTGTTTAACGCACTGGTAGGATCGTTAAAAGGAAAAGCAAGTGTGGAATTGTTTTTTCATCATTTCAATTACAAACTGTTTAAAAGCCTTATTCTTGACAGCATCGGACATTTTACATCTTACGTTATAATGCCCGCAACATTTGACAACACAAGCCATTTGGTTTCAAAACTTCCTGCTGACAAAGTTTTTATCATCGACAGGTTAAAAATCGACCTGAAAGATTATCCGGTGGTTTACCAGGATTTTGAGCTGGATTTTTACGAAGCGTTAAAAGGGGGCAAAGAGTTGTTAAAAAAATACAGGAAACTGGTTTTTGTAAATCCCGGGGGGAAGGAGCCGGCTGAACGCGTGAAAGGTTTTGAGCGTTTTTGCCGGGAAAACCAGTTTGAATATCAAACGCTGAAGTCGGTTGACGGAGTGCGTCCCGGACTTTATGAAGCCTGGTTTCTTACATCGGACCGTGACCTGGTTCAAATGGTAAAAATGGCAAAAGATTACAATTACAAACTGGGAAAAAAGTTCGGAATAGTATCTTTTAACGACACGATGCTTAAAGAGGTTGTCGCCGGCGGAATAACAACTATTTCAACTGATTTTATCGAAATGGGAAAAACCCTCGGAAATATGCTGTTAAACCACAACCACGGGAAAGTTCGTAATCCGTCAAAACTAATAATACGAAACAGTTTGTAACCGGAATATTATGAAACATTTTTTTTCTGAGATTCGCTTTTCAGTATTTAAAACTTATATTTGTTCCCACCGGTACCAACCAGTTGGAAGATGGAACAAAATCTTTCATAGAACCATAAACGAAGAAAATATACCAACTTGAAAAAGTGTAACCAAATTATAGATTATGGCAAAAATTGACAGTTTAATTGAAAAAATCGGTAATGGAAACAACACGTTGTTTGGCGAGTTGTACGGAACCGACAAAGAAATTTTAAAAAATCAGGCCGAAAGGTATGCGGCACTTATGAAAGATTTTGAAAAAACTTTCGGAACTGACGATGTGCAATTGTTTAGTTCTCCCGGAAGGACCGAAATCGGCGGAAATCATACCGATCACAACCACGGAAGGGTGCTTGCCGGTGCTGTAAATCTCGATAACATTGCTGTTGCAGCTCCGAACGGCAGTGACGTGATACGGATAAAATCTGCGGGTTATCCGGAATTTCAGGTTGATATTTCCGACCTGGCCATCGATGAATCACAGTTCTACACTTCAGGTTCGCTGGTGAAGGGGATTTGCGCCAAAATGAAAGCAAACGGTTATCAAACCGGCGGTTTTAACGCCTGTATCGATGGCAGAGTGCCCAAAGGTTCCGGCTTAAGTTCCTCCGCTTCATTTGAAGTGCTTGTGGGGGCAATTGTTAACGAGCTGTTTAACGACGGAAAAATGTCGGCTGTTGAAAATGCGATAATAGGGCAGTGGGCAGAAAATAACTATTTTGGAAAGCCCTGCGGACTGATGGATCAAACGGCCTGTTCGGTGGGAGGATTGATCACAATCGATTTTAAAGACCCTGCCAATCCGGTGGTAAAAGAAGTTGATTTTGATTTTGTTTCCACCGGATTTTCGCTTGTAATTACTGATGTTGGAGGCGGACACGACGATGCCGCATCGCAGGCTGAATATGCATCGTTACCCACCGAAATGAAATCGGTAGCAGCCGAACTCGGAGCTTCTGTTCTCCGGGAAGTTACCCTCGGACAAATTGTGGAAAAAATTCCGCAGATTCGCACAAAAACCGGCGACCGGGCCATTCTGCGCGCTTACCATTTCCAGGGAGACAACCAGCGCGTTGTCGATCAGGTAGCCGCACTGGAAAACAATGATTTTGAAGCATTTCTGAAAATGGTTGTCGAATCGGGATACAGTTCTTACATGTACAATCAGAATATTTTCGATGTGGTGCATAAAGATGAACAGGTGGTATCGCTGGCGCTGGCACTTAGCGAAATGGTACTGAAAGGCAGTGGCGCATGGCGTGTTCACGGAGGCGGTTTCGGCGGTACCATTCAGGCATTTGTTCCGCAGAATAAACTCGACGAATACGTGAAAACGCTGGAACATGTTTACGGGAAAGGAAGTTGCCATAAATTATTCATCAGAAACAAAGGAGCTGTAAAACTTCATTTGTAAAAGTTACCGCTTTCCGGCTTTTTTGAAACTAATAATTTTATACTTTTACCGCGTCTGAAAAATTCGGAAAGTTTTACATCGGTTTTTAATTTTATTCAAATAGAAGAAATTACTTAATCAATTTAAAGTTTAAATAATTATGAATCAAAACAAAAGTTATGTACTGCCCATCATTATGATGATCTTACTGTTTGGTATGATCTCATTTGTAACCAATTTGGCTGCGCCGATGGGTATTGTATTGAAAAACCAGTTTAATGTTCCCAATTCTCTGGGAATGTTGGGGAATTTGGCAAACTTTATTGCTTATGCCGTTATGGGTATTCCCGGCGGGATTCTGCTCCAGAAAGTAGGCTACAAACGAACTGCACTGATTGCCATTGCAGTTGGTTTTGTGGGTGTTGGAATTCAGTATCTTTCAGGTCATGCCGAAAGTTTTGGCGTTTATTTGCTGGGAGCTTTCGTAGCCGGTTTTTCCATGTGTTTACTGAACATTGTGGTAAACCCAATGCTGAATACGCTCGGAGGCGGTGGAAACAAAGGAAACCAACTCATTCAGGTTGGAGGTTCTTTCAACTCGGTAATGGCAACATTTACTCCGGTATTTGTGGGTATTCTGATTGGTGAAGCCACCCGGGCACGTATCAATGATGTTTTTCCGATTATGTACATCGCAATGGGTGTTTTCGCACTCGTGTTTTTTATTCTTTGGGCGACTTCCATTCCCGAACCGCATGCCGACCAGCCAAAAGAACCGCTGGGCAGCCTGATGTCGGGAGCGCTGAAATTCCGTCACTTTGTATTGGGTGCTATCGCCATTTTTGTTTATGTTGGTGTTGAAGTGGGAACTCCCGGTATTGCCAATTTGTACATGACTACACCCAGCGTAGAACAATCGCAGGAGATTATTGCCATGCACAGCAGTCAGCCGTCGGCAGTGAGCGAAGATGCTTATGAAACTGCGCAACGAATTCTCGACGGCAGAGATACACCCGGGTTGGGAATCGGTACCGGAATTGCCGGAGGAGTTGTTGGTTTTTACTGGTTGCTGATGCTGGTTGGCCGGTTGTTTGGAGCTGGTTTCGGGCATAAAATTTCCAGCAGATCTATGTTAAGTACAGCGTCGCTGGTCGGTTTAGTTCTCGTTTTTCTGGCTATTTTCTGGCCGGCAAAAGCCGAGGTTTCTATGCCTACTTTTAATGTTATAGCAGGTTCGCTTGAATTTGGACTCTATTCTGTACCCATTAAATTCTTTTTCCTTGCACTGGTGGGGTTGTGCACCTCGATTATGTGGGGAAGTATTTTCAACCTTGCTGTTGAAGGGTTAGGCAAATACCTTGCAGCTGCATCCGGAATTTTTATGGTGCTGGTTGCCGGCGGTGGTATCCTTCCTGCTATTCAGGGTTGGGTTGCCGACGTTGCCAATTACGAAATGAGCTACTGGGTAATTATTGCCGGACTGGCGTACCTGTTGTTCTACGGAACGTTGGGGAGCAAAGTCACAAAAAGGGCCGACGACCTTCATCTTGAAGGAAAAACGGTTTTAGGTTCGGCAGAAGAGGCTTAAAATTCGAAAGTTACATACGATTAATTCGAGAAATTATCAAAAGAGGCTGTCAGCTAATTACTGGCAGTCTTTTTTGTGTTTAGGCGCGGGAAATTCAACGCTTAAAATAGGATTTATACCAGCTTACAAATTCGTTAATTCCCTTTGCCAACGGGGTATCGGGAGCATAACCGAAGTTTTTTTCCAAATCACTTACGTCGGCATACGTTTTGTAAACATCTCCGGGCTGCATTTCGAGGAATTCTTTTTTGGCTTCTTTGCCCAATGCGTTTTCAATGGTTTCAATAAAATCCAATAGTTTAACCGGCGACGAGTTTCCAATATTGTAGATTTCATAGGGAGGAAGGGTGTTTGGAACTCCCTGAAGTACATTTATGATTCCGGTAACAATATCGTCGATGTATGTAAAGTCGCGATACAAATCGCCGTGATTAAAAATTTTTATCGGCGTGTTTTCCAGAATTGATTTGGTGAATGAAAAATAAGCCATGTCGGGCCGGCCCCACGGGCCGTAAACGGTAAAAAAACGGAGTCCGGTGGTCGGTATTCCGTAAAGATGGCTGTAAGTGTGGGCCATTAACTCATTACTTTTTTTGGTAGCGGCATACAGGCTGATGGGATTATCGACCGAATCGGATGTGGAAAGCGGCATTTTTTTGGTGTTGCCGTAAACACTCGATGAACTGGCATAAACCAGGTGTTTGACGGGGTTGTGCCGGCAGGCTTCCAGAATATTCATAAATCCAACGATGTTGCTGTTGATGTAAGCGTGTGGATTTTCGATGCTGTAGCGTACACCTGCCTGTGCAGCCAGATTGCAAACCATATCGAATTGTTCCGATTCAAACAGTTCGGCAATCTGTTCGCCGTCTTCGAGATTCATTCGGACAAACGAATAGCCGGGATATTTTTCGCTGTCAACTTTTTCATGCCAGTTTTTAGCCCGCGCCGAAATCCCGGCTTCCTGAAGCCGGGCAAATTTCAGTTCAGGCGGGTAATAATCGTTAATATTATCGATTCCTACTACTTCTAAACCATTTTCCGCCAGTCTGTTAACCAGATGAAAACCAATAAATCCGGCAGCACCCGTAACCAAAATCTTCATAATAAAATTATTTTACAGGAAAAATTTTGTTGTTGGCAAGGTAATCCAGAATCCGGTCGATGTTCATTTCGTTTTCTTCCGGATTGAAAACAAGGTTGGCATTTACCGGTTCTTCATATTCCAAATCCACACCCGGAAGGTTTTCCACTTCGCCTTTTTCTGCCTTAATATACAATTCAGGTTTATTGTTTCTGCAATAATCAATCGACGCGTTCATGTAAAACAGGTTAAACCTTTCTTTGCCAACTATTTCCGCTACCTGGTCGCGCAACGACTGATTGCGTGAAATAAACGAGCAGATGGTAATGATTCCCTGGTCGTTTAGCAACTTGCAGATGTGTGCAACACGGCGCAGTTGTTCTGCACGGTCGGCAGGTGAAAAATCGAGTTCGCGGTTCAAACCTGAGCGAAGCGAACTGCCATCCAGCAGAATGACGGTTGCCCCGTTGTCGAACAATTTTTTTTCGAGGCTGAAGGCCAGCTCGTTTTTGCCTGAACCATGCAGCCCGGTAAACCACAATGTCATGCCTTTCTGATTCAGCCTGTTTTGCCTGCTCTTTTCCGAAACAAGTGATTCCCCTTGTCTGATATTTTCTTTGTCCTTGTCGGAAATGCGCGATGGCAGGTTTTTACTTTCCAGTTTGTCGAGAATCATCCCCACCGCCACCGTATTGTTGGTAACGGGGTGGATAAGCACGAACGAACCGGTGTTTTTGTTCTTTTTGTAGGGGTCGAAAAAAAGCGGTTTGGCTGTTGTCAGTACGGCCCGGCCAATTTCGTTGAGCGTAAGATTTTCCACTTCCGATTTTTCGAGGGTGTTTACATCCACCTTGTTACGCAGCAGGTCGATGCGGGCGCGGGTGGTGTTGGTGGTTTGTTTCAGGAAAAACTGCGTGGAAAGGTCCATGGGCTCTTCGTCCATCCAAACCAGCATGGCTTCGAAGTGGCGCTCCATACGTGGCAGGTTGTCGGGCTTCACCAGCATTTCTCCTCTCGAAATGTCGATTTCATCTTCCAGCACCAGCGTTACCGATTGTGGCGGAAAAGCTTTATCCGAATTCCCGTCGTAGGTGGGAATGGCTTTTACTTTCGATGTTTTGCGCGAAGGCAGTGCCATAACGGTATCGCCCGGTTTTACAATCCCGGAGGCCACTTTGCCCGAGAATCCCCGAAAATCGAGGTCGGGGCGCAGCACGTACTGCACCGGAAACCGGAAATCGTCGTAATTCCGGTCGCTGCTTATATGTACGGTTTCCAGAAACTCGAGCATGCTTTTGCCGTGGTACCAGGGCATCCGTTCCGATACTTCCACCACATTGTCGCCTTTTAAGGCCGAAAGCGGTATAAACTCCACGTCGGGAATATCGAGCTGGGTGACAAAGTTTTTGTAATCGGCACAAATGTCGTCGAACACTTTCTGACTGAAGTCCACCAAATCCATTTTGTTTACGGCCAGCACCACGTGTTTGATGCCCAGCAGCGAAACCAGAAATGTATGGCGCCGGGTTTGGGTGATTACACCTTTTGTGGCATCGATGAGGATGATGGCCAGGTTGGCCGTGGAGCCGCCGGTAATCATGTTGCGGGTATATTGTTCGTGCCCCGGTGTGTCGGCAATATTAAACTTCCGTTTGGCCGTGGAAAAGTAACGGTACGCCACATCTATGGTGATTCCCTGTTCGCGTTCCGCTTTGAGACCGTCGAGCAGCAGGGCATAGTCGATGTCTTCGCCGGCATGACCGATACGTTTGCTGTCTTTCTCCAGCGCTGCCAGCTGGTCTTCGTACAGCATCTTGCTGTCGAACATCAGCCGCCCGATGAGGGTGGATTTGCCGTCGTCAACGCTGCCGGCGGTGAGCAGGCGGAGGAGGTCTTTGCGTTGGTCCTGGTCGAGAAATTCACGGATGGAAAGGCCCCCCTCAATCCCCCCAAAGGGGGGAAGGTTCGCTTCGTTCCTGGTATTGTTGTCGTTTCTTTTTCTCATTTTTATAACTGTTTCGTTTCTTTTTCTCCCCCTTTGGGGGAGTCAGAGGGGGCTTTAGAAATACCCTTCCCTCTTTTTCTGTTCCATACTGGCTTCCTGGTCGAAGTCGATGACGCGGGTGGTGCGTTCCGAGACCGTTACGGTCATCATTTCCTCTACAATTTTTTCGATGGTATCGGCTTCCGATTCCACGGCGCCGGTGAGCGGATAGCACCCCAGTGTGCGAAATCGTACTTTTCGCATTTGGGCTTTGGCCGCCAGTTCTTTGGGCATGCGGTCATCGTCCACCATAATCAGGTTACCGTCCATGTCAACAATGGGACGTTCTTTGGCAAAGTAGAGCGGAACAATGGGAATGTTCTCCAAACGGATGTACTGCCAGATGTCCAGTTCGGTCCAGTTGCTCAACGGAAAAACCCGGATGGATTCTCCTTTGTGCACACGGGCATTGTAAATGCTCCACAACTCGGGCCGCTGGTTTTTCGGGTCCCACTGGTGAAACCGGTCGCGGAAGGAAAAAATGCGTTCCTTGGCACGCGATTTCTCCTCGTCGCGGCGGGCGCCTCCAAATGCCGCATCAAATTTGTATTTCGAAAGGCCTTCCAAAAGGGCCTGGGTTTTCATTACATCGGTATGTACCTTGCTGCCGTGTGTAAACGGGCCTACTCCGCTTTCGTACCCCTGTTTGTTGTAATGCACAATCAAATCCCAGCCTTTTTCTTTGGCGTAGTTGTCGCGGAATTCGATCATTTCCTTAAACTTCCATTTGGAGTCGATGTGCATGAGCGGAAACGGCACTTTGCCCGGGTAAAAAGCTTTTTCCGCCAGACGTACCATCACCGACGAATCTTTCCCGATAGAGTAAAGCATCACCGGGTTTTCAAATTCGGCAGCCACTTCGCGAATGATGTGGATAGCTTCGGCCTCGAGCTCCCGCAGGTTTGTCAAACTATATTCCTTCATAATCGGGTTAATCTGTTTATTTCTACTACAATCAGACGCATTCGCATCAATTTAGTTGTTTTCCTACTAAGAAGTGGATTTTATTTTTAAGCAGGCAAATATAACACATTTAGGCAGAGATTTAATAAACAGCGCCGGTTCTCCAGATTCAAAACAGTAAAAGTTATTGGTTTGTTCTGTTTGCAACTTGTTCATTTTCAAATTCTTTTTTGTATTTATGCGCTGTTTTTCTTAACCTGTCCATAATGGCAATCCCTGCACCCGTTTCGGGAACGGGTACGGCAACAATCAGATCTACCCCCGCTTCCTCCAATCTGTGAAGTGCACCGTAAAGATTTGATGCAGCATCGGTGTTAAATGCATCGGCACCTAAACCATAAACCGTTTCAGTAGGAAAAGCAACTATCCCGCCTTTTCTGATTTATCTCTGCAGCTGTTTTTATCGCCTCTTTCATTGTAAGTTGAAAAGTTTTGTAATGTTTTCCTCTTGAAGAAAAAGCAGACTTATTTTTGCCGCCTCATTTTTCCCAAACGTTTAACAGGTTTGTTCGTAATCTTCAATCTGGTTGAACGAATACTGGTAGTTCATTGGTACTATTTGGTTGTATTCTTCCACCGTTGCATTCGACAAACATGCATCAATTATTCGTTTACCGGTTTTATACAGGTCTTCCTTCCGGAATTTTTGCAATTCCTTTTTAAAGAATTCCTGCAATATTTCAGCCCCGGCGTCATAGCCTTCTGTGCCCACTTCTACCTGGTTATAAACTTTAAGAAAGCGGGTTGGAATTTTTGAGCTTTCTATGGTCAGGTAATTCAGTTCGTAACCCAGCAAACTTGATCTTGCAGGCTGATACTGGTCGGCACGAAGTTTCGCTACACCGCGCCGGGTAAGGTATTCCCTCATAAGCAACTGAGGTTTGAATCCTACCTGCCAAACGCCTATGTTCTGATTGGGAACCAGGGTAAACGTAGTACGAGGCGTTTTAATAATCTGGTCGAGCAACAGGTTGGCGTGTGTAACGCGTTTTCCGGTTGCAAAAGGCCAGTAGGAGCCAACTCCTTCACTCTCCATTGCACCGGTACCAACAATACTCGGATTGTTATGCCCCCTGGGAGAAACAAGTCTCCACAGCCAGGCCAGGGCAGGCGGCAGAATATGGAATAAACCAGCAATTCCGTAGGAAGGATTTTCCTTGCTGCAAGGCGGAGTTCGGAGTCCAAAACTGCGTATGTCAATGGAAACCGGGTGGTTCACAATATTTTTGACATTGTTTCGGGGAAGAATAACCCTGGGGTTGGGGCATGGCTTTCCCGGTTCATCCTGGATATGGTCCCATATTAATGCAGTTGACTTGGGAACAGTAGCAATGTTCAAAAAAAGCAAAGGATTTTCCGGATTAATCGTTGCTTTTTCAAGATGCGGATCATCGCCGTATTCTTTTACACTGTCAACCCGCACAAACCAGGCATTTTCGGCATCGATGATTTGAAGCTTTCCGTTGTTTTTCTGGATGGAAGGATGGCAAAAAGCCATATCGTCGGCAACAGAATTGAACGTGCAAAATCTGGGAATACTAATAAAGCGTTCTTCTCCGGTAATCCGGTTTTTACCAATAAGCACACGTCCGTCGGGCTCTCTGATGATGTGTTGGTGCATTTCACTTTTTCCGCCACCGCTGGCACCTTCGTGCATAAAAGTTTTTATATTATCGTACGGACTAATGGATTGCACAGCAGAACAATGAGCCGTAATCCAGCTTTCTCTTTCGCCCTGGGTGAGCAAAACGCCATACAATCCTTTTTTTGCGCTGGGGCCGGGATACAGGTTGTAAGCGTACATTTCATGAATATTTGCCTTCCGGTTATGCACCACTACCTGTTTGCCGTTAAAATGGGTATGCCGGAATACAGGAGCCACAAATATGGCCGATTTTATTTCTGTTTCTTCTTCGAGGTCTTTTACCGGAATAATTTGCTGCAGCATGGAAAGCCCCATCGCAAAAAATGCTGCATTGGCAGGAACAATCGCGATGCCTGCGGAACCTATTTTTTCCCTTCCTGCGAAATAAAAGAAACAAGCTAAATCCTGGGTTTTAAGCCAGTCACTGGTTTCTTCTTTTAGCGATGAAAAATCAAATCCGTATTTTTCACTGAACCGTTTTTTATCTGTGGGAAGGTCGTCTGCAATTGTCATGGTGCCGGGATCGCGTCGCCGCATGTAGGGTTCCGTATAATTTGCTGAAATTCCGTTTTTTACCCGGTGGATGATCGCCTCGGTGTATTCTCCCTTTTCCGGAATGTCATATTTAACCGAAAATTCAACGTTTTCTTTACCGTTGGTTGCAGCTAAGGTCAGCTCCCCGGTGGTGTTAAAAACCGATAAACTTTTACAATCCCTCAATACTTCCAAAATATTATGGGGCAGATTGATTTTTTTTTCTTCCAGAATGTTGAACAAATTTTCCATAACCGTTTTACACTGTAATTCCTGAGTATATAAACTTTCTCCAATTTTATTTTTCTGAGGTCAAAGGTAATTTATGCGACTTAAATAATTAAGAAGTGCTTAATTATTAATAAATGGAAATGAAAAAGTTAATGTATGCTTAATTTTATTGGGATTTGGCCGGCTTTTTTTAAAGTTCTGAGCAAATCGCGTTTAATGCCGCTAAAAATCTGACTTTTTTCTAACAGAATTATTTTTCGGGGGGTGTAACGATCCAGATGGTTCGCGAAATGCCGTTATTTACGTTAACAGCCCGGTGAAATCTGGCTGAATTGAAATAAAAGCTGTCGTTTTTTTCAAGTTGAAAAACTTTATCATCAAGCGTAAATTCAATTTTCCCATTTATCACGAAGAGGAATTCCTGACCCGGGCGGTTTTTCATAATTCCGTCTGAAGTTCCCTTTTTTTCAAATTCAACCAGAAAAGTATCCATCAGTTTTCCGTTTTCATGGTTTGACAGTAAAAACAGAGAAGTGCCCGACTCGTTTTTTCCTACATAACTCTTTTGTTCAAATTTTATCAATGGATTGTTGGTCAGTGTTTCGTTTTCTCCAATTAATTCGCCAACCGTTGTATATAAACTATCGGCAATTGATTTTAATGTGATAACCGATGGAAATGCCTTTGCCTTTTCGATCTGAGAAAGAGCACTTGAACTGATGCCCACTTTTTTTGCCAACTCGTTGAGTTGCATGTTCAGGTTTTCTCTTTTACGTTTTACCCGCTCTCCTATCCGTTTCATTTCAGTTGATTTTTATGCCAAAAATAATGAATTTTCCGAAGCAGAAGTTAAATAATAAAGTAACATTTAATTTTTGGCCGATTTTGCTTCAGAACTTCCAGAAAAGAGGGATGAGCGTAATTGAAAGGATGAATGACATAAGGTTCAGGGGAAGTCCAATCTTGAGGTAATCTTTAAATTTATAGTCACCGATAGCCTGTACAATCAGGTTGGTCTGATAGCCGATTGGGGTTGAAAAACTTGCCGATGCAGCAATGGCAATTGCCACAAAAAAGGGTTTCGGATCGACGTTAAGTTGCTGTGCAGCAGCCAGGGCTATTGGAAACACCAGAGCCGCAGCCGCATTATTCGTAATGATTTCAGTAAAAATTGTTGTAATTAAATACATGGCCGCTAAAACTCCGAAAGGTCCAAGTCCCCTCGAAAAGTTGATGGTGGTACGTGCCAGCGATTCGGCAGCTCCGGAATTCTGTAAAGCTTTACTTATGGCAAAGGAGCAGGCGATAGTAATCAGCACATCCCAGCTGATGGATTTGGTATATTTTTGATGGGGCATAATTTTCAGCCAGATGAGCAGAACAGCAGCTATTATAGAAAAGAAGAACATATCGAATGTTAAACCGGCCGGAGATTCGAAATATTGTCCGACTGTTGCACCAATAATCATGATCAAAAGTATAATAAAAGCCAGCCATTTTTTCCAGAAAGTTCCCGTGCTCCTGTAATCGCGAATATAGGAAGTGAGGTAAAATATTTTCGATTCGCCCCAGTTTTGAATAAACTTGTCGGTGGTGAGTAACACCAGGTTATCGCCCGGCCTCAGTTTTAATTTATTAAGGTTGGAAGTAATGCGTTCGCCATTTCTGTGGATGGCTAAAACCACAGCCTGGTAGTGGTCGAAAAAATTAAATTCGGTAATGGTTTTCCCTACCCCGGGGAAGCGCGGTGAAATAACTGCCTCATATTGTTTGAGCTTTTCTTTTGGGGTATTTTTCATGAGGTCAAATCCGCTTAACTTAACATTTTCGTTTGCCAGGATAAAGGTCAGCCGATCCGATTTTCCGGCCAGCAGAAGCTTGTCGTGTGCCCGAATAGTGAATGTACCTTTATTGGTTTCAATGACCTGGTTGTCGCGTTCTATACATTTTACAAAGAGTTTTTTTAACGCTTTCAGCCTGCTGTTTCTGATTTCCAGTCCGATGAGATTACTGTTTTCGGGAACAACAACATCGTAATAATAGTCTTTAAATTCGGCGGAGCTTTTCGAATTAAAAATGAATTTTTTCCCCGGAAGCAGCCTGTTCCCGCCAACAGCCAGGTAAATTGTTCCCAAAATGGCAAGTACCAAACCTACTTTTCCCAGTTCAAACATCCCAAAACCCGGAAGGTTGTTGTCTATCATTAACCCGTGAAGCACGAGGTTGGTAGATGTTCCAATCAACGTGCAGGTTCCGCCCAGAATGGTGGCATAGGAGAGGGGAATGAGAAATTTTTTGGGTGAAAGATTAAGTTTTTCTGCCCATCTTTTAATAATAGGGGCAAAAATTATTACAACCGGCGTATTGTTCAGAAATGCAGACAAAACGGATACCGGAAACATAATTCGTGGTATCAGAAAGACCATTCTTCCTCTTTTGCGCGGGAGATAGGTTTGAGCCAGACGGTTTAGTACCCCCGACTGACGCACTCCTTCGCTTACAAGGAACAGAACGCCAACTGTTATCATTCCTTTGTTGGAAAAGCCGGAAAGTAATTCGTTGCTTGAAATAATGCCGGTTGACATTAGAATAACAGCCGAAGAAAAGAAAACCAGCCCCGGGCGCATCACTTCTTTGGCAAGCGCAACAATGGTTAAAATTACCACTGTCAGAACAATATAACCTTCGAGGGTTAACAAACCGATGTTGGATTTTTATAGCCTTTCATTCCTGAATTTGCTGCTGTTAGATTCAGTCAAAACTAAATATAAAAATGAATCCTTCAAAAAAAGACCGGGAATTTAAAATAAAAAAATCAGCTTACCACACGCAAATAGCCTTCACCTTCTCTAAACGGAAGATCAAAGGTAAATGTAGTTCCTTTTCCCGGCGTCGATTCGAGTTTTAACTCGCCACCGAGAAGCTGCACGTAGTGCTGGGCAATGGGAAGGCCGATTCCTGAACCTGAAGTAACGTCGTTAATTTCATTTTTTACACGGTAAAACCGGCTGAAGATATTTTCATGTTCCTCTTTGGGAATCCCTATTCCCGAATCCGAAACCGTAAATTTCACCGCATCGGTTCCTACCATTTTGTAACCCAGGTAAATTTCACCCTGTGTCGTATATTTTATGGCGTTGTCAACCAGAATCTGCAGGGTTTCCAAAAGCAGGCGCCGGTCGGTAAGAAAACCGAACGATGAATTGGGAACATCCATATCCAACTTCATCTTAACCTGTCTTCCATCGGGAATGAGCGGTCGGTAGCGGTTATAAATATCGCGAACCAGTGCATTAACGGGACAGAAATTTAAAGCCATGTTAACAGAGTCGGTTTCAATTTTTGAGAGATGAATAGTGTTGTCAATCATATTGAGCAACTGGGTACCGTTTTGTGAAATGGCATCCGAGAGCTCCATTCGTTCCGTGCCTCCCAAGCCACCTTCGGCCAGCATTCGTGTAAAATTGGTAATAATGTTAAGCGGGGTACGAATTTCGTGCGAAAGATTGGCCAAAAAGGCCGATTTTAACCGATCGCTTTCTTCGGCTTTCTTTTTCGCCCTTTCCAAATTAAACTCAGCGGTTTTACGCCTGGTAATATCGCGCGCAACAGAAATCACCGACCTGGCAGTCAGCCGGGCCAGCCTCATCTCAAACAGATAGGTCCCGTTGGGTGTATTCAGCGAATATTCAATGGTTTCAATAGAATTGTTTTTAAGGCTGGCCTGAATGCACTTCATTATTTTTTCAGCCATATTTTCCGGAAAACCAACATCAAAAATGGTACTTCCCACAATATTGGCTTCTTCCAGTTTGTAGAGGTCGCTTTCTTTGATCACAAAATCTTCGTAAGTTCCGTCTTTGCCTATTACGAAAAACATGTCGGGAATGGCTTCGAGTAAAACTTTATAGCGTTTTTTACTGTTTTCCAGTTCGGCCAGTTTTTTCTTTTCTTTTGTAATATTTTCAAGAATAACAAAAAAGGTGTTGACATCGGGTTTCAGGACGTGGATCTTAAACCAGAGTTCGAGCTTTGTGGCATGAAACTCTTTGGTTTTATGACTTTCAAAAAGTATCAGTTTGTTTAAATCGAAATGATCGCGTAATACCAGCTCAAAAATATAGTTGGCTTCCTGTCCTTTTACTTCATGAAGTTGAATATTAAATACAGATTCGAAAACATTATTTACTTTTTCAATTTTTAGTTGTACAACGTTACCTTCTTCGTCGCGTGCAGCCCTGATTTCAGCCACTGCAAACCCGGTTTCCCGAATAACCTTCGACAACCCTGCGTGCGTTTTTTTCAGTTTTTCGGTTAGCCTGGCTTCTGTTTGAATATGCTGTCTTCGGAGAAAAATACCTCCTGACAAAATCAAAATTAATGCAATAAAGGGGTGGGGAACTACCATATCAACACCACCGATAAACCCAAAAAACTGGTTGTCTTTAAGTAACTGAAACACTACGGCAGCTGAAGAAATTAAGGAATAAAGAATAATTTTTGTCTCCGATTTTGCAAAATACAACAGGAAAAAGGCCCCTGCCAGCAGCCATCCAACCGATTGATACACCGTGTCGGAGGGTTGGGTGTGGATGGAAAAATCTGAAATATAGTAGGCGTAAACAAACAACGGAACCGAAAAAGATGTATTTAATGCACAGTTTATTTTGGCATTTAAAATACACGCCAATGCAAGGACCGCAACCAAAACCAGTCCGGTATCACAAATCAGACAAAAGCTTTCATTTTCAGCGAAAAGATTGATTCCTAAATTAATAACCGATGCCAATAGCAGTACAGAAACTGTAATTAACATCTCAAAAAGCTTTTTCTTGTTTTCGCCGGAATTTTCCGGCCACAGCTTTTCTGTAATCATATGGAAAAAAGGTTTGCTCACCGGCATAAAAATAAGGATAATGCTATAAAAACAGCCAATTTCTCAAAATAAATTGAGGATACAAAATTGATTTGATTTTCGAATCAGGAAATATGACTTTTGTTTTGTTTTTGTTGGAACTCTTTCTATTTAGTTAACAATAAGTTACTTCTGAGATTAGCAATCGGATTGGTAATGATTTTTGTTATGATTTTCCTGAACTCTAATTTTTAGTTTTGCATAAACGAGTAAATAATTTTTAAAACTGAAAGATATGCCAAAGGGAATTTTTAACGTACCAGTCGCAAAAAACGAACCGGTTTTGAGCTATGCTCCCGGAAGCCCTGAACGGGCCGAAGTGAAAAGAACGATAGATGAACTCCGCTCCAGAGAGGTTGAACTGCCCATGGTGATAGGCGGAAAAGATGTTTTTACCGACAGAAAGGTAAGAATGTTTCCTCCACACGAAATCAACCATACGCTGGGGTACTACAATCAGGGCGATGCCAGCCATGTGGAAATGGCTATCGATGCGGCACTTGAAGCACGTGAAAAATGGGCCAACCTTTCGTGGCAGCACCGCGCCTCGGTTTTTCTGAAAGCTGCCGATTTGCTGACCGGGCCATACCGGGCCAAAATTAATGCGGCTACCATGCTCGGTCAGTCGAAAAATGTTTTTCAGGCCGAAATCGATGCGGCTTGCGAACTGGCTGATTTTTACCGGTTTGGCGTAAAAATTATGACCGACATTTACAAAATACAACCCGAATCTGCACCGGGAATCTGGAACTACAATGAATTCCGTCCGCTTGAAGGTTTTGTTTTTGCGCTAACTCCTTTTAATTTTACTTCCATAGCCGGAAACCTGCCTGTTGCACCGGCAATAATGGGCAATGTAACAGTTTGGAAACCATCGAAAACAGCAGTTTATTCCGCCGGAGTTATTATGGAAGTTTTGCGCGAGGCCGGTCTTCCCGATGGGGTAATCAACCTCGTGTTTGCTTCCGGTCCGGTGGCTGCCGGTGTGGTTTTAACCCATCCTGATTTTGCCGGAATCCATTTTACAGGTTCAACAGAAGTGTTTCAGGGAATTTGGAAAACCATCGGAGACAACATTTACAAGTACAAATCCTATCCGCGCATTGTGGGGGAAACCGGTGGTAAAGACTTTATTTTTGCCGACAATACCATAAAAATTCAGGAATTGACCACTACGATCGTTCGGGGCGCTTACGAATACCAGGGCCAAAAATGTTCTGCGGCCTCAAGGGTTTATGTTCCAAAAAGCATTTGGCCAAAACTAAAACAGCAACTGGGCGATATGCTCGGTTCGGTTAAAATGGGACCTCCCGAAGATTTTACCAACTTTGTGAATGCTGTTATCGACGAGGCGTCGTTCGACAAACTGAAAGGCTACATCGACAAGGCCCGCGAAGACAAAGATGCGGAGGTGATTTTTGGCGGGAAATGCGACAAATCAACAGGTTACTATATCGAACCAACTGTCATTCAGGCAAAAAAACCGGATTACATTACCATGCAGGAAGAGCTGTTTGGCCCGGTTTTGACGATTTATGTTTATGCCGATGAAAAACTGGATGAAACACTCGATGTGCTGGATAAAACATCCATTTACGGTTTAACAGGTGCTGTGTTCTCACAAAACCGCTATAACATCGAAAAAATTACCAAACGGCTGACCAATACCGCCGGCAATTTCTACATTAACGATAAACCCACAGGCGCTGTGGTTGGCCAGCAGCCATTTGGCGGCGCACGCGGCTCGGGCACCAACGATAAGGCAGGCTCGGTATTTAACCTCTTGCGATGGGTTTCCATCCGTACCGTTAAAGAAAACTTCGTTCCGCCAACAAATTATTTATACCCGAGTTTTTTACCCGATGAAGAGTAATTAGTTAACGGATGAGTGTTTATAAAAAGAAGGATGAAATAGCTGTCCTTCTTTTTTTTGCGTTTAAAATGTGTTATTTTTGAACCCAAACAAACTGTAGTGGAAAATAAATCGCGACATAAAAATATTTGGATGAAAGCAGTGAAGAACAAGTACTTTATTGCTTCAGTTTTGTTTTTAGCGTGGATAATTTTTTTCGACGAAAACAGCTTTGTTTCCCACGCAGAAAACAAACGCCGCCTTAACGAGTTGAACAAGCAGAAAGCGTATTACCTGGAACGCATAGAGGCCGATAAACAAAAACTGGAGGACCTGAATGCCGGGAAAAAAGAACTGGAAAAATTTGCCCGCGAACAATATTACATGAGCAAACCCGATGAAGATTTGTTTATTGTGATAGAAGAATAGATTTTACTTCCCCAAAAAAAATCGCATAATTTTTGTATTGAACGGAAATGTTGTTTGAAGAATAATAGTATTTTTCTTATATTGCTTTATCGTATGAAAAATAATTTAGACATATTCAGAATTCAAACCAACAATGTGGCGCCGCAAAAAGGCCGGATTTTAATTGCCGAACCGTTTTTGCCGGGCAATTATTTCAACCGGTCAGTTATACTCCTTGTTGCATACAGCGATAAAGGCGCTGTGGGATTTATTTTGAATAAAAAAGTAGAGTTAGGCATCCACGATATTCTTCCGGGGTTTCCCGAATTCGAAGCCGATGTGTACCTTGGCGGCCCGGTTTCAACCGATTCCATATATTTTATACACAAACTGGGGGAAAAACTTCCCGGCAGTATTCATGTGTTGGGGAATTTATACTGGGGCGGCGATTTTGACGTGCTGAAACAACAAATTTCCGCAGGCGTTATTCCCGCTTCCGATATCCGTTTTTTTGTCGGTTATTCAGGCTGGGATTCGGGTCAGCTGGAGCGGGAAATAAAAGAAGACTCGTGGTTGGTAACCGACGTTGATGAAGAAACTGTGATGCGTGATTTGCACCAGGAATCGTGGGTCGATTTTGTAAAAAAAGCCGGCAACCGCTATTCCGTTTGGGAAAATTTTCCTGAAAATCCGGCTATGAATTAGGATTCATCCTCGTCCGCAGTAAATCATAAACTTTTTTCGAATAATAGTGCAGAAAACGTTTGTTTTCAATGCCGAGAACCCATTGAATCCCTCCGGCTTCCGATGCAAGAAATATTTCATCGGCCTCAACAAGTTCCGGTTTTTCCAAACGGTCGCTCTCCACAGCTGCTAAACCTGCCTGCTTTGCAATATCCAGCACATGAGGACGCAAAATATCTTCATAACATCCTGTGGAAAGGGCTGGAGTAATCAGATTGTCTTCCTTCACAAGAAAAATGTTGGCTCCCGCACTTTCGCAAACCGAATTGTTTTCGTTCAGAAAAAGTAGCTGCTGAAAAGGCATTTGCCGAATTTCAGCCAGACCGGCCTGCCAGAGCATTTCGTTAAAAAACGGCAACCGGGTAAGCTGATTTTGTGCATTTTTTTTCAGGTTCGAAAGTGTAACCAGCAATCCGTTTTCGGCATACGGAAAATCGAAAACCTCAAACGCATTTGCGGTGACGAGCGTTTGAACGCCGGTTACAGTCCAAAACACCTGAAAATGAAGGTACCCCGACCGGTAAAACTTGTTTTTGTTTAGCATGCGTTTGGCAATTCGGAACATTTCCCGCCGGTTTTCAAACGCTTTCGGAAAAGGTAACCGAAGCGCTTCGGCCTGGATTTTAATTTGTTTCAGGTTTTCGGAAAAAAACGGAATGCCGCCGTACCCGTACCATACTTTTTGCGAAAGCCTGAACGACGGCTCCGTAAGAAAATGATTCAGGTTTATTTTTCCGGTTCCGGCCACTTTGCCGTTTACAATCAAAAACTCCATTTGCACGGTTATTTGGCGTCAAATTTAAAAATTACATCGAAACCGCTGGATCGGGAAGAGTTGTTCAGTTCGAAAAATAAAAAGCGGAACAATTCGTATTCCAGTTTTACCTCGTATTTGGTTATGTCTTTTTCGTGTGTTTCGCCAAAACGTTGTTCGTAGCTTACAAACAAGTCGTTGGTAATGTATTTTCCTACTACCACAGTGGCATTGTCGAAACCGCCGTCGCTTTTCACCTCAATGTAATCTACGGCAAGTTTTTCGCCTAAAAAGTTGGTTAACTGCGAGGTGAGAATTGAAGCTGCCGCCCTGCCTGCCAGGCTGCCTCCGCCGGCTCCGGCCATGTTGTCCTGCTCGTCGATTGTAAGTTCGTTCATACTTTTTCCAAACAAAATGTAGGAGAGGGCGTCGCCTTCGCTAATGTCGCTTCCGTCGAGCTGAAAGTTCACCTCTGGTGATTGTGCGGTCCCGCTTACCTGTACAGCAAGATTTTGCTCAACCCGCTGTGCATTTCTAAAGGAGTAGGAGGCTTTGATGTTCATCCGCGGCATCATTTCCTCGCCTCCCTGAAAAACGATTGAACCCTCATCGACCATAAAAGTTTTGCCCAGCAGGTCGTATTGCCCGCGAACCACATCCACCGAGCCAAACAGTTCGAAATATTCGTTATTTTTACGCAACTCGACATCACCCGACAGTTCAATGTAAAGATCGTCGTTTTTAATCCAGGTATTTCGGGGTATTATTACGCGCAGGCTGCCTTTGAGGTTGTCGAAATAATCCGGACGGACAGTGTCGGTTACCAGGGGAGTGTGCTCTGCGGGCAATAAAGAATCGCCGGCAAGTTCCATTCGTTCCAGTTCCTCCACCAGCAGCGGTTTGGGAAGCTCGGGTATATAAAGTTTGCCTAACATGCGCATTACCGCGGGAATATAGATTTCGGAGCGGGGAATGGTAATGTTTCCACCATAAACTACTTCCCCTTTTTCGCCGCCAAATGTGGCCGTTCCGTTCATTTGCATGTTAAACTGGCGGTGGTTAAACGGTTGAAAGCGGTTAAAATTCAGTTCAATTTCCGAAGTGCTGATGTCGCCTTTGTAGAAATCGGAAACAAAATTTACCTGGCCCTTCCCGTTCAAACTTCCATCGGGGCTTCTTACCAAAAGATCGTTCAATTCGACTTTATCGCGCAGAAAATTCAGATTCAACCGAATATCACTGTAATCGATTCCATACTCCGGCATTTTTGCCGAAGCATCGCGCAAACTGATATTTCCTTCGGGAACGGGAGCTTCTGTTGTGCCTGAAAGGTTTATATCACCTTCAATAAATCCGGCAAAATTTCCCGACGGATACATGGCCTGCAAAAGTTCGAGCGTTAGATTTTCGAGGGTTATTTTTCCATTTACCGAATCTTTGGCACTGAATCCAAATTTTAATGAGTCGGGATAAAAGCGGAGCGGGATTTCGCCCCGGGCTTCCAGTTTGCCGCTGTCCTGCGGAACAACCAGTAAATCTGTGGTAAAAAGATTATTGCTGTAATTCAGGTTGCCGTCGAACTGCAAAATCCGGAAGCCGCTGAATTCGGTGTTATCAAAAGCAAAATCGCCGGTTAAAAAGGGATTTTCAACGGTTCCCGACAAATTCATATTTCCGGTGAAAATTCCGGAAAGCTGGTCGGTAATTTCCAATTCTTCCAGCATAGCCAGCGAAATATTTTCGATATTTATTTTACCCGCAACAGTGTCATTTTTGCTGAATAAAACTTCCAAACTGTCTGAATTTATTTTTAAAGGAATGGCAGCCGACATTTCAATTTTTCCGCTGTCATCGGGTGTAACAAGTGTTTCCATAAGGAACTGGTTATTCGCATATTCCATTTTTCCGGAGATATCTTTTAGTTTCAATTTGTCGTATTCCGGTTCTGTAACTGAAAACCGTGAATTCAGCAACAGGGAATCGATACTACCGCTCAAATCAAGCTGAAGTCTAAACAAACCTGAAACCGGCTGTTCCTGTTCCAGCAACTGCATCAGGTTTTCGAGGTTCAGGTTATTGATTTCGAGGTGAAAATCCTGTTCTTCAGCGAGGTTGATCGTTCCGTTAGCTGAAATAAACTGTTTCTGTTCCAGATGGTCGGAAACCATGTTGAAATTTTCTATCCGGTAATGCTGTGCGTCCAGTTCAATAATTGCCGGGGGCCGCTGCAACGTCCATTTCTGGTTTTTAAAATCTACTTCCCAGTCGGCAAGCTGTATTTTCAGCAATTCCCCCGGATTTATTCCCGCTTCAATTTGCGTGGTTAATTCGCGTGCTGCCAGGTTTGCAGCAACAACCAGCGAATCTGAATTTCCGTGGGCAGAAACCTGCGCGGAGTCAACCAACAGATTGCCGGTTTTTAGCCGGTGGGCAACCAGTTGCACGTTAAACGCGGTGTCGGCAGAAGTGATTTTCCCGGTTGTTTCGAGCAAAAGTTTTTCCAGTGAAATCTCCCCATAGCTGCTGGAATCCAGCATGGCTGCAGCTTCCACCGAAAGTGCGTCGGGGCGGCCCCAAAGTCTGGCCTGAAGGATTCCGCTGGTGTGCAAACTGGTGTCGGGCAGCCAGGGGTAAAACTCATGTACATTCGAAACAATTGCATCGAGTTTCAGGTCGGACTGATCCGAAAAACTGTAATTGCCGCCGGCAGTGAGAAGTACCGACAGTGTTTTTGCCCGCAGGGTATCGAGAAGCAGGTTTTGGTTTTGGAAAGCTGCTGACGCAAACAATGTATCGATTCGGATGTGCTGAACCCGGGAATCCAGCATATTTATCTGAGCCGAGGCTGAAATATTTTCCGGGTCAAAAGCTTTTCCGCTGATGCTGGCCATCAGATTTATGTTGGAATTTAAATCTGCGATACCGGTCAGTCGCTCCAAATTAAGATTTTGTGCTGTAAAATTTGCTGTATAAACCGGCACGTTAAACAGGTTTTGTACCGATGGGTTCAGCCTGAAATTTCCAAATGCTCCGTTTCCCAGCACTAAACCGGCGAGGTTCCCCTTGTTCAAAATAAGATCGAACGTGATTTTATCGAGCTGTTTGTCCTGAATCACCCAGTTGTTTAGTTCCCCGGTGAGGGCTATTTGCGCTGTTTCAGGTTCAATGCCTTGTCCGGTTACCGAAAGGTGGCCGTTCAAAATATAGGGTATTTCCTGTATTCCCAGCCAGTGGATCAGGTCAACATTTGTAAATCGCCCTTCCAGTGAATAAGAGAGAATATTTTCTTCGGAATTGAAAAGGAATTCAGTCAGGTTGTCGGACGCGACCTGCAAAGTAATCTGTTGGTTTTGGTCTTCAAGCAGCAGGGTTGCGCGGGCATTTTTTTCGTCCATTCGGGCCTGCAGTTTTATATCGGGTGTTGCGGGAAACTTCAGGTAGGGCAGAAAATAGCTGAATTCCGAAAGGTTCAGGGCCGGAATTTTGAAGTTTGCTTCTCCTTCTTTTTTTTCGGGTGAGAACCCGGCTTCCCCGTTTAATTGATTGATGGCGGTTTCAATTCTGAAATCTTCCAGTTCAATAAACGTATGCTTTTGGGATATCAAAAATTCAAGCCGGTTCAGGTTAAAATCAGGATTCCGGGCAGAGAACGAAAATTGCTTCAGTCGGGCCTGCTGTTCATTTTCAACCCAAACCAGAGAAAGTTCGGTATTCAGGTTTTCAATCCGTTGCGGAATGATGGTGTCATATGTTTCAGTTCGGATAAATCCGTCAACCAGACTGAAAACAGGCAGCCGGATATTAAATCCTGCGGAAGGTTCAGGCTCCTGTTCCGGTTTTTCCGGGCCGGGTTTTACAATCTGCTGTACATTCCACACCGAATCGTTTACCTGTTTCAGGAAAATTTGCGGATGGATGATTTCGGCGGAATAAATTTCGAGGGTATTTCGCAAAAGCGGCCAGAGATTGTATCCGGCTTTAATTTCTTCAATGTATGCCAGGGTATCCTGCTCCATGGTTATCAACACATTTTTTATGGACAGGCGGGTGAAAAAGTTGCCTTCAATTTTACCGATGGTCAGGTTTCCGTTAATGATTTTATCAACCTGAGTCTCGGCAATCCGGGCTATTTTACGTTTGGCCGGTTCGGTTTGAATAAGAAGTGCGGCAAGCAGCACCAACAGCAGGATTCCCAGGAAAATTATTCCCGGAACAACCAAACTGTATTTGATTCCTTTCTTCATACTAAAATGCCTGTCCTACACTGATAAAAAATTGCGCATTTCGTTTTTCATTCCACAACGGGATGCCCACATCGAAACGCACCGGCCCGATGGGTGTCTCAATGCGGATTCCGGATCCGGCGGCGTAACCGAGGTTGTTAAAATCGTACGAAAAGGATTTTTCCCAAACATTTCCAGCCTCGAAAAAAGCTGCCAGGCTCAGCCGCCAAACTATCGGATAGCGGATTTCAAAGTTGCTTTCAAAAATACTTTTTCCGCCCAAGGGGGTTCCGCTTTCGCGTTTGGGCCCCAGCTCAGACCGGTTCCAGCCGCGAATGGAGTTGCTTCCCCCCGAATAAAACCGGTCTTCCACCGGAATAAAACCGTTACTGTTGGAAGAACTGATTCCTCCTGCCATAACCCGAAAAGCCAGAATTAATTCGCCTAAATCGTGATAGGTTCTGAAATCGCCCCAAAGCCGGGTGTAGTTGAAATCGCTGCCAAAAATATGTCCGTTGATTTTGTAGCCCAGCGAAAGATTTATTCCCTGCTCAGGCGAAAATGACGGGGTTGAACTGTTAAACACTCCGCTGAGGAGAATCCCTGATTTGTTGTACAGAAATTTGTTGCTTTCCATGTTCAGAAATTCTGAATCACCCTCTTCAATCTGTTGTTGCACATTTTCAAGATAGTAGGTAATTTTTCCCGTGGTGGACGGAGAAAACTGGTAGGTAAGCGGAATATTTACACCGAAAGTGCGTGTGTCGTAGCCGGGTTCTTTATTTCGGATCAAAAACGGATTTACAGAAATGGTGCTGTTAAACCCCAGAAACCTGGGCTGAATCCATCTCAGGCGCACAGAATAAGGCTCCAGCGCCGAATGTTTCAGGTAAAGATTTATTCTGCGTGCGCCTCCCAAAAATCCGCGGTAGTTCAGGTCGAGGAAGGTGCGAAATTTGTCTTCGGTGCCGTAACCGGCGCCGAAACGTGTGCTTATCCGCGGTGCTTCTTCAATGTAAATATTTACCGGAATGGGGCTTTTTTGTGTTTGCGGTTCGCGTTCGGGCAGCACCGAAACTACCCTGAACAACTGTAAACTGTAGAGATTCTGTCGCGTTCTGTCCAGCAGTGATTTATCGTATAAATCACCTTCCCTGTACCGTAACTGCTTTCGGATAAAATCTTCCGAAACGTTTTTGTTGCCCGTAATGCGGGTTTCGCCGACATACGACAGCGGCCCGGGTTGTACACTATACTGAATTCCTGTGGCAAGTTCATCCGGTTTTAAACGGAGCCTGTAATCGGTTGAAGAATAGGCGTATCCCAGGCTTCTGAAGGCATCTTCAATAAAACGGGTGTCCTGCTTCAATGCTTCATCGCGAAAGCGTTCTCCTTCGTTCATGTTCAGCGCTCTTGAAAATCTTCTGAAAAGGGAATCGGTGTTCAGGCTGTCCGGGTTTTGAACGATTTCCATCCTAACCGTGTCGATGACTACGGGTTCGCCTTCATTTATTTCGATAACTACTTTTACTGTTTGTTTTTTCTCATTGATATTCAGATTTTGTACCGACGCTTCTACATGCAGAAACCCCTCGCTCTGGTAAATGCGTTTCAGGCGGTCAACATCTAACTTCATCAACTCCCCGCTGTACAAAAAAGGTTCTTTTTTGGTGAATTTTTTTTCTATCCAGGAAACCTCATTCAGTGCCATTTTATTGAGCAGAAAGTCTTTTTTCAGGGTTTTGTTGCCCCTGAAGGTGACTTTGCGCACTTCATAATTTTCCTGGGCAGACGTATGAATAATTCCTGCAAAAAGAAAAAAGCATGTGGATAAAAGCAGTATGTAGCGCATGAATCCTGAATTCTTTTTGTGGATTTGAAGATAATACAAAATTCAGAAATTGCGTCGGTCGTTGCGCAAAGCATGAACGATTTCTCCTTCCGACATGCTTATTTTACATTTTTCATAAACCCTGAAATAAGCTCCGACGCTTCGGCGCCGTAGGAATCGGCCAGGGTACCTTTTAGTCCCGAACCGGTTTCCAATGCATACAAGATGGTGCTGTCGGCCGGGTCGGTCATTCCTTCGAACCGGTGAAATTCAGCCAGTTTTACGTCGGAAGCATTGAAAGTTTGTCCTTTGGCTGCTTCCAGCAGACCGTTTTCGTTTACCCGGAAATTAGTGGTATAACCTCTCTTTTTTAATGCGTCGATTGCTTCTGAAAGGATGTTGAATTGATTATTCATGGCTAAAAAATTTTAAATGAAACGATAATGCCTGTTTCTATAAGGAAAAAACGTGCCGGAAGGTTCAGTGTAAAAAAGGAGTGACTTAAAATCAGCAGGTTAATGTATTATAATAATATGAATAATTTGGGTTGTTGCTATTTGTTTGTTTTTGTGTGGAAAAATGTGGAGAAAATTCCCCGAAAATTCTATTTAAAGTGATGTTGAAAAAAAATCGGAAATCTTCTGATGTTATACTCTAAATTCCAGTATTTTAATAGTCTACTTCAATGCCCATTTCAACTAAAGTTTTTATCTGGTCCGGGTCAATTTTATTTTCCCTCAAATCAATATATTCGAGTTTTTCAAGCGTAAAAAGTGGCGAGATATCATCAATAGGGTTATCGGCCAGATAAAGACTTTTTAGATTTGTAAGGTTGCTTATTTCATCAATAATTCCAATTTTATTGTATGAAAGATTAAGTTCTTCGAGGTCATGCAAACCGGCAAGAAGCGACAAATCAATTATTTTGTTGTCTGACAAATCAATGCTTTTGGCATGGGTACAAAACTGTATTCCATCCAAATCGTTAATGTCTGATGATGACAGTTCAAACTCGTCCATGTCTTCGAGGTACCATGCGGGGAATTCAAAGGTTGTATCTTCAAAAACCCTTATTTTGAGTGCTTCGTAAAATGAAAAACCTTTTGATTTGGTAGATTTTTTGGTTTTTTTCTTTGAATCGGTATCATAAATAATACTGAATCCCTGAATGTTTATATCCCATTCATAAACAGGAGAATAGTCAATATCTTCATAACTCTCCAGCGATGTGGCAATTTCTTCGATGCGTTCCAGCAAAAATATGTGCGTATAATTTAACAACCCTTCATAATTTTTCTCTGTGGCAAGTCTGCTGATTTCATTTATATGATACGTTAACCGGTCCGGATGGTACAGCATCATGAAAGCAGAAAATCCTTTTCCATCATCAGTGATTTCAATTTTAATGCAATCGCTCACTATTTCAGCCACTTTGCGCAAAGTGCCAAACTGCTTGTTTTTATAAAACCCAAGCAGCACAAGCGAAATTTGATTCAGATTGTCAATTGTGTAAGCAGCTTTTAGCTTTTGGTACAAATTTTCAATTTTTTGATTTTCAGGGTCTTTTTTCATGTTTTTTTTTAATTATTCAGCCACTTTTTAAAATC
>CAZXHP010000015.1:0-30978 GCA_964639655.1 uncultured Mariniphaga sp.
TTTAACCATTGTTGGTGATCCTCGAACTTTCCAAAGTTCTTCCAATGTGCATCCTGAGCCAGAATAGGATTTGAATAATCACGATTCCAGTATTTTTGATTATCTGAAATCAATTTTGATTCAGGTTCATAAAGTTTTAAAAGCTCTCTAATTTCATATCTTAATCTTCGAACTATTCTTTTTAAAAACGATTTAATAAAATTTAGCGATTCCTTTTTATTTGACTCTTTCACAGGTATAATTTTTATTAACCCATAAAAGTTAAGTCATTTAATTATAAGATTAAAATTTAGAATTATAAAAATCAGGTTGATTTTTATCCTTTTCTGAAATAACACTGGGTTCAAAAGGCCATTTTATATTGAAAAGCGGGTCGTTCCAGCGAATTGTAGCACCAGCACCCGGAACGTAAAATTCCGACATCAGGTAGCTGATTTCACAATTATCTTCCAGTGTGATAAAACCGTGGGCAAAATCTTCCGGAACATACAGCATTTTGTAATTGTCCTGTGTCAGTTCCACGCCAATCCACTGTTTAAAGGTTGGGGAGTTTTCGCGTAAGTCAATAATCACATCGTAAATACTTCCTCTGGAACACCGCACCAGTTTGGCTTCCTGGTGTGGAGCAACCTGGTAGTGCATTCCCCGCAAGGTTCCTTTATATTTATTGAATGAAACATTTGCCTGGCGGATATTCACATTTAATCCGTGTGCTTTCATTTCGTGCGCACACCATGAACGACCAAAAAAACCGCGTTCATCTTCCAATTTTTCAATTTCGATGATGAAAGCTCCTTTTAATTTTGTTTCGGTGAAAATCATAATTTTTTACTTCCGGTTCCAGGTCAAATTATTGTCGAGTTCATTTTGCTGAATCAGGTTGCTGATAACATTTAGTCTCATCAATGCTGATTTTCTGAAATTTGCATCGTTAAAACCCATTTCAGTCAGGTTTTCAACTAAAATTTTAATTGTTGGTTTTAGTTGAAAAACAGGCTGATGATTGGGCGCCAGTTTTTTAAATAAATCGAAATTAACTTTGTAGGAACGTTTGTCTGGTGGTGCATCCGGATTTACCGTAACTTTGCAACCATCAACTACCTCGGCTACAACTTCGGCCAATTCTTTAACCTGGTAATTCCATTCATTAGTTCCGGTATTTACCGCCAGAAAATTTCCTCCGTTTTCCGCTTTTCTTAAAACAGCCCAATCAATGGCGCGGGCCATGTCCAATACATTTATGAGTGGCCGCCATGGAGTTCCGTCACTTAAAATATCAATGCGTTTTGAAGTAACTGCCCCAGCCACAAAGTCGTTCACTACCAAATCGAGGCGTAACCGGTGGCTAAATCCACAGGCGGTAGCAAAGCGTAAACAAGTTACAGTAAAGCTACTGTCTGCTATTTCTTCCAAATTCTGTTCAGCTGCAATTTTTGAACGGGCATAGGCAGTCAGCGGGTTGAGCCTGTCGGATTCCACTTTGGCAAAATCGTCGGCTTCGCCGTAAACGCTGCAGCTGGATGCAAAAACAAACGATTTTACACCCTTATCTTTACCGACTTTGGCCATTTCAATGGCCGATATGTAGTTGATGTCCAGGGTAACTTCTTCAAAACGATTTCCCATAGGATCATTTGAAATAGCTGCCAGATAAACTATTGCATCAACGCCGTTCAGCATATCAGGGTTAAAATTTCGTACATCGCCGATAATTTGTTGATTCAGCTTGAGTTCAGGTAAAAAAGGTGAATTGGTTAAACAATGGGCAAAAAATCCGGTATCGAATCCAATGAGTTCGGCTTTCGGATAACTCTCACGGAGTTGGCTTACAACGCCCGGGCCAACATAGCCCATATTCCCGGTGATTAAAACTTTCATTTTCTTCTTTGATATTTTATTATTATCCTGTGTTAGTTGTACTTTCTCCATACCGGAGCAACAGATCTCCCAACCAGGTATTTTTCAATTCCTTCTTCCAGAGCCTTTTTGTACACCAACATGGCATTGTGCATTTTCTCCATTGTTTCATAAATATCTTTATCTGAATGTGAGAAGGAAACAATGCTTGATGGCATTAATAAACCCTGTTTCAAAAGTTCCTGTATAAAAAGTGTTCTGAATGGTTGTGACGGATTTCCTTCCTGGTCTCTTGTTGTGTAAACTGAACAACAATTAGGTCCAATGATGGAAATTTTGTCCTCTATTCCTAACTCACGGGATGCCCGGTTTACGCCTTCTTTAAGCTTTTTCCCCTGTTGATTCAGATACCCGGTAACATCATTTTCCTGATAGAATTTTATTGTGGCAATGGTGGCTGCCAAAGCATGGGTTTCGGCGCCATGGGTTGTTGAATTCAGGAATACCCTTTCTTTTTTATGAAGGATTCCGCCCAACTCCATAAATTCTCTTTTGCCTGCAAGCGCGGCAATTGAAAAACCGTTTCCCATGGCCTTGCCAAAGGTGGACAGATCAGGATCAACGTTATAAACTTTTTGTGCCCCGCCATTGTGCCACCTGAAACCGGTTATCATTTCATCGAGTATGAAGAGCGCTCCGTTTTTATGGCAGATTTCTTTTGCTTTATTCAGAAAATCATCTTTTGGTGGTTCATATTTTTCGGGTTCGAGAATGATACATGCAATTTTCCCGGGATGTTCTGCAAAAATCTTTTCGATACTCGCCAAATCGTTAAAATGAAATTTGGTTGTCATTTTTTCGAACACCCTGGGAATACCTGAATTCATTGGAGTTGTACTGATAAACCAATCGTCAACTGAAAAAAACGGATGATCGGCACAAATACCTACCATTTCTCTTCCGGTATAAGCTCTGGCAAGTTTTATTGCCCCGTTTGTTGAATCTGAGCCATTTTTGCTGAACTTAACCATTTCGGCATTTTCAATCAGACCAAGAAAAGCTTCAGCACATTCCAGCTCAATTTTGGCAGGCCTGCCAAAATTGGTGCCTTTAAGCATTTGTTTATACGCCGCTTTTACCACAGGTTCAAAATTATGACCCAGGGTAACACTTCGCAATCCCATGGCATATTCAATGTATTCATTCCCGTCAACGTCCCAAACGTGGCAACCATTGCCTTTTTCGATGTAAACTGGCATAAACTCGGGAAACTGGTCATCGCCCTTGGCATAGGTGTGACTGCCTCCCGGAATCAGGTCGTTAAACCGCTTTTGTAATTTTAATGATTCAGTAAAATTCATATTTGGGATTGTCTTGTTTAAATGCTGAAGATCAGCCAATAGTTTTTTGTGAAAGTTTTTCTTCCTGCTCTAAATTAAGTTTAGTTCACCCGCTCCGGGGCAGGGTGTATAAAAGTTTTATTTAGTTTTTCAACCGCCTTTTTGGCAATGGTTTCTCCAATGGCCAACGATGCTGTTGCTGCCGGAGAAGGAGCATTTAATACGTTCAGGATATGCCTGTTTTCTTCGATCAGGAAATCATCGATTAACCCGCCTTTACGATCGCATGCCTGGGCGCGTACACCGGCTCCGCCGGGTTGGATATCGCCGGATTGAATTTCAGGAACCAGCTTTTGCAGCGCTTTAACCAGGGCATCTTTGTTAAACGATCTGTAATATTCTCCGAGTCCGGTTTTCCAGTATTTTTGTACAACTTTTCTGAACCCCGGCCATGCCAACGTTGCCCAGAATTCATTTGCCTGAAACGATGTTTTTTTATACCCTTCTCGTTTAAAAGCCCAAACTGCATTGGGGCCCGCTTCAACTCCACCGTTTATCATGCGGGTAAAATGAACGCCCAAAAAAGGAAAATTCGGATCGGGAACAGGGTAAATTAAGTTTCTGACCAGGTGTTTCTTCTCCGGAATCAGTTCGTGGTATTCCCCGCGAAAAGGAATAATACGGACATTCAGGTTGGATTGCGTTAATTTTGCGACCTTGTCGCTGAACAGTCCGGCTGTGTTGATCACAAGTTTTGTGGAAAAATCCCGGTCCGTTGCCGAAACATTTACGCCCCCGTTATAAACGGATATCGAATGTACTTTTTTATTCAAATGAATTTCGCCGCCAAAACGTTCACAAAAAATTTCGGCATATTTTTTACTAACCTCCTTGTAATCGATTATTCCGGTATATGGAACGTGAATTGCGGCAACTCCCTTTGCATGAGGCTCGTATGCTTTGATTTCATTTCCGGAAAGTTTTTTCATTTTAACAAGGCCGTTTTGCAGTCCTCTTTCCCAAAGGTTCTCCAAGCGTTGCAATTCTTCTTCTGACGTGGCTACAATCAGTTTGCCACACAGTTCGTATTTAACATTTTCCCTGTCGCAAAATTCGGTAAGCAGTTGGTAACCTCTTCTGCAATTCAGCGCTTTTAAGCTGCCCGGCTTGTAATAAACGCCGGCATGAATAACACCGCTGTTGTTCCCGGTTTGGTGTTGGGCAACTTCACTTTCCTTTTCAATCACCGCGATTTTCAAATCCTGATTCTTTTCCTTGAGTTGGAGTGCTGTTGCAAGCCCCACTATTCCACCGCCAATAATAACAATATCATATTTCATGCTGCAGGAAAAGTTTAATTCTAAATAAAGGATTTAAAGCCGTGGTTAGTTGTTGAAAACCTTAACTTTTTTTCCGGTGGAACTAATATGCAGGTTTTCTGTGAATTCGATGTATTTCGGAACTTTGTGCATGGCAAGTTTGCCGGCACAATAAGCTTTTAAATCCTCCGCTGTGAGGTTGGTTTTAAAACCTTTTTCAATAACCACGACAGCTTTTATTGCGTCGCCTGCAAAATCATCCTGAATGGCTTCAACAGTGCAATCCACAACTTGCGGAAAAGAAACGATTACTTCTTCAATTTCCTTGGGACTTACCCTTTTCCCTGCAATCTTAATGAATTCTTTATTGCGTGCGGTTAAATAAATGTATCCCTCGCTGTCAACAGTACCTATATCGCCGGTGTAGAGCCAGCCGTTTTTGAGCACAGCTTCGGTCATTTGCTGTTCTTTGTAGTACCCCAGCATAATATTACCTCCTTTGGCAATAATTTCGCCGGTTTCGCCCGGCTGCACTTCCTCTCCTTTCGGGTTCACAACTTTCAGCTGAACGCCTGGAATTCCTTTCCCGATTGATCCAAGTTTGTTTTTAAGTTCTTTCGGTTCCAGGTAGGAAAGACGAGCTGTGGCTTCGGTTTGGCCATACATCACAAAAAAATCGATTTGAGGGAATGCATTTATAAATTCTTCGATAAAAACTTTGTGCAATTTTCCACCAGCCTGGGTAACATAACGCAACGACTGAAATTCAGCGGATTTGAACTTCTCTGATTTTCGTAAAAGAATTTGAAAATGGCTTGGAACCCCTGCAAAACCGGTGCAGTTGTATTTGTTGATATCGTTTAAAACTGATCCAATGAGGATAAAATTGTTGTTGAGCACCATTGAACCGCCCACCCTTAAATGGGTATGAAGCAGCGAAAGCCCGTAGCAGTAGAAAAACGGTAAAACCACCTCGATGGTGTCATTTTCATTCAGATGGAGGTAGTGTAAAATCGATTCCGTGTTTGCAATAATGTTATTGTGGCTCAATACTACTCCTTTAGGAAAACCGGTTGAACCGGAAGTGAAAATTATTTGGGCCGGTGAATCGCCGTTAAAATTTTCTGCAATTTTAAACCGGTTTTGATTGGCTGTTGCCTGCAACAGGTTCATTTCGGTAATTGTTTTTATCGTGTCAACCGAAATTTTTTGGGTTAATCTGGATTCGATAAAACAAAAATTCGCTTCGCTTTTACGGGTAATGTAGTCAAAGTTTTGTTGCTCGATAGCCGGGTCGAGGGGCACACAAACATTCCCCGAAAGCATTATCCCCAAATAGCAGGTGAGGAAAAAGTTGTTGTTATGGCTTATCAGTATGATGTTTTTTCCGGTGCCGACTGTCTCTTCAAGATAATTAGCAAGGTGTGAACTGTGCTCGTATAAAGTTTTAAATGAAATAGTCTCTCTATTTCCCAACACAAAATCTTTTTGCCACTCGGCCGTTTTTTCAAACAGGTATTCTGTTACATTCATCGGTACAAAGTTTAACTTTTCTAAAAGATTTTTGTAAACCCGGGTAAAATCGTCCTGGTTTTAAGACTGGAAATGAATGGGTTGCATCCTTAAGTATTCTGTTGTTTTCATTTTTCTTTCGAATCCTGCAAACACATTTGAAATTTCTTCGGCAGAATACCCTGTTTCTTTTGCCACTTCCCCGGCAGAGTATCCGTTTTCCCAGCCGTACCATAAAATATCCATAATTTCAAACGGCAGCTGGTAAAAGAAGTCTTCCTGGGTTTGTTCAGCTGAATAAGTGTCGGTTGTCGGTGTTCTTTTGATTATTTCTTCAGGGACGTCAAGAAACGCTGCGATCTCATAAACCTGGGTTTTATAGAGATGTCCTATTGGCATTACATCGGCCCCGCCATCTCCGTATTTCACAAAAAATCCCTGTTTTACCTCGTGTTTGTTGGGTGTGCCTATTACTGCAAAATGATTTGCTTCGGCGTGGTAATACAACATCGACATCCGGCTTCTTTGTTTAAAGTTTGAGGCAGCGACAATTTGTAAGTAAGCTTTCAACGAAAGCATTTTACTCGCAACGGTTTCGTTTTTAAAATAAACGGTAACATGGAATACCGGAGGCAGTTTTACATTGAGCATATTTTGTTTGATCTCAATTTTGAATTTATCGGTTTGGGGATTAAATTCCGGGATAACACTTTTTACGGCTTCGTCTCTTCTTTTATAGCATTCGAAACCTTCCAGCGCAGCGGTCATGTTTTCTTCAATTGACTGAACCCCAAATTTTTCAGCCAGTTGTAATGCGAGCGTTTTGCTTTCGGGGCTTGAATCATTTTCAGGCATTATAACGCCAATAACTTTTTCGGCCCCCAGGGCTTTTACCGCCAGCGCCAAAGTAACAGAGGAATCGATGCCGCCGCTTATACCAACTACAGCTCCTTTTCTTTTTAGTACATTAAAAACATCATCACGCAGTTTTTCTGTAATGTCAGAAACGGTCTGTTCAATATTATTCAGCTTTATGAGATTTTTTGAAAAAACGGGTTTTTGTGCCATTCTTAACAATTATAACGGGTTTCTGTTTTGATGGTGCATTTCGGTAGTTGTGTGTTATTCAGGTAATTAAAGTCTTTGATAAATAACTGATGAAGGAGCTGTGTTGAAATAACAGCAGTGAGCGCCATATTGTCAATTTCTGAATACGCTTTTCCCGATCTCATTTTAACCAGGAGCCTGTTTACTGATTCGGGATTAAAAATGTCGGCTTCGTCAATTGAAGCTGAAGAAGTTAAATTCTGAACATACTCCGGCGCATCTCCTCCCAGAAAACTGCTCAGAATTGGCGCTCGGTAAGCTTGTTTCGACCTGCTCAAAATTTCTTCCGGCAGTCTTCCTTTCATCATTTTTTTAAGTAATATTTTTTCATTCAGACTTTTCAGTTTGTAGTCGGGAGGCAAAGTGGTGCAAAATTCAATGATTCGGTGATCAAGAAAAGGATATCTTCCTTCTACCGAATTGGCCATTCCCATTCTGTCGCCCTGCGATGACAACAAATACCCCGATAAAAAAGTGGTTATTTCGATATACTGTGCTTTTGCAAGCGGATCCAGGTGCTCCACATTTCCGTTCAGATTTTCCATTAAGTTTTGATAGGGGTCGAATACTGCAAGTTCCTTTTGCACCCGAACACCAAAATGGTTTTTAATGGCCGAGGTATTTTTCCACCTTAACAAATGGGAATAAACGGGCGAATCGGTTTCTTCGAGCTTGTAGCCAAAAAACATTTTTAGCGCATTTGGATTCGCATTTTGCAGGGCATTAATGTAAGGGTATAGTTTTTTGAGCAAAAGCGGGCGAAGTTTGGAGTTTTTATCTTTCGCCCAAAAATGCCTGATTTTGTTTTCTTTAAAAATATTGTAACCGGCCAGCAGTTCATCTGCTCCCTCTCCGGTAACTACTACTTTTATGTTGTTCGCTCTCACTTTTTCCGATAAACTGAACATGGGAGAGGGAGATGTTCTGAGTAGCGGTATTTCGCTGTGCCATACTACCTTGGGGAAGTTTTCAGCAATTTCTTTTGTGGTGCATTTAAATCCAACATGTTTTGTTTCGAAGAATTTGGAAGCAATATTCTGATAATCGGATTCGTCAAATTCATTTTCGGCAAAACCTACTGAAAAGGTTTGTAAAACATCAGGTTCAATTTGTTTAATAAATGCGGTTGTAACGCTTGAATCGATTCCGCCGCTTAAGTAGGCGGCAACCGGGACATCGGCCCGCAATCTGATTTTTACCGAATCGAGAAAAAGGCGTTCGAATTCGGCAATTGCATCTTCAAAACTTCCGGGGAAATAGTTGTCTGGTGTGGCAAAATTTAGCGCCCAGTACTTTTTTACTTCTATTTTTCCCGGTTTTACTTTCATATAATGACCCGGCGGACACTCCTTAATTCCTTCAAACGCTGTGTTTGGAGTTATGGTTGTCCAAAATGTAAACGTTTCGGCCAAACCTGTTTTCGAGATTTTCCGGTGAATTCCGGGATGTTCGAAAATGGCTTTTATTTCAGAACCAAAAACGAATAAATCGGGTGAATAAAAATAATACAACGGGCGAATTCCAACTCTGTCGCGCGCCAGAAACATTTCCTGTTTGCGTTTGTCCCATATCGAGATTGCGAATTGACCGTTCAGTTTCTCCAAACATTTTTCTCCGAATTCTTCGTACAAGTGGACTATAACTTCAGTGTCACTGCGGGTTCTGAAACGGTGGCCCTTAATTTCCAGTTCTTTTCTCAGCTCAATGTAATTGAAAATTTCGCCGTTAAAAACTATCCATAAGCTCAGGTCTTCGTTAGCCATGGGTTGTTGTCCGCCGGCAATATCAATTATACTTAACCTTACACTTCCAAAACCCACATTTTCACGAACATAAAGTCCGCACTCATCGGGGCCTCTGTGCCTGATTCTTGCGAGCATTCGTTGTAAAACCAGAGAACTGACTTTGTTGTTTTTGTCGATGTACCCTGCTATTCCACACATAGACTACCGATACTGTGTCTCTTTTTTTTGGGAAACAAACGCCACTACAGCTCTGATTGATTCGAAATTTTCTTCATTTAATTCGTCGTTTTCAACTTCAATCCCAAATTCGTCGTTTAAAAAACTGATTAGGGAAAGGAAACCTAACGAATCAAAAACACCTTCTTCGAAAAGCAGCGTGTCCTCTTTTATTTCATCAATGTTTTTAAAAGTAATCTCAGAAATAAATTTTCTGAGTTGTTCTGTTTGAGTAATTGCCAGGTTCATTATAACTGATTTTTGATTTTTAACTGAACAGAAAGTTTTCAGGCAGATTTTATTTTTCCTGAATTTTTTTTGTTATCATTCTTAACTCATCGCGCATAATATTGGCATACAGGTTACACCCCAAAGCATCTATTCTTAAAACAATACGACTGTTTCCGTAAATTTTTACGACCTCGCCCTGCATCCCTTTAAACGGGCCAAAAAGAACTTCGGCTTTTTTGCCTTTTTTAATGTTCTCGTGCGATAAAAATATTTCCCGTTCCTGCTGTCCTACCAAAATTTTAATATTTTCTATTTGATTTTCGGGTATTCTTTGGGGTTCCCCCCCAAAAGAAACGTATTTTACAATACCAGGGACTTCCAGCACTTTAAAAAATTCTTTATGGCTTACCTTTACAAATAAGTAACAGCGAAAAACCGGTTCTTCAATCCATTTTTTCCGATCGCTCCATTTGCGTAACGTTTTTTTCAACGGCAAATAGTTCTCAATTTCTTTTTCATTCAGGTAAGTAGTAATCTTTTTTTCGGCGTTTGGCTTCGTATAAACGGCATACCAGGCGTATATGGGTTTTTTCAACATCTCCTCTCGTTTTTTATCATTGTATATTCAACGCTCAATATACAACTACTTTTGTGGATTACTTCGTTTTCAGCTGATAAAATTATTGAGATTCTTTGTTTTTTAATTGCGCTTTCAAAATTAAATTTTCCATACTTAAGTCGGCAAACATTCTTTTTAGCCTGTCATGGTCTTCTTGAAGCTTGTTAAATGCCTGAATGTCTGCCATTGTCGGTCTGCTGTATTTTGCTTTCCAGTTGTAAAATGTTGCCTGACTAATCCCATAATTTTTAATAATTTGTTGAATTGAGGCGCCGTCCTTGTACTCTTGAAGAATTCTTTGGATTTCCGATTCTTTAAACCTTTTTTTTGACATACAAAAATCTTTGTTTTTAGTAAATCTTTTAGTTAAATAGTGCGCTGATGTTTTCAGCTTTCAGAAGCTTACAAATTGTAAAGTAGTAAACATACGTAAAGTACAGACTGGTTTTAAATTAAAAATTGCAGGGATTTATTAAATACTAATCACTCTTTTTTAGATTTAAAATAGAATTATAAAATTAATTCAGATTTCACCATTTAAAAACGGGCTATTGAGTTGGTTTTCTGCGTTTACCGGAGGTCAGATAATTGTTGAATTTTTCCATTTAAAACAGAGGTTCCCTACTGTCACCCACATATCGGTAACACTAAGAAATTGTTTTTATTAAGTTGGAATTTCACGGTTAAATTTCCATTTTGATTCTAAATGAAAAGTTACAAAAAATAAACAAGAACACTACTTGATATTTTTGGTGAAAAACTCGCAGAACAGTGGTCAAATTTGAATCCATTCTCGATTTTTATTTTTTGATTTTGTTGTAAACTTCTTTTTATGAGATTCTTAGTAAGAAAAAAAAAGAGTTTTTTGTCTTTTTTGTGAAATCAAATAAATTTTCTAACTCGGACTTATTGTCCATATTTGGGACGAGCATGATATTTGGCAGTAAAGTTTAGTTTTAGAATTTTACGAATACTCTATTATTATATTATATGGTTCTAAAAATGTCGAATACAATCAAAACTGAAATAATACCGATTTATAATTCGTTTTATTGATTTGATTCATAAATGGTTGAATAATGTTATATGATTTTTTGCAGAGTAAAAAAGTAATCCCAAACCAAATCTGATAAAATTTTAATCGATAATTCCAAATATTTTCTTATAAAAATTGGAAATTTTAAATTAAATGAAGTGTCATGTTCTATATCAAATGTTTGTGACTGAGATTAATTAGTTAGCAAAAAAAAATGGATGAAAATATGTATTTTTAAACCAACAGCCTCATCGAATTTGGTTGAGAATTATGCCTGATTTTACATTTTAGTGTGTTAATATCATTGAATTTTGATTTGAAGAATCCTATTTTCGGAATTTATCAAATTTTTCAATTTAAAGAGGAGTAAAATGAAACGGTTTCAATTCTTTGTTGTTGTATTAGTTTTTTTAATTGGGTGTAATCAAAAAACAAACGAAGTACCAACCATGAATCTGACAATTACTGAATTTCAGACCGAAGAAGCAACCCGGTTAATAGCGGATAAATTTCCTGAAGCCGACATAAAAATTATAAAAAGAGGTGTAACCCATGCATCTTCGCTTTGGCGGCAATCCGACGGCACACCGGAAGAGTTTGTGACTTTTTGCACCGAAAATTATATTGGCGACACCGAAGAAAAACAAGCCGTTTTTATGAAAATGTCTGACTATTTCGAAGCGCTTTTCGGGCATTTTAATAAAATAGCCATTGATTTAAGATGGAATGTGGATTTACAATCCGGACCGCTTCATTCTATCGACCACATGTTTTCGGCTTACAGCGCCGGAGCCCATCTGAGCAACGATTTTTACGCCAATAAAATTGCTTTTGTGGTAGCCCTGAATTTCCCTTTTTATTCTACCGAAGAAAAGAATGAGTTGGGCGAAAACTGGTCGGAACAGGAATGGGCTTATGCGCGTATGGGAGACATTTTCAGCTCGCGCGTACCTTCTGAACTTATCCAGAAGAGTGCAGCAGTTTCGGCAGAATCGGATGCTTACATTGCCGAATACAACATTTACATGGGAAAATTGCTGGGCAAAAACGGCGAAACATTTTTCCCCGGGAATATGGTTTTGCTGAGCCACTGGAACCTGCGCGACGAAATTAAGGCCAATTATGCCAATCGTGAAAACGGACCTGAAAAACAAGAAATAATTTATCAGGTTATGCAGCGGATTATTGACCAGTCGATTCCTGAAAAAGTGATTAATTCGGGTGAATTTGGCTGGAATCCTTACGAAAACAAAGTTTTCCGAAATGGACAGGCCGTTGAAACCACGCCGGAACCAGCCGCCCGTTATCAGAAAATCGTGAACAATTTCAGGGCATTTAAAGCATTCGACCCTTATCATCCGGTGCTGAATACAGCAATTAAACGCTCGTTTTCGGGCGATATGCAAATTCCGCAGGAAGAGGTGGAAGCATTGTTTCATGAGTTTTTGAGCGCTCCGCAACTCAGGCAAGTTGGCGAACTAATTGAAAACAGACTGGGACGGAACCTTCAACCCTGGGACATCTGGTACGATGGATTTAAAGCGCGAAGTTCCATTCCCGAAGAGAAACTGAATGCAATTACCCGCGCTAAATATCCCGATGCAGGCGCCCTGGAAAATGATATGGGAAATATGCTGAAAAAACTGGGTTTTGAAAATGAAAAAGCACAGTTCCTGGCATCGAAAATAGCCGTTGACCCGGCCCGCGGTTCGGGCCACGCCTGGGGAGCTTCCATGAAGGAAGAGAAAGCCCGTCTGCGCACCCGAATTCCCGAAGGCGGAATGGATTATAAAGGATACAATATTGCTGTTCATGAATTCGGGCACAATGTGGAACAAACCATTTCGCTGCACGATGTACCGTATTATATGATGAACGGAGTTCCAAATACTGCGTTCACCGAAGCGCTGGCTTTCATTTTTCAGGATAGAGACCTCTTTCTGCTGGATATGAAAAACGAAAATCCGGATGCGGAGCACCTGAAAACACTGGATATTCTCTGGTCGGTTTTCGAAATTACGGGCGTTTCAATGGTGGACATGCAAATGTGGAAATGGATGTACAACAATCCGGACTGCACCGCGGAACAGTTAAAAAATGCAACACTTGAAATCAGCAAAAAGGTTTGGAACGATTATTTTGCGCCAGTGTTTGGTATGGAAGACCAAACTATTCTGGCCGTTTATTCGCACATGATAAATTCGCCCATGTATTTGCCCAATTATGCGCTCGGGCATTTAATTCATTTTCAGCTCGAAGAGCATTTTAAAACACATCCGCTGGCACCGGAAGTAGAACGCATTTTTGCGTTGGGGCAACTGACTCCAGATGAATGGATGCAAAAAGCAGTGGGCAAACCGCTTTCAAACGAACCCCTTTTAACCGCTGCCAGCGAGGCGATTAGCCATTTAAATTAAATCACCCACTCTTCAGAAAGTACTTCGCCACGGGTGCTGATAACCGCCACTTTCACCGGTACGTTTCTTTCGGCGTGCGAAAGGGCTGTTTGTACCATGCCAATGAGGCCGCCACAACACGGAACTTCCATAATCACAACGGTTATGGTGTTCACTTTGGCCTCATTAATCAGGCGAATAAACTTCTGAATATAAATGTCTTTTCCCTGGTCAAGTTTCGGACAGGCAATCACCATTTTTTTGCCGGAGATAAATTTTCGGTGAAAATCGCCGTGCGCAAAAGCGGCACAATCGGCAGCAATCAGCAGGTCGGCTCCGTGAAAATAAGATGCCGCCGGATTGATAAGATGCAACTGAACAGGCCAGTGGGTGAGGGCAGAATCCATCTCTTCGCCGGGTTGCGCCATTTTAAATCCCGCTGCGCTGAATGCCACCGGCGCCGAACCGGGGCAACCGCCCGAAACCTGCTGGCGCCCAACTTGTTGTTTCGGCTCGTTATGCAGTAGTTCGTGAACTTCGGCAATTGAAAACGGCATATTTTCGCGATTGACTTTTATAAAATCGAGTGCTTCCTTTAAATAAGCGGTTTCGTTGTGGTCCTGCAAATGTTTCAGGTGGGCGAAAACAGTATTTTTCCAGCTTTTTATCATTTGTGAAATTACCGCAACTTCATCATATGCTTCGGCTTCGCGTTTTTCGATAGTGATGGCTTCATGCGGACAGTGACCAATACAGGCTCCAAGGCCGTCGCACATCAGTTCGCTTATCAGGCGGGCCTTTCCGTCGATTATCTGCAGCGCCCCCTCGTGGCAGTTTGGAACACAAACACCACATCCGTCACACAATTCTTCGTCGATATGAACTATTTCCCGTATCATTGTTTCGCTAATTTTTCGACAACAAAGATAGAAGAACTGCGTTTTTTGAATTGTACCAATTGTTACAAATTTTTAAAAAATGATGGATTATAAACTGTTGGAGCAGTGCCCCGTTTTTAAAGGTATTCCGGAAGAGGAATGCAAAAAACTGCTGAATGGGATTCATTACCAGGCAAAACGTTATCAAAAGGGAGAAATAGTAGCCATGCAGGGTGAACCGGTTAACAGCCTGTTTATTATTCTTTCGGGCAGTGTTAAAGGAGAGATGATTGATTATTCGGGTAAAACCATAAAAATTGAAGACATCGAGGCGCCGCGGCCGCTCGCCACGGCATTTTTGTTTGGAAAAGAAAACCGTTTTCCGGTTACGGTAACTGCAAACAACGAAGTGAGAATTCTGGCCATACCTGTCCCGGAATTTTTAAAAATTTTACAAAGAAACACCGCTATTCTCCGGAATTATCTGAACAGTATTTCCTCGCGCAGCCAGTTCCTTTCACAAAAGCTGCAGTTTTTAAGTTTTAAAACCATTCGCGCCAAGGTGGCGCACTATCTTTTGCAGCAGGCCGGCGATACGCGACATTCCATCGAACTGAAAACCACCCAGCAGCAGCTTTCGGAAATGTTTGGAGTAACCCGTCCTTCGCTGGCCCGCGTGTTGAGCGAAATGCAGCGTGAAAAGCTTTTTACCGTCGAAAAGAAAACAGTTACCATTGTGAACAGACAAAAGTTAAATGAGATTCTTAAAAATGCATAATTCCCTTATTTTATATCGAATTTTTGAACTGTTTGAAAATGTAATTGCATTTACAACCACCAGGAATACATTTGTAGAAAACAATGCACCCCGTTTTACGGGTAATTCCTCAAAAAAAACTGATGGAAACCGGAAAAAACTGGCAGAAATACTGGGAATACCGTCCGACCGGCTGGTTTTTCCGCGACAAACACATACAAACTGTGTGGCCGAAATTTACGGACTGCCGGAGGAGGAGCTACAGGAAACCGACGCCTTGGTGACCAACCGTCCGGGAATTTGTTTGTGCGTTCAAACCGCCGACTGCGTTCCCATTCTGTTGTTCGACCCGAAACAAAAGGTTGTTGCCGCCATTCATGCCGGCTGGCGGGGCACGGTGAAAAAAATTGCAGGGGAATCCATCGAAAAAATGAAAACCGGATATCATTCACGGGCCGAAAATATTTTTGCTGCTGTTGGTCCGTCGATTAGCCCCGATGTTTACGAGGTAGGAGATGAAGTGGTGAAGGCCGTTCAGAAAAATATTCCCAATTCGGGAAAAACACTACATCAAAATAACTCCGGGAAATTTCATTTTAACTTATGGGAAGCCAACCGGCAGATTTTACTGGAATGCGGGCTGATTCCTGAAAACATTGAAATACTGGCAGAATGTACGTTTCAAAACAAGGAAAAGTATTATTCTGCCCGCCGCCAGGGAATTGAAACCGGACGTTTGGTTTCGGGAATTATGCTGGTCTGAAGGAAACATTTTAAAATTCCTTAAATCGACATTCTGTTCTTTCTGTTTTATGCAAAACAACTATCTTCGCATCAATTAACCGTTTACAAAAAAATCTGACGAAAGAAAACAGTATCAAATGAAAGAATATAAGTTTGTTAACAAGCTGACGGGCTGGCTGGTATTCCTGGTTTCAGCCGTTGTTTATTTAATGACAATTGAACCTACCACCAGTTTCTGGGATTGCGGCGAGTTTATTACCACTTCGTATAAACTTGAAGTTGGGCACCCCCCGGGAGCACCTGTGTTTATGGTTTTCGGACGTTTCTTTACCCTTTTTGCCGGTACTGAAAATGTAGCCAAAATGATAAATATTATGTCGGCCCTGGCCAGTGCATTCACCATTTTGTTTTTGTTCTGGACCATCACACACCTGGCCTTTAAATTGATTACCAATGCTGAAAAAGTAACCAAAGGAAATATTGTTTCCATAATGGCTGCAGGAGTAGTTGGTTCGCTGGCCTACACATTTTCCGACACCTTTTGGTTTTCGGCCGTTGAAGGCGAGGTTTATGCGTTTTCGTCGATGCTTACCGCCATCGTTTTCTGGGCGATTTTAAAATGGGAAAATACAGCTGACAAGCCCTATGCCAACCGATGGTTGATTTTTATTGCCTATATGATTGGATTGTCAATTGGCGTTCACTTGCTTAACCTGCTGGCCATCCCTGCCATTGTTTTTGTTTATTATTTCAGGAAATATGAACCAACCCGCAACGGATTTATTGCAGCATTTATAGTTTCAATTGTCATTCTCGGTGTTCTCATGTGGGGAATTATTCCAGGTGTGGTTACTGTGGCTTCGTGGTTCGAGTTGTTGTTTGTTAACATTTTTGGCCTGCCATTTAAATCGGGAGTGCTTATTTATATTGCGTTACTTATAGCAGCTATCGTTTATGGTATTCGATATACCGCGAAGAAAAACAAGGTGTTGTGGAATACAGTAATCATAGGGATTACGGTTATTTTAATCGGCTATTCCTCATTTGCGTTAATTATTATTCGCTCTGCTGCCGCGCCGCCGATGGACCAGAACAGCCCGAAAGATATGTTTTCCCTGTTGTATTACCTGAATCGCGAACAGTATGGAAACCGCCCGTTGTTTTACGGGCAATACTACAATTCACCGCTCAATCCGCAGGAAAGGTACAAAGAAGGCAAACCGATATATTCGCAAATTGACGGGAAATATGTAATTACAGATCACAGGGTTATTCCAAATTACGACGATAAATTTAAAACCATTTTTCCACGCATGTACAGCAGTATGGATCCCGCTCATGCACAGGATTATCAGCAATGGGGAAAAATTAAGGGTAGAAGAATTCAGCACAGGAATGAATCGGGGCAGACGGAGACCATTACAAAACCAACATTTGGCGAAAACCTTGGATTTTTCTTCCGGTACCAGGTGGGACACATGTATTTCCGCTATTTTATGTGGAACTTTGTTGGCCGCCAGAACGATATCCAGGGGCATGGAGGTACTCTGTACGGAAACTGGCTGAGCGGTGTAAAGTTTATTGACGAAATGCGCTTGGGGAGCCAGGATAACCTGCCCGACCGTTTTGCCAATAACAAAGCCCGCAATACCTACTTTTTCCTGCCGCTGTTGCTGGGTCTGCTCGGCATATTCTTTCAATACAACAAGGGAGCCGAAGGCAAAAAAGGATTCTGGGTCGTTTTTCTGCTCTTTTTTATGACCGGTCTGGCCATCGTCATTTACCTGAACCAGTACCCGCATCAGCCACGTGAACGGGATTATGCCTATGCCGGGTCATTCTATGCATTTGCCATTTGGATTGGCCTCGGTGTGCTGGCCATTTCCGAAACACTGAAAAAATACATGAAAGAGCCGCTGGCAGGAGGAATTGCCGGTTTGGCAACCCTCGTTCTGGTACCGGGAATTATGGCTGCCGAAAACTGGGACGACCACGACCGTTCGGGCAGATACACCGCCCGTGATTTGGGTGCAAACTACCTGAAAACCTGCCAGCCCAACGGAATTATTTTTACCAATGGCGACAACGACACTTTCCCGCTTTGGTACAACCAGGAAGTGGAAGGGGTGCGTACCGATGTACGCGTTTGCAACCTGAGTTACCTGCAAACCGACTGGTACATCAATCAGATGAAAAGAAAAGCCTACGAATCGGATCCCCTGCCTTTTTCAATGACGGAAGACAAATACCGGCAGGGAACCCGCGATATTGTTTACCTGATGGATAATCCCCGGATTTCGAGAGAATCGATTGGATTGAAAGAAGCCGTTAATTTTCTGGCAGACGATAATCCGGCAACCAAACTCCGGCAGGCCGACAATGCTGCGTATTTGCCCAAAAAAGTGATTTCATTTAAGGTAGATAAAGAGGCTGTGATTCGAAACAACGTGGTACGACCGCAGGATTACGACAAAATTGTGGATACCATTACCATCGATCTTTCAGACCGGAATTACATTCCGAAAGATGAAATGATGATACTTGACCTGTTGGCTACCAACAACTGGGAGCGCCCAATTTACTGGGCAATAACTGTTGGAGCAGCAAAATATATGAACCTTCAGGACTATTTCCAGGTGGAAGGATTCGGCTACCGTTTTGTCCCGATTAAAGGTGATTCGTTGGAAGACCGGCTCACGTTTGGAACCGTTGCCACAGACCTGATGTACGATAACCTGATGAATAAGTTTGAATACGGCAATATGAACGATCCTTCGGTTTATATCGATGAAAACAATGCCCGCATGATGACCAATATCCGGAATACTTTTAACCGGCTTGCAAGCGGTCTGAATGCCGAAGGGAAAAAAGATTCGGCGGTTGCGGTTATCGACAGGTGTTTTGAATTGATTCCGCAGCAGGTAGTTCAATTCGAATTTTTCTCGCTGGGGTTGATTGAGAATTATTACCGGGCCGGAGCACCTGAAAAGGGGAAAAAGTTTTTGCAGGACGCTTTCGAGTCCTTCGACGATGAACTGAACTATTTCCTTTCGTTGAATCGAAAATTTTTGCAAGCACAAAGTATCAACGAAGAAATTCAACGCAACCTGTTCTTCGTTCAGCGTCTCGAGCGTATTGCCCGCGACTATGGAGATACGGAATTGTCGCAGAAAATAGGGGAAACAATGAAAAAACATTTTGAAACGTATAATGCTCTTTAAATGAATATTCTGGTAATTGGCTCCGGAGGAAGGGAACATGCCCTGGGGTGGAAAATTAAACAAAGTAAAAAAACGAGGAACCTCTGTTTTGCGCCCGGAAACGCCGGAACCGGAGAAATTGGTACCAACCTGGCAATCGACGTAAACGATTTTCACGGGCTTAAGAATGCAATTCTTGAAAACGATGTCAATCTGGTTGTAGTTGGCCCTGAAGTGCCGCTGGTGGAAGGGATTCACGATTTTTTTGCCAATGATTCTGCATTAAAGAATATAAAAATTGTCGGTCCTAAAAAAGCAGGGGCGCAGCTGGAAGGAAGTAAGGATTTTGCCAAGGATTTTATGATGCGCCATAACATTCCCACTGCACGGTATTTTACGGTTTCCCGGGATAATCTGAAAGAAGGAACTGAATTCCTTCGGACGTTGCAGGCGCCTTATGTTTTAAAAGCCGATGGACTGGCCGCCGGGAAAGGCGTTTTAATCATCGATGATATTGAAGAAGCTGAAAAAGCACTGCACGAAATGCTCGGCGGCAAGTTTGGGCAGGCCAGCAGCAAAGTGGTTATCGAAGAATTTTTAAGCGGGACAGAGGTTTCTGTATTTGTAATTACCGACGGGAAAGACTTTAAATTGCTGCCCGAAGCCAAAGATTACAAACGAATCGGCGAAGGCGACACCGGGCTGAATACCGGCGGTATGGGGGCAGTTTCGCCCGTTCCGTTTGCCAGTGAGGAGTTTATGAGCAAGGTAGAATCGCGAATCATTCACCCCACCATTAACGGACTGAAGGTTGACGAAATTGAATACAACGGGTTTATATTTTTCGGTTTAATAAATGTGAACGGCGATCCGTTTGTAATTGAATACAATGTGAGGATGGGCGATCCGGAAACAGAAGCCGTGTTGTTGCGGGTAAAATCCGATTTGGTTGACCTGCTTGAAGGCGCTGCCAACGGAACACTCGCTCAAAAAACGGTTGAATTCGATACGCGAACCGCTGTTACCGTAATGCTGGTTTCCGGCGGTTACCCGGGAAGTTATGAAAAAGGAAAAGAAATTACCGGGCTGGAAAGGGTGGCAAACAGTACCGTGTTTCATGCCGGGACAAAAATGCAGGGAAACAATGTAGTTACCAACGGAGGCAGAGTTTTGGCGGTTAGTGCATTGGGCAAAAACAGAACCGAAGCGTTGGAAACCGCATACCGAAACGCGGGGTTGATTCAGTTTGAAAAAAAATATTACCGTAAAGATTTAGGTTTCGACCTGTAGCATGTTACTGAGAACATTAAAATCGAACCGGGCAGTTAATTTTTTTCTGATTCCCCTTATGGGAATTCTTTTTTGGCTGAAAGACTTCATTTCTCCCAAACCCTACTCGTTTTATCCGGGCGAACAGGAAAATCTTCTTTATGCGCCCCTGCACAACCTGTTAAAAGAACACCCCCTTGTGCAAATTCTGCTTATGCTTATCCTGCTTGTGGGAATGGCACTTTTGCTTATCCAGATGAACAACAGGTACAACATCATTCGCATCAGAACCATGCTTCCGGCGCCTTTGTTCGTTTTAATCGTTAGTGGTTTTACCATCATTCACGCTATGCATCCCGTGTATTTTGCCGCTTTTTTTGTGTTGCTGGCCGTTTACCGGCTTTTCAGTGTGTTCGATCAGGAGAAACCTTATTCACCGGTGTTCGATTCCGGCTTTTTCCTGGGTGTTGCGTCGCTTTTTTACTTTAACGCGGTTATTCTGTTTCCTGCATTTTTAGCAGGCGTGGGTATTCTTTCGCGGGAAACCAAATGGCGGGAGTTTGTGGTTTGTTTGCTGGGCTTTTTGCTGCCTTTTGTTTTTGCATTCAGCTACGTTTTTGTGGTCGAAAAAACACCTGAATATTTGAATATACTCGGGTTGAACATAAATACGCCGGCGCTGGATTTTAATTCGAACCTTCCGGTGCTGGGTTATCTCGGATTTTTGTTTGTGCTTATTTTTTTGGGTAGTGTAAAAATTCTCCGGCAATACGATACCAAAAAAGTAAGCACGCGGAAGTTTTTTATCGTACTGTTTCTGATTTTTTTGTTTGCCATGTTCGGGTTGGTTCTCGTGCCGGCAGTTTCATTCGAAATTTTTGTGCTTGCCGCCATCCCGGTTACCTTTTTGCTATCGAACTTTTTTGTTTTTGTAAAAAGCAGGTTTTGGCGGGAGTTCTGGTTTTGGTTGCTGGTGATTGCTGTAATTGTTATGGAAATTTTAGTCTAACCTCAACATGAACAGACAAAAACCAACACTGGCCATTTACGGAATTCAGGACCGTGAGGAGTACGAACATCCGTTTTATGTGCACGACCACAACCTGGCTTTAATGCACAACGGCGAAGTAAAATGGTTTTTGCAGCAGGAACGTATTTCGCGCCGAAAAAGGGACAACTCCCTGCATATTCATTTAAAAGAAATTCTGAAAGAAAAGAAACTGCTGGCAGGCGATTACGATTTGGTTTTTGTGGATAACGTGGTCGGTCGCACTTTTCTCACCCGGCAGGGCGACGTCCGTTTCGAAGCTCCGTTAAATTCTGTTCTGGCACCCGGTTTGGAAAAGGGAAAATGCTGGTGGTTCGGCCAGGAAAAAGAAGCTTTTACCCTCAACCACGAACTGGCTCACATTTTCTCGTGTTTGCCGTTTTTCGGGAATTTTAAAGCGAACAGCCTGCTGGTACATTTCGACGGAGGCGCCAGCCTGAGCAATTTTTCGGCAGCCAGGTTTAAAAACAATAAGCTGGAATGGCTGGAATACCACTGGGATTTGAAACCTTTCAGCACCATTTACAATGCCAACGCACTGGTTTTTGCCATCATCGGGGCAAAACTGGCTGAACAAAACGCTGTTCCCGGAAAGTTTATGGGATTCGCGGGTTGGGGAACGCCCCGGCACGAGTTGAAAGCGTGGCTTTTTCAACATCACTTTTTTCAGGATATCTGGGGAAAAACGTCTGTTTTTTTCGAACAGGCAAAAAAGGATTTTGGTGTTGAACTGAAATCATTCAATCAGAAACACCCGTTTATTCAGAATGTAGCCGCTTCGTTACAAGAGGTTTTTATTGAACAGGTTTTGAATAAGTTACAGGAACTGAAAGAAAAAACAGGTGCCGAAAATTTAGTTTACACCGGTGGTTCGGCACTGAACATTGTAGCCAACACCCGTATTGTGGAAAGCGGTCTTTTTAAGCAGGTTTTTATTCCACCCTGTACCGAAGACAGCGGGCTTGCGCTGGGAGCAGCTGCATTTGCCGAATGGAAAAAACACGGGTCGGTACGGATTCAGAACAGTTATCTGAACAACTGGAATATTGAAGAATATAAAACGTCTTACAGCCCGGGAATAATACGAAAAGTTGCAGAACTGCTGGTGAACGGAAAAATTATTGGCATTTGCAACGGTTTTGGCGAAGCCGGGCCCCGTGCACTGGGCAACCGCAGCATTCTGGCTTTGGCCGACTCAAAAGAACTGGCCAAAGAAATCAGCATGAACAAAAAAGGCCGCGAGTGGTACCGCCCGCTGGCGCCGGTAGCGCTGGAGAAAAACACGCGGTATTTTACCGGGGAAAAGAAAATTCACCCGCTCTCAAAATTTATGTTGCTCGATTTCAAAATCCTCCCGGAAAAAAGAAAAGAAATTTCCGGTGCACTTCACGCCGACGGAACGGCCCGCTTTCAAACACTGTTTAACCGCAAGGATAATCCTTTCCTGTTCGATTTACTGAATTACCTCGACGAACATCACAGCGTAAAAGCATTGATTAACACTTCATTTAACCGGAAAGGGGAACCCATTGTGCATACAGCGGAAGATGCGCTTGCAGCCGCAACGGAAATGGTGCTGGATGCGATGGTAGTGAATGGCAGCATACAGTTTCTGCCAATTTAAAACATTTCCGTATTTTTGCCCGCGATTTTATTGAAAGAGAAACGAATGGCAACCATTTTAAATATTGAGACCGCAACAGAAGTGTGTTCCGTAAACCTGACCCGCGACGGTGAAATTCTGGCAGAAAAGGAGAGCCATGAAGGGTTGAACCACTCCCGGTTGCTTACCGTTTTTATCGATGAAATTTTCAGGGAAAATAATTTTAACCCCGAACAACTCGATGCAGTTGCAGTAAGCAAAGGTCCCGGTTCATACACGGGGCTGCGTATTGGCGTTTCGGTAGCCAAAGGGTTGTGCTATTCGCTCGGAATTCCTCTGATTGCGGTAGGCACGCTCGATGCGCTGGGGAAATATACGGCAGATCACAAAAATAAATTTGTGCCGGACTCCGTCGAGCCGGAAAATGCTCTTTTCTGCCCCATGATTGATGCACGGCGCATGGAAGTTTACACGGCACTTTTTAACGCAAAAGGGGAAAAAATCGAACCGGTTTCGGCCAAAATAATCGAAACAAATTCGTTCTCCAAATATTTAAACCGGCAGCCGGTTCTGTTTTTTGGGAATGGCGCAGTAAAATGCAAAGCAGCCCTGACGCATCCCAATGCCCTGTTTTCAGGGCCCTTGAAAGCTTCGGCACGGTTTATGAATAAATTGGCTGACGAGAAGTACAACAATAACAAGTTTGAGGACGTTGCCTATTTTGAACCGTTTTACCTGAAGAATTTTATAGCAACCGTCCCGAAAAATAAAATATTAGAATGAAACAACTGGGAATCATATTTCTACTGCTGCTGGTTTTTTCTCTGCCCTCGGAAGCCAGAAAGGAAAAAATTAAATTTAACCTCAAGTTCGGCTTTATAAAAGGAGGAGAAGCCGAACTGATTATTTCCGACACGCTTTTCAATAACACCAAAGCCATTCACTATTATCTCGAAGGAAGGACAACCGGCCTCACCGATAAGTTATTCGGTGTGAACGATATTTACGAAACCACGGTGGATGCCGAAACCCGGCTGCCGTTAAAATCCATCCGGAACATTAAGGAAGGAAAATACCGCTGGTATAACGAAACGCGTTATTATCACGATATCGACTCCATTTACAGCCAGAAGTCGGGATGGCGAAGTGCTCCCGATAACCTGGTGGATATTGTATCGGTGTTTTTCTATTTTATCCACAACCACTTGCTCGACCATCTGGAACCGGGACGGGCACTGACTTTGCCCACATTCCACGCCGATAAAATCGATGATGTAACGGTTCGGTACCTGGGCGACAAGAAAATAGAAACCGGTTTGGGTAAAATCGATTGTTATGTGCTGTTACCAACAGTTGATAAAGGAAAATTATTAAATCGTTCCGACGGGTTGAAATTTTACATTTCAAAAAAAACCAATATGCCGGTATTGCTTGAGTTTGATATGCGGGTAGGCGCATTACGGGCCGAGCTGCAAAGTTACCATATCGACGGAAAAAGGCAGGCGGCACATTAGCGTAAATTTTTCTGCGCAAAATGTTTCCGAATGTGTTCATTTTTAACCGATTTGTTTATTTTTGCAGCGGTTTAAAAAAATAAAAAATAATTTCATGGCATCGACAGCAGATTTTAGAAACGGCATGTGCATCATGTTTAAAGACGATATTTACACCATCGTTCAGTTCCTGCACGTAAAACCGGGTAAAGGACCGGCGTTTGTGCGCACAAAACTGAAAAACGTAAAAACCGGCAGGGTGATTGAAAACACCTTTAATTCAGGAGTAAAAGTTGATGAAGTAAGAGTGGAAAGACGCCAGTACCAGTATTTGTACAAAGACGACATGGGGTTCAATTTTATGAATACGGAAACCTTCGAACAAATTTCTCTCCCAGAAAATATGATTGAAAACAACGACCTGATGAAAGAAGGGCAGCTGGTGGAAATTCAGTTTCATGCCGAAACCGAAACCCCGCTAACTGCAGAAATGCCCTCGTTTGTGGAATTGCAGGTTACCCAAACCATTGAAGGCGAAAAAGGGAACACCGCCAGTTCAACTGCACTTAAACCGGCCACCCTCGAAACCGGCGCCGAAATTATGGTGCCCATGTTTATTAACGAAGGCGAAGTGATTAAAGTAGATACCCGCGACCGTTCCTACAGCGAACGGGTGAAATAAGTTTACCGCAAAAATACAGGAGAATCCGGGTTGAGTTTTCAGGCCGGATTTTTTTGTGCCGGTTCATTGTCCTGCCGTGAATACAAATCGATGGCCACAATCATGGCCGTAAAGCCCCAAAACGGTACCGAAAGCTTGTCGGTATCCAGAAAGTTATTCAGAAAACCATGGATATAGTAAGTTACCAATCCAACAATTGCTGCCAAAATTATGCCTTTCAGTCGTTTGTCAGTTAACCTTGTCCAGGTGTGGATGCCGGTATATAACACCGTTATAATTAATATCAGAAACGTAACCAGGCCCAAAACTCCCGATTCGGAAAGCGGGCCCAGATATTCGCTGTGGGCATTTCCGCCGTCGCCGGCATTGGTACTGATGATGGTGCGGTTTTTTTTGAGCTGGTATTTGGCATACTGAAACATGTAGGTGCCCGGGCCGTAACCAAAAACCGGCCGCTCTTTAAACATGCTTATGGCGCAACTCCAGCGGTTAATTCGCTCCAGGTTCGAGGCATCGGAGGAAATGTTGGTCATGGACGAAAAATGTTCGGTGAGGTTAGAAGAAGATTCATCGGAATTGCGCTCCAGGTGCATTAAAATATCATGCTGAAACGAAAAAAGCAGCGAGATAAAAACAACTGCCGTAATAAACAGGGGTTGAAACCTGATCTTCAATTTAATAATTCCCCAAACCGCCAGTGCAACCATCATGCTCAGCCACGCCGCCCGGCTGTAGGAAAGCACAAAGGCGACAAACAAAACGCCGGAAACTATCCACGCCAAGGTTCTTACTTTTTGGGAATAGTGCCGGCTGAGGGCGAAAAGTACCGTAAACGGCAGATACATGGCCAGCGCCGCTCCGTAGGAAGTGTGGTCGTTGTAAAACGGATTGACCACGTAATGTGCCGCCTGTCTGTCCAGCAGTCCGTAGCCCCAGTGCCGCGCAATGGCATAAAATACAACTACCAGAAAACCGGTTAAATAAACCCAGACGTATTGTTCCATTTTTTTACCGTCGGAAAAGATTTTGGCAGTTAAAAAGAAAAAAGCCACCACAAACCAGATGCGGGCCAGTAAAAATTTAAACGAAACCAGCGGCATAGAACTGGTAAGACTTGTCAGAAAAATCCAGATAAGGTTCAGATAAATGGCTACCGAAACCGGGTGCAGCAGAATTTTTTTATCGAACACCCGCTCATGAATGACTTTTAAAAGGAACAAAATTAAAATGCCAAACAATACGGGTTCGGTGGGCAAATACATGCTAAAACTAAAATCAGGCATAAACCGCCTTAGCTCAACCGAGAGCGGGGCAAAAAAAACGGCAAACCAAATGAGTTTGTCGAAGGAATAGATCACCAGTAAAAGTACCCCAAGCAAAAAAGGCAGAATGGTTATTATCATCATCTCCTTTTTCACTACAAACCAGGCATTCAGTAAAATAAAGGCAATGCTGATCAGGTAAAAAAGGGTAATTTTTATGGTGTTGTTTTGAATCACCTTTTAATCAGCTTTCCGGTAATCGAGCACAAGAAAAACAAGCAAGGCGAGAAAAACCGCCGAAATGGTTGTGAAGGCAACAATCAGCCAGCGCACCGGGTACGATTTTTTGTCGGCAGGTACCGGATACTCTACCACATGCGCGTAAGTAATATCCTTTTCGAATTCGCTTAAATAAATGTCGTGAACCGTTGTTAGTGAATCGATGGTTGTGAGCAGGTTGTCAAACCGGTTTTCCAGAATGCGGGTTTGCGAACCTTTTTCAGCCAGGTTGTTGTACAAATCCTGAATTTTCCGGGTATCGGTGCCAGAGGCCCGGCCACCGGCAAGGGCATTCATGTATCCTTCGGTTACTTTTTCTACCTGGCTTTTAAAGTCGAGAATGCCGTATTCTTTGCGCACAATGTCGAGTTCAGCCATCAGTGTGTCCAATTCCCCATATTTTTTATCGAGGTTTTTCCTCGCAATCTTAACCATTTCCAGGTCTTTGGCTTTGTGCATATTGCGCACCTTTTTGTTGTAAAACCTGATGATGGAGTCGCACATGTCGCTGGCCCTTTGCGGGTCGTAGTCCATCACTTTTATTTCAACCGTTTCAAACTTGGTTTTGCCGGCATTTACATGCTGGTTATACAAATCGAGCATGTAGGTCAGATAGTGTGGGTCGTCCCGTTTTACTTTGTAAACCTCGTGCAGGTTAAAAGCGTCGATTACCTTTAGTTTGATGTCTCTCGAACTGATGATTTCCAGCATTTGTTCGGTTTCCGACTCTTCGCTCATCACCCAGATATTACTGGGATAAATGCGTGCGGTCGATTTAAATTTCGGCTTTATAAACACCGGGCCCGAAAAAATGGCTGAAAGCAAAACGGCAACAGCCCCTACAATGATAAAATGAACCTTTCGGTTCCAGATAAGCTGAAAGATGCGCTGATTGTCGAAAAAATTATTCATAAATGTGGTATAATTTGATAGCAATTATGCAACGAAGCGGATGTGTTTTTAGTATTGAACGATTTGAATTCGGTGAAATTTTAACCGGCAATAATCAGGGAATAGTTCTTTTTCCCTTTTTGGGCCAGAATATATTTTCCTCCGATTAAAAAACCTGAGTCAATTTGAAAGGTTTCATTCGAAATTTTTTCTTTGTTGATGCTCAGTCCGTTACCTTTAATGGTTCTGCGTAATTCACCCTTTGAAGGGAAAACTCCGGTTTTTTCAGCCAGTAAATCCACTATGTTAATTCCCTGCTCCAGTTCGGTTTTTAAAATCTGAAATTGCGGAACGCCTTCGAATACCGCAAGGAAAGTTTTTTCATCGAGTTTGCGCAGTTGTTCGGCAGTACCTTTCCCGAAAAGTATCTGGGAGGCTTCCACCGCCATTTCATAATCTTCTTTGGAGTGCACCATAACGGTAACTTCTTCGGCAAGTCTTTTTTGCAGTGCACGGGCATGGGGCGCTGTTTTGTGTTCGGCCACCAAAGCGTCGATTTCATTTTTGGGAAGCGCCGTAAAAATTTTTATGTACCGTTCGGCATCCTCGTCCGATGCATTTAGCCAGAACTGGTAAAACTGGTAGGGCGTGGTGCGTTCCGGGTCGAGCCACACGTTTCCCTGTTCGGTTTTACCAAACTTGGCGCCGTCGGATTTGGTAATCAGTGGTACGGTAAGCGCAAAAGCCTCGCCACTCACTTTCCGGCGGATGAGTTCGGTGCCGGTGGTAATGTTTCCCCACTGGTCGGAACCGCCCATCTGCAGTTTGCAGTTCATGTTCTGGTAGAGCCACAAAAAGTCGTAACCCTGCACCAGCTGGTAGGTAAACTCGGTAAACGACATGCCTTCTTTCGATTCGGCGCTGAGCCGTTTTTTTACCGAATCTTTGGCCATCATGTAGTTTACAGTGATGTGTTTTCCAATGTCGCGGATGAAATCCAGGAAAGAAATTTCCTTCATCCAGTCGTAGTTGTTAACCAGCACGGCGGCGTTGGGCGCATCGGTTTCAAAATCGAGGAAGTTGGCCAGTTGTTTTTTAATGCACTCCTGGTTGTGCCGGAGGGTGGGTTCGTCGAGCAGGTTGCGCTCTTCCGATTTTCCCGAGGGGTCGCCAATCATGCCGGTGGCGCCGCCAATTAATGCGATGGGTTTGTGCCCTGCCAGTTGAAAATGTTTCAGCACCATAACACCTACCAGGTGACCAATATGCAGCGAATCGGCAGTGGGGTCGATTCCCAGGTAAGCCGAAGTAAGTTCCTTATCCAGTTGTTCTTCCGTTCCGGGCATTACATCGTGCAACATGCCCCGCCATTTAAGTTCTTCTACAAAGTTCATTTTAAACCGTTTTAATGGTCTGCAAAATGCCAGACCAAAATGTGGCGCAAAGATAAAAAATGCCGGTAGTAAATTGGACTTTATATTTTATAAAGCGATGTTTTAACAAAGGAATTTCCAAAAGGAATAGCTCACCGGTTTTCCTGCGCAGGGAAATTTTTTCTTTGCGCAGGAAATTTCAAACGGATGCGCACAGGATTGAAAACCGATGCGCAACGAAAAAAATCGGATGGGCAGGGAATTACTATAAGTATGGAAGCGGAAAAATTTTCACTGCTTTTACCTCCGATAGCATTGCAAAAATCATATTGTAAAACATATTGTAATATCCGGTGGCATTTTCTAATTTAGGCACCTGAAAAAACAATATAAATCGACATTAAAACAGTTTAAAAACCGAATGCATGGGTCTGTGAAGACCTGTGGAAAGTAAAAAAATGAAACCAGGATCACATTTAAAATAAGGCCGGTAAAATTCCGGTTCTACCCTAATTTATCATTTAATGCACATGAATAAAGATTCAGTAAATTCCTGCATTCCGCTTTGCAGGTATAAAATAAGAATGTTTGCGTTAATTGTTCTGTTTACTTTGCCGTTCCTGCTAAAAGCACAGGATATAATAACACTTCGTAACGGGAAAAAAATCGAATGCAAAATAACGAAAGTGGACAGCACGGCTGTTTTTTACGATTTTTTCAAAGGAGACCGAAAATTGTCGAGTTTTACTGCGCTTACCGATGTTCAAAAATACCAGTTAAACAAACATGAAGCCGGCAGTGCAAAAGACTCGTTGAAAGGTTATCCGGCAGAAACCGTAGTTGTAGATACATCGAAATATGTAAAGGAAACGCAAAAGTGGGTTAACCTGTTAACCTATTCCCAACGGTTCGGTGTACATGCCAAAGGATGGTCGGTGCAATATTACGGGTACAATTTCAGAAATACGGCGAAGTGGTTTATTCCCGTGGTCTTTGGGTTTGAAAGTTTCGATATCGATCCCGGCTACTTTTCCGAATCCGGGTACAACTACGCAAATATCAGTTATCTGAATGCGGGAATAAGCCCATTTTATAAAATGAATGACTTTTTATTTCTGAATTTGGGAGTACAGTTAATAGTTGGGGAAGAAGAACTGCAGGATTCAGGAGGAAAGGAAAGTAACCGCAGCCTGTTTGGGATATCTCCTTCACAGGGGTTCTATTTTATTCCCCAATCGAAAGCAGGGCTGGCCCTTGGTATTTCGGTGTATGAAAAATTAATGAGTTCGAAGGTTTACAAAAACGATATTGGAGTAAAACTCGAATTGGGTATAAAATTTTAAATGTTTTACATAAATAATTCAATGATGAAGAAGATAATTTTTTTATGGCCGCTTTTTCTGATTGGCTGTACAGTCAGCCAGAAAATTGTTTACAAAACCGACAACATTACGTTGGATGAACCTGTAAAAACCATTCCCGCAAAGGTTGAAATAAGGATACTGGAAGATAACAGGGCAAATAACGAAGAAAACGGTTTGTTGTTTGAAAACCCTCGGCAGATTAAACGCGACAAAAAGACAATTTGCATCAATTCGGAAAAACATTACGCAAAAGACACTGTGATTACCCAGATTACCAAATTGATGGTCGATCATTTTAATCAGGCAAAATTATTTGAGCGGGCCTATTATAATCGGAATAGTGAGAGCGATTACTATTTAACCGGAACCCTGGAAAGGTTTTACGGGGAACAACAGTTTTCAACAGGGGCTGCAGTGGGGGCACAGTTTGGACTTATTGGCGCACTGGCAACTGCCGGGATAAAAACACCAGGGGAAATAGTAATTGAACTTTCCGAAATTAAACTTTTCAAAAAGGACGGAACGCTGGTTAAAGACTTCGGAACTTTTTACAAGGAATATACCGATGAATTTAAAGCCGATGCCGCCTGCTGGTGTATTTACTGGAATTCCAATGAGATGCTAAAAGATTTTAATACGCATTTGATTGAGAAAATCAGGAACGATATGGCTGCAGTACCCATCGCCGGGAAGTAGTGCTGTCTGCCGGTCAACTACTTACTTTCAGTGCATCTTTAATTTGGTCGAACACATTTTC
>CAZXHP010000015.1:31078-34581 GCA_964639655.1 uncultured Mariniphaga sp.
CTGCCGGTCAACTACTTACTTTCAGTGCATCTTTAATTTGGTCGAACACATTTTCTTCCTGATTTTCAGCATCCTTTGAATCAACCCAGTTTTGAATAAACGGGAAAATGGAAGGAGCCAGCTTTCGAACGGGTTCATAAAAGCGCGATTCAGTTTTGGCTTCCTGTGAAAGGATTTCCACATCTTCATCGATTTTATCGAAAACCAGTAAAATGATACTCAAAACCAGCGCCGATCTTAAAACGCCAAATGCCAGTCCGGCAAGTTTGTTCAATACGCCAAGCTGGGCCACTTCAATCAGTTTGTTGACTGAATTGCCCACAATGTGCACCAGAATAACAATCACTATAAAAGTTACAATAAATGAAATGATGTTCAGGTATTCGGTTTCCAGGCTGAAGTTTTTGGTGAGGAAATCGGAAGTGATGTATGAAAATTCAATGGCGCCCCAAATTCCTAAAATCAGAGCCGCAAGCGATGCCAGTTCTGAAATTAAGCCTTTCCGAAACCCTCCAAAAGCTGCAAAAAGCAACACTAATCCGATGATGATGTCGATGTAATTCATTTTTTAACCAGGTTAGCAAAGATTGGCGCAAATGTAGGAATTATTTCAGAAAAATGAAGTTTGAACCATTCCCGTTTATTACTTTTGGGCAAAGTTTGAAAATAAAGTATGAAGTTTGATATTAATCAGAAAATATTTGCTGACTTCGAAGCATTTGAATCCACCCTCAAACAGTGGAGAACCAACAGCGAAAAAATAGTTTTTACCAACGGTTGTTTCGACATCATTCATCACGGGCATGTAGATTCGCTTATGAAATCGTCGGAATACGGAACCCGCCTGATTGTGGGATTAAATTCGGATGAATCGGTCAGGCAACTGAAAGGGAAAGGGCGCCCGGTGCTTAACGCGGAAGCCCGTGCCAACATGCTGGCTGCCTTTGTGTTTGTCGATGCCGTAATCATTTTTGGGGAAGAAACCCCGGCTGAGCTCATTTCGCGGATAATTCCCGACGTTTTGTTAAAAGGGAAAGAATACCAGCTGCATGAAATTGCCGGGCACGAAACGGTACTGGAACATGGTGGAATTGTTGAAACCCTCGACCTGGTTACCGGCATTTCCACTTCGGAACTGATTGACAGAATAAAAAATCTCGATTAATGGCTCAGACAAAAACGGTTTACATCTGCCAGAATTGCGGCGCACAATCCCCTAAATGGATGGGGAAATGCCCCTCCTGCGGCGGATGGAACACGTTTGTCGAAGAAATTGTAGAGAAGAAAAAAACGAGTCCTGCCGTTGCTGCAAACCTGGCAGCTAATCAACCGCTTACCCTGGAGAACATTACCACTGAAAAAATGGAACGTATCGAGGTGGGGATTGCCGAATTCGACCGGGTGCTGGGCGGAGGAATTGTTCCGGGTTCCATTGTATTGCTGGGTGGTGAACCGGGCATTGGAAAATCGACGCTGGTGTTGCAAATGGCGCTGGGGCTGAAAGACAAAAAAATACTGTACGTTTCGGGCGAAGAAAGCCTGCAGCAGATAAAGCTGCGTGCGGGCAGGCTTGGAATGAACGGAAGCAACTGCCTGTTTTTGAGTGAAACATCGCTGGAAAATGTGCTGGCACAAACCGGTAAGGTGAATCCGCATTTGCTGATAATCGATTCTATTCAGACCCTTTCCACAGAATCCATCGAATCTTCGCCCGGTTCGGTAACACAGGTGCGCGAATGTACTTCGGCAATTCTGAAATTTGCCAAACAGCACCACATTGCGGTTATTTTAATCGGGCACATCAACAAGGAAGGGAGCCTTGCCGGGCCAAAAGTGCTGGAACATATTGTGGATGCTGTGCTTCAGTTTGAAGGCGACACCAACTACCTTTACCGGATTTTACGTGCCAGTAAAAACCGCTTCGGGTCCACCAACGAACTGGGAATTTTTGAAATGCGTGGCGACGGGCTGCGCGAGATTCTGAATCCTTCGGAACAACTCATTTCCAAAGTGAGTGACGATGTGAGCGGAACGGCGGTAGCTGCCACCATCGAAGGAATCCGTCCGTTTCTGATTGAAATTCAGGCGCTGGTGAGCTCGGCAGCTTACGGAACACCCCAACGCTCTTCCACCGGTTTCGACCTGCGCCGGCTGAATATGCTGCTGGCTGTACTCGAGAAACGGGCTGGCTTCAAACTGCTTACCAAAGATGTTTTCCTGAACATTGCCGGCGGTTTACGCATTAACGATCCGGCTACCGATTTGGCGGTGATTTGCTCCATTCTTTCTTCCAATATCGACATTGCCATCGACCATAAAGTTTGTTTTGCCGGCGAAGTGGGCCTTACCGGCGAAATCCGCGGGGTGAACCGCATCGAACAACGTATTGCGGAAGCGGCCAAACTGGGATTCAAAAAAATATTCATTCCCAGGCTGAACAAGGGTTTCGATAGCTCCAAATTTTCCATCGAGCTGGAAAAAGTTTCACGCGTGGAAGAAGTTTTCCGAAAAATTTTTGGCTAAAAAAGGAAAATCCGCAAACCCGTACGGGAGGCTTACGGATTCTATTTGTATTGAAATTTTCAGTCGGCCAAAAACTGATTGAGGTAATTCCGGCTGGTCAGAATCGCTGTTTTTATATCCTTTTCGGATCCTTCGTAAGCTTTGTCTTCCACCTCGATGCACACCGGACCTCGGTATTTTACAGAAGTGAGCGCCGAGAAAAACCCGCGCCAGTTTACATCACCCAGTCCGGGGATTTTTGGCGAATGGTAATCCAGCGGATAAGCCATAATGCCCACCTCGTTCAGTTTTTCAGGATAAACTTTCACGTCTTTCGCATGAACATGAAAAAGTTTGTTTTTGAAATCGTAAATGGGTTTTACTTCATCCATTTGCATCCACACCAGGTGCGATGGATCGTAATTCAGTCCGAACGCCTCACTGGGAATAATTTCGAACAGCTGTTTCCAGATGGCCGGTGTGGTCGCCAGGTTTTTTCCGCCGGGCCATTCGTCGCGGGTAAACAGCATGGGGCAGTTTTCAATGCCGATTTTTACGTTGTTTTCTTCGGCCACTTTTACAATTCCCGGCCAGACATCGGCAAATTTTTTCAGGTTATCCTCCACACTTTTCACCGGGTCGCGGCCAATAAATGTATTTACCACACCAACACCCAGTTTTGAGGCGGTGCGGATAACCTTTTTAATGTGCTCGATGTACGCTTCGGCCTGTTTTTCGTCAGGGTCGAGCGGATTGGGATAGTAACCCAGCCCTGAGATATAGACGTTGTTTAGTCCCAGAATATTTTGAATTCGGGCAACATCTTCATCGCCCGTTTCATCTACATTGATGTGGGTAACCCCGGCATACCGGCGCTCGGCTTTTCCTACCGGCCAGCACATGATTTCCACACACTTAAAGTGGTTTTTCGAGGCAAACTCAATCACCTCCTCAAAACTTTTTTCGGCCAGAATGGCGCTTACAAATCCTAAATCTAACAT
>CAZXHP010000016.1:0-13420 GCA_964639655.1 uncultured Mariniphaga sp.
CGGGGTCGGCCATTGTTGACCACAATAATTTGCTGGGAAAACAGCAGGGCGATGTGAAAACGCTTGTGATTTTTTACACCAGTCAGCATTGCGGACAGCGCGTGGCCTACAGTACTGATAAAGGTCGTACCTGGGAAAAATATGAAGGTAACCCAATAATTCCTTACGATGAAACCGACGATGCCCGCGACCCTAAAGTGATTTGGTACGAACCTTCGCAAAAATACGTAATGGTATTGTACCGAAAAACTACCGAAGAAGAAAGATCGAAAGGCGTTTCGTTTTACACTTCGGAAAACCTGATGGACTGGGAATACAAAAGCCACGTTTTCGGGTTTTATGAATGCCCCGATTTGGTTCCCATGCAGGTAACCAACCGCCCCGAGGAAACCAAATGGGTGCTGTTCGACGGCGATGGAAGCTACCTGATTGGCAACTTCGATGGTGAAGAGTTTTCGCCCGAAACCGCCAAAATGAAAAGTGACTTCGGTAAAAACTACTATGCCACACAAACCTGGAGCAACATTCCCGAAGAAGACGGCCGGATTATTCAGATTGCCTGGATGCGTGGCGGCAACTTCCCCGACATGCCTTTTAACGGGCAAATGACCTTCCCCACCGAGCTGGAACTTACCAAATTCAATTTTGGATATAAAGTTACCCGCAAGCCCATTTCTGAAATTGAAATGCTGCACGGCAAAAATTACAATTGGGAAAATGAAACGCTTATTCCCGGAATCAACCAAAATATAGTAAAAAAGGTGAGTGGCGACTGCCTGCACATTGTGGGCGAATTCGACCTGAAAACCTGCAATAATTTTGGATTTTTTATTCGTCACAGCAAAAAAAATACGGGGACTGAACTCCTTTACGATGTGAAACGCGGCACCTTGTCGTTGCTTGGAACCACTGCCCCGCTACTGCCCATCGACAATAAAATTACGCTTGAAATACTTATTGACCGCGCCTCTATTGAAGTATTTGCCAATGGGGGTCAAACTGTTATTTCCAACAATTTTACACCGGGAAAGGGTGCTGAAGATTTGATCTTATTTTCGAGCGGGGGCGAAGTTGTTGTTGACAAACTCGACATTTACAAAGTGAAATCGGCCTGGCGTTGAAAATGTTTAAAGAAATAGTGAAATCAGCTGCACAATTACAATAAGTAATACCATTGCTACCGGATAAACGGTAGCGTATGCAATGGAATGTGCATTCGTTTCGGTCATGGAGTCAGCAGCTGCCAGCCCCGGAGTGCTGGTCATACTTCCGCTGATAGCCCCCAGCATACTCAGCAGGTTCATTTTAAAAAACCATTTTCCGGCCAGTGCTGCCAGAATCATAGGAACCAGGGTAATTACTCCGCCAAACAAAAACAATTTGTATCCGTATTGCTGAAAGGTTGTAACAATGTCAGCTCCTGCACCGGTACCTACAGCAGCAAGGAAAAAAATGAGTCCCAATTGCCGCAGCAACTGGTTGGCGGCGCCACTCATGGTCCAGAGGATGGGACCCGTTTTTCCAATACGGCTTACCACCAGGGCTACAATAAGCACCCCGCCTGTAAGTCCCGGACTAAATGCAAAGTTTCCCAGTACAATGTTTATTTTTCCAACCAAAACCCCCAGAATTATTCCAAGAGCCACAGGCAGAATATCGGTATCGGAAAGGCGTTTTTGGTCGTCGCCAAAAATACGTGCAACCATTTCCATGTTGGCTTTGCTGCTGGCAATTATCAGCTTATCGCCAAACTGCAGTTTCGAATTGGGTGTGGGCGAAATGTTAATCCCCGAGCGGCGAATGCGGGTGATGGTAGCATTGTATGTTTGCAGCAGGTTTATTTGTCCGATGGTTTTATTTACCACTTCTTTGTTGGTGACCAAAACCGTGCGTACATCGTAATTGGGGTCGAGCGGAATTTCTTCCTCGGTTGGCGGCCCAATAAGCAACTCTACCCGTTTCAGCGCCTCTTCGGTTCCAACAGCTTTTATTAAATCATCCTTATACAAAACGGTATCAGGCTTGGGCGTAATGGCCACTCCCTGGTGCACCACCCGCGAAACGACAGCTTTGGTCATGTATCTGATGCGAAGTTCACCTATCGACTTCCCAACAACATTCTCATTTTCAACCAAAAAATTGCGACGAATGATTTCCGGAAATTCCTCTTTCACTTTCGACTGGTGGTCTTCCTCTGCTTTTTTTAGCGGAATACCAAGAATTTTTGGGAGAAAGCGGATGAATAAAATCACGCCGATTACGCCAAACGGATAACCTACACCATAACCAATGGAAGCCAGCGGCGAACCGGTAATGTCGATTGCTGCTGCCAAACCGGGTGTACTGGTAAGTGCGCCGGTAAACAGTCCAACCGCTATATTTTTATCGATGTTGAAAACGAAAACGACAGCAGTGGTGATGAATGCCGCCACCACAATGAGCAGTGTGGCAAACGAAGCCAGCTGCCGGCCTTCTTTTTTAAACGATTCGAAAAAACCAGGCCCTGCCTGAATACCAATGGTGAAGATGAACAGCACCAACCCCAGATATTGAAAGTCTTCGGGAATAACTACCCCGAAATGGCCAAACACCAGCGCCACAAAAATAACCGCCGACACGTCGAGTGACATGCCGAAAATTTTTATGCGCCCCAGAATAAATCCCAGTGCTACAATTAAAAACAGCGCAAAATAATTATTTGAAAGCAATTCCATTTTCTGTTTCGATTTTACGGTGCAAAGGTAGTGATTTGTTCACTATCAGGTTAAAACAGAAAAAAAGAGGTGAAATTTCTTTCAAAAATTAATAAAAGCAGTAGAAAACCAAATAGGTTTCCCCTGGCAGATTACCGCGGTTTTTTTGCCAATACCCCGGTTTCCATCAGAAAACTGAAATCGTCGCCCGGAGAAAGTTCTGCCGGTTCCTTTCCTTTTTTGAAAACCCGGCACATGCGTTCGCCAATCAGCTCCAGTTTGTCGTTTTCCAGTTTTAACAAGGTACCTTCGCGTAATCCAACCACATAAATTTCCGGGTTAATTTCAATAAATTCCTCGATGCGCTGCTCACGTGTTTCGCCTGCGTGACCTTGTGCATTTGCATCCAGATAGTGCGGATTAATTTGAAAAGGAACCAGTCCGATACATTCAAACCCGTGTGGATCGATGATGGGCATGTCGTTGGTGGTGCGCAGTGTAGGGCAGGCCACATTTGAACCGGCACTCCACCCAATGTAAGGTGTTTCGTTAAATACTTTTTCGCGTATGGGATTCATCAGTTTCCGGTCGTGCATCATACGCACAAGCTGCCAGGTGTTTCCGCCGCCCACCACAATGGCTTCGGCCTCTTCAACCGCTTTTACAGGGTCGGTAAACGTGTGGATGCCCACAATATGATGACCTGCTTCGGCAAACCGTTCTTCCACTTTTTTACAATATTCATCGAATGAAAAAGTAACAGCAGCATAAGGAATAAATAACGCTGTAACCGGCTTTTTACCGAGGAATTTCTGAATTTCATATTTCGGATAGTCCAGGTAGGCTTCGCCCGCCATGGTTGAGTTACTAATCAATAAGAGTTTCATGTCGTTTCTGTTTTTTAATGCAAATCCAAAGAACAGAAATTCGGGGGATTTAATAAATGACAATTATTGGGTTTTGGGTTTTTCATTCATACAGGTCATCCAAATCACAGCCTGCCAACCCGACAAAATAGTCAGCAATTTTGTCTGTAACATCGTACAGAAACTTTTTACCTTTTTCGGCCGATGCTTTTTTGGGATTTCCCACGCCGGTATCTTCCGAAACTTTATCCCAATGGCGAGGTGTCCAGGCTACATTTTCCTGCAGGTTTTTCAGTTTGAATTTTTTCGCTTTCCCTTCGCCTGCTTCTTCCAGCGGAGCCACCAGTCCGGGAAAATAGTGCATCATAACACTGGTTTCCATTTCGTTGGCATGGTCGCCCTCTTCTTCAAAATGTTGGGCGTTGGGAAACAATTTAAACCAATTTACAATAGAAATGAACATATCCGGAAATTCAGGCTGAAGGTCGCGTACCACCTGTTTAAAATCGTTGCCGCCATGACCGTTCAATAACACAAATTTTCGGATTCCCTGGTTGTAAAGTGCCGTCAAAATATCTTCCAAAATCATTTGCTGGGTGGATAAACGGGTGTGCAAACAAAACGGCAGTTCAATCTGTCCCATGTTTTGAATGCCCAGCGGAATGGCCGGGAGTACCATAATTTTCGCACCTTTTTCCCAGGCTTTTTGTGCAGCATCGGCTGCAATACGGCAGGTTTCCAGCGAATCGGTCCCGTATGGCAAATGGTAGTTGTGCGGCTCTGTGGCGCCCCAAGGAAGGATGGCTACGTCGTATTTCTGATTTTTAATCTGTCTCCAATTGGTTTCTTCTAAAATGTAGGGTCTCATGTTTATAAATTTTTAAAAACGGATAAGCGTTATTCCAAATGTTACCGGCGTAAGCTCCGGTCCTTTGTTTTCCTTAAACAACGGTACCAGTTCGTATGTTGCAAAAACATTTACCCAACGGTAGCCCGCTCTAACCATTAAACCATACTTATAATCCTGTAGCGAATAGTGCCCCGGTGTTTTCAGCTTTTCTTTTTTCCCGTCGGCCCGGTATTTAATTTTGGTATGGCTTCCGAGACGAACTCCTCCAAACGCTCCGCCCGAAATGTAGAGCCGGTTTTTGTAATGATTGACCGGAATTTGAAATTCTGCAAGCAAAGGAACCATCAGTGAAACAATGGATAATTTCGATTTTTGATTCTGGTCGAAATAAAGGGTGTGCGGCTCAATTCTGCCGTTTTCGAGCCGCTGGATAGTAGTGTTTCGCTCTAACCTGTAACTTTTAAGTTGTAACCCCACACCGGTAACCAGCCCAATGGTATTCCTGTTTCGCTGAAGGCCAATGCTTTGCTGAATCAGGTTCAGGTAAGTGGAATTGGAACGAAAAATATCGTTCTCCATAAATTCACTGGAATAGCCGGAATAGTCGGGGTTGGTAAATAAATTGAAGCCAAAATCAACTCCGGCCCAGTGTCCCGAAAAATCGTCATACCAAAAATTAAAGCCGCCATCGGTAAGATTACGGATATTAATTTTACGCAAGATTTTTTCGGGATCTTCGTCAACCGGGACAATTGTATCGTTTTGCGCTTTTAAATTCACTGTACAGCATACAATTGCTAATCCGGTTAAAATCATCCAAATAGGAAAATCAACCGGGTTTCTATGTTTTCTATTTTTCATGCAATTCAGTTGAATTAGTATAAAAAATCAAACAAATGTAACGGAATTCAGTTGAAATTACTTTTACCACCGTTTTAAAAAATGGTTAACCGCCCATCAGAATTATCTATTTGTTAAAACAGAAAAGAAGATGACATAAATCCCTGAAATACATTAAAAAAGGTTACCTTTGCGCCCACAAATTTTAGAGGTATTTACATGACATTATTCAACGAAATGGGTCTCAGCCCCGAAATTCAGCAAGCAGTTGAATTGCTGGGTTTTGAATTACCCACCCCCATTCAGGAACAAACCATTCCTTTTTTACTGGAAAATAACACCGACATGGTGGCTTTGGCGCAAACCGGCACCGGTAAAACAGCCGCTTTTGGTTTGCCCATTATTCAGCAAACCGACACTTCGAAAAATCATACACAGGCTTTGATTTTAAGTCCAACCAGGGAGCTGGCGCTTCAAATTGCCAGCGATTTAACCAACTTTGCGAAGTTCTCGTCCAAAATTAATATTGCCGTGGTTTACGGTGGTGCGGATATTCAAAAACAGATTACCCAACTGAACCGCGGAGCTCATATTGTAGTGGGAACACCTGGCCGCACACTCGATTTAATCAAACGCAAAAAATTGAAAGTAAACGCCATAAAATGGCTGGTACTCGACGAAGCCGACGAAATGCTTTCTATGGGATTCAAAGACGATTTGGACGCCATTTTAGAAACTTCGCCAAAAGAAAAACAAACCCTGCTTTTTTCGGCTACCATGCCCAAAGAGATTGTTTCCATTGCCAACCGGTATATGAATGATCCCTACGAAATTTCGGTGGGGAAAAAGAATACCGGCGCCGAGAATGTGGAACATCACTACTATTTAATCCATGCCAAAGATCGCTACATTGCGCTAAAACGGGTGGCTGACATCAATCCGAATATTTACGGTATAATTTTTTGCCGCACACGTGCCGAAACCAAGGAAGTAGCTGACAAACTTATGCAGGATGGTTACAATGCCGATGCACTCCACGGCGACCTTTCGCAGGCACAGCGCGACCATGTGATGGCACGTTTCCGAAACAAACACCTGCAAATGCTGGTAGCTACCGATGTAGCTGCCCGCGGCCTCGATGTGAATGATTTGACGCATGTTATCAACTACAATTTGCCCGACGACCCGGAGATTTATATTCACCGCAGCGGACGCACCGGACGGGCCGGGAAAAAAGGCATTTCGGTAACCATGATTCACCTGCGCGAAAAAGGGAAATTGCGTCAGGTGGAGAAAAAAGTGAATAAAACGTTCATAAAAAAAACGGTTCCTTCCGGAAAGGAAATTTGTGAAAAACAACTGTTCAACCTCATCGATAAGATGGAAAGAATTGAGGTGAACGAGGCAGAAATTGAACAGTTTATGCCGGTGATTTATAAAAAGCTTTCGTGGCTCAATCGCGAGGATTTGATTAAACGGTTTGTTTCGGTAGAGTTTAACCGCTTTTTAAAATATTACGAAAATGCGCCCGACATTAATGTAGATGAATCGCGACACAACGAGCGGGATTTTGAACCAAATGAAAAAAGAAGACGTGGAAAACGCAACAGAGACGACCGTTTTGAAAAAGGTAGTCAAAACAGCCGAAGCGGCAAAAAAAGAAATAATTATGAGTTTTCGCGCTTCTTTTTTACACTCGGAAAGAAAAACGGTATCAACAAACGGAAGATTATTGACCTGGTGAATGAGCATTTGCCCAACAAAAGTGCGGAAATCGGCGCGATTGAGGTGATGAAAAATTTCTCTTTTTTCGAGGTGGACAAACGGTACGAAAAACAGATTCTGAGCGCTTTCTCAAATGCTTCTTACAAAGGGCAGAAAATGGGAATTGACCTGGCCCGCGGGAAATAACCTGAAAATTTATTTATTTGCTTTCAAAGATTTGAACCGGCACTCAACAAATAAAGATTGTTTACGTTTAGTAATCAAATCGGCAGGTTTGGAAATCAGATAATTGTAAATTACTGACTGGATGGCAAAACTAAGAATTGAAGTTCAGGTTACGCTTTTGGCTGTTATAATTGCCGGTTCGGTAATTGCTACCGGATACCTGGCCTATAAAAGTCTTTCAAACATTGTTTTTTCGGTGCAACAGGAAGCGACTCCTGATTATCAGCTTTTTGTAATTAAAGATATTGCCTCTGATTTAGCTACTATCGAGAATTCTGTGCGATTGTACGTGCTAACCAACGAAAAACAAAACCTGGAACCTTACCGGCAAACCAGCGAAGTTGTAAAAAATAAACTTAAAAAACTGCAAAATAATTATTCGCCGGAATATGCTGCAATGATTGATTCCTTTCACACCCTCGCCCTCGAGAAAATTGATATCTGGCAGGGAATTCTCGATTTGCACAATTCAGCGCAGAGTAAAGCACCTGCATTCAGCGAAATTTATTCAAAACTCGAAGTTACACCGGTTGATACCGTTATCACAGAATCGAAGGAAAAAGGTTTTTTAAAGGGAATTTTCGGTAAACGAAAAGTGACTTTCGATACTTTACTCGTTGAACAAAACCTGGAAAGAACTCAGCTTAGGGATGAAATTCAGGATATTGAGTCGTCGATGAAAGAAAAAGATTCCCAGATTAACATTCTCGAATCGAAATTAATTGAGCGGAACGGAGAAATCGGGAAAAAGCTGAACCAACTGGTTCAGTGGGGAGAGCGATACGAAGCAGGGAAGCGTTTTTCAAAAATTGAAGAAGCACACCGCCTGGCTCAAATTACCTACAAACGGTTGGCAATGTTTTCGGCGGCGGCGGTGGTTTTGCTTTTGGCTGTTATTTTTTTGCTTTTTAATTACCAGCGAAAAACCCGTGCTTACCAGCGTGCTTTAAAAAAAGCAAAAAAGAAGGCTGAAGATCTGGCCCGGGCAAAGGAACAGTTTGCTGCCAATGTTAGCCATGAATTGCGTACCCCCGTAAATGCCATTTACAACATAGCCGAGCAGTTGCACACCCAGACTCCGGGAGACTCTTTTAACCGACAACTGGCGGTATTGGCCCAGTCAGCCAGCCACCTTAAATCGATTATTAACGACACACTCGATTTTTCAAAATCTCAGGCCAATAAATTGTCACTCAAGTCGGTGCATTTCTCGCCGGCTTCAGTTTTTGAAGAAGTTACAAAAGTGCAGGAACCGGAAGCAAAAAATAAAGGAATTGAATTGATCTACTCACCCGAAGAACCGCTTCCCGAAGCCCTGTTGGGAGACTCATTGCGGCTGAAACAAATTCTAATCAATTTGGTGGGGAACGCCGTAAAATTTACCGACTTCGGAAAGGTTGAACTGAAGGTAAAAGCAGAATCGGACAATGCCCAAAAAACGTGGCTCCACTTTAAAGTTACCGACACCGGAATCGGAATTTCCAAAGAAAACCAGCAGGTTATTTTTGACGAATACGTACAAACAGATAATTTTTCGGGAAAAAAATACAGCGGAACAGGGCTCGGACTTGCCATTGTCAAAAAACTGGTGGAAATGCAGGATGGAACCATTTCGGTTGAAAGCGAACCTGGCGCCGGCACCACTATGTCGGTTTCAATTCCTTTTCTGACAGGCGACCCGTCGCAAATTACCCACGAAACATTTTTTGCACCGGAAATTCCGGCCTACTTTAAAAAAAGGGAAATTCTGATTGCCGATGATGAAACCTTTAACCGGTTTGTGCTAATAAATATTTTAAACAAGTGGGGGGTAAAATACCAGGAGGCAAAAAATGGCAGTGAAGCTGTTTCGCTGGCCCTGAAAAATACATTCGATTTGATTTTTATGGATATGCGCATGCCTCAGAAAAACGGGCTGGAGGCTGCGCGGGAAATCCTGGGAAAAAAACCGGATGCGCGTATTGTGGCAGTTACGGCTTCTGATCGTATTGCCGACCAGGAGGCCAGTAAAAAGGCTGGAATGGCAGGTTTTTTAGTTAAACCGTTTTCTGAACAAGAACTGTTTGAAGTTGTTGCTCAAGTATGGAATCCCGCATTACCGGATAAAAACGTTAAAACGGATCCCAAAATTAATCCTGATGACCTGGAAAAAATTGCAGCCGGCGATCCCGGGTTTTTTAAAGAAATGATTTTGCTCTGGTTCAAAACTGCAGAAAGCGGATTAAAAACCCTCGAAAAAGCAGTGGCCGAAAAAGAATGGGAAACTGTTTCGGAAACCGCACACAAAATGGCAGCGCCCTGCAAACATTTAAAAGCAGAAGAACTTTACGAAAAACTTAAAATGCTCGAAAACATTTCGGAAATAAATCCCGGTGAAAACAAAATTATGGAGTTATTTGCCGCTGTAAAAACTGAAACAGCCGAAGTCATCGAATTTTTAAAACAGTTTTTAACCAACTGGGAAATGAAACAAACCTGATTTTTCAATTGCTTTAACTCAAAAAAAAATGGCTATCTTCCACAATTAATTTAAAAGAAACCCGGCTTAATTTTACCAAAAAATGGACGAAAAACCTTTCAGAATATTTGTTGTTGAAGATGATGAGTGGTACAACCGGCTACTCGTGCATAACCTCTCTTTAAATCCCGATTACGACATTGAATCATTCACAACGGGCAAAGATTGCCTCGATAATTTACACAAAGCACCTGATGTAATTACCCTCGATTACCGGCTTCCGGACATTAAAGGGCTTGAAATGCTGAAAAAAATAAAAGCCGGAAACGAAGATATTCAGGTGATTCTGATTTCAGAACAGAGTGAAATTGAGGTGGTGGTCGAGCTGCTGAAATTTGGCGCTTATGATTATATTGTAAAATCGAACGACATCCGCGAACGGCTGCTTAATACCGTTCAAAACATTAGAAAAGGGCAACGGCTGAAACGCGAAGTCATCTCGTTGCGCAGCGAGGTGAAAAAAAAGTACGGCTACGAGAATACCATTGTGGGCAACAGCAGTGCAACGCAACAAATTTACAGTTTAATTGAAAAAGCCTCCCGCACCGGAATTACGGTTACCATTACCGGCGAAACAGGAACGGGAAAAGAACTGGTGGCCAAAGCAATTCATTACAACTCTTCGCGGGCCGACAAACCGTTTGTTGCGGTAAATGTAGCTGCTATTCCACACGATTTAATCGAAAGCGAACTGTTTGGTTTTGAAAAAGGCGCTTTTACAGGCGCTAATTACAGGCGCATCGGAAGGTTTGAAGAAGCCCACGGAGGAACCCTTTTTCTGGATGAAATTGCCGAACTGGACGTTGCCCTGCAGGCTAAACTGCTAAGAGCGCTTCAGGAAAAAGAAATTGTGCGCATTGGAAGCAACAAGCCGGTAAAAACCGACTGCAGGATTATAGTGGCAACGCATCAGAACCTGCAGGAACAGGTGTTGAAAAAGACGTTCCGGCAAGACCTGTATTACCGCCTTTACGGCCTGCACATCGAACTTCCTCCTTTGCGAAGCAGGGGAAACGATGTGGTATTGCTGGCCAAACATTTTATTCATGAATTTTGTGCCGAAAACGGAATTCCGGCTAAAAATCTGTCCAAATCAGCTGTTGATAAACTTCTGGCTTATAGTTTCCCGGGAAATATCAGAGAATTGAAATCGGTTATGGAATTGGCCATTACTCTGGCCGACAACGACGAAATTACCGGCGAAAACATCATTCTGGAAAACGAAATGCTTATGCCCGACATTACCGAACAGGAATTGACATTAAAGGAATACAACCTCAGAATTTTAAAAAAGTACCTCGGAAAATACAACAACAACACAGCGCTTGTGGCCGAAAAACTTGGAATTGGTGTTGCAACTGTTTACCGTATGATGAAAAAATCCAAAGATTCCGAATAACTAAAAATTTATCTGAATGGAACCCCGGTGTCTATCAATTTGATAAAAATATTATCAAATGGAATAATACATTCACGGCATTTTATTTTTTAACACCTTGAAAATTAGCCAGATGAGTTGATTGCCGTTCTCTGGCATTTTAATTGGCTGGTTACCTGTCATTCCGGTAAAAGGAATTGTAAATTAAAAACAAAGTATTCCAAAAGCCGGTGAAGTGTTAAACTAATTTAGGAGGATAAGCCATGAAAAAAGGTATTAATGAAGACAATTCAAAAAAATGGGAAAAATCACTGCTCCGGAATATTGTAACGGGAGCAATTGTTCTGTTGGTCGCAATTACCGGTTTCATTATCGTTCTCAATAAAGACGCAAAAATTAGCGAGTTGTATGTTGAAAAAAACAAACTGGACGCGTTAATTGAAACCAGAGATTCTGTAATTAATGACCTGGATGGTACGATTAGTGAAATTGAAGAAAATATCACGTTCATTAAAAACAAGCGCGGACAGCTTGAACTGGAGCAACAGGAAGGCAGTCCGGATCAGAAAGAACGGATTATTGAAGACATTGCGCTAATGAATACCATGCTCGAGGAAAGCGAGAAAAAAATTGAAGAGCTAAATGAAAAACTGGCCTCATCGAATGTTGAACTTTCTTCGTTCAGAAACAGAATTGCAAAACTCACCAGCGACTTAAAAGAACAAAACGAAGTGGTGGTTCAACTGCAACGCGAACTGGAACAAAAAGACTTTCAGCTGGCTGAAATGGACATGAAAGTGAACGAAATGACACAGGAAATCCTGGTAATGCACGATTCCATCAGCGTTATGAACGATTCCATTGTGGAAAAATCGGAAAAACTTCAGCAAATGGACGAACAGCTTCATAAAGCTTACTGGACTTTCGGTACTTTTAAAGAATTGAAGGAAAACGGTGTTGTTACGCGGGAAGGTGGAATTCTGGGAATTCTCGGTAAAAACAAGACCCTCAACAAAAACTTAAATGAAAATTATTTTACAGAACTCGACATCAGAAGTACGCAAACCATTCCACTTTATGCCAAAAAAGCAGAAGTAATTTCTGAACATTCCGACAGTTCTTACCGTTTGGTTTACCAGGACGATTTAATAGCCTATCTTGAAATTGAAGATCCGGAAGAATTCTGGAAGCTTACCAAATACGCAGTAATTGAAGTAAAATAATTAATTATTTAAAACCTCATTTTAAAAAAGAACACTATGAAAAGGAGAAGTATTTTTATTGCAGTGATGACCTTGATTTCAGCGGTTTTGTTTGTGCAATGCTCAAAGGATGACGACACCGACAGTGCTGAAAAAGGAACACTTACAGTAAAATTAACCGATGCACCATCTGATGATCTAAATATTCAGGGGACTTTTGTGACGGTTGCTGATGTAAAAATTGACGGAGAGTCGGTGGAGGGTTTCACCAAACAAACCATTGAAATCTCGGCCTATCAGAATGGCAACACGAAACTGCTGTTGAGCGAAGAAGTAGCCGCCAAATCGTACAACCAGATTACACTTGTGCTCGACCAGGAGGCCGATGCTTCGGGGAATGCACCGGGTTGTTACGTGCTTACCGATGACGATGCGAAGCACGATCTGTTTGCAGAGGCCACTGCATCTGGCGAAGTTGCTGTTTCAAAAGCGTTTGATGTTTCACAAGGGGCTGAAACTTCGGTGGTTATCGATTTCGATTTGCGTAAAGCAGTGGTTCGGAACCAGGAAGGTACAGCCTCCGCTGAATATAAGTTTGTTACTTCAGCAGAACTGAAAAATGCTTTGAGGGTAGTAGCAGAAGATGAGTGTGGAGAAGTTTCGGGTGAAATTGAAAACACACTCGATGCCGATGCTAAAACCTATGTATTTATTTACAAAAAGGGCGATTTTAGTGCATCAGCCGAAACGACTGGCAGCGGCGAAAGTGAAGTAATGTTTGCCAAAGCTGTTACAAGCGCAAAGGTTGAGCCGGACGGAAGTTATAACCTTTCGTTCCTGGAAGAAGGCGATTATGAAGTGCACCTGGCTTCTTACGAAAAAACCGGTGAAAACCAGTTTACTTTTAAAGGATTATTAAATGCAAACAGCACCATTGGTGGCTTGTTACTGAATAATATTTCAGTTTCGGCCAATTCAAATATTCAGTTGGACATTGAGATTTTAAGCCTGCTTTAATTTCCTGAAAACAACCCTTTTTGGCGAATTATTAACTATCTGATTGGTTGGGTTTAAATAGAGCTGAAAAGGTTAAAAGCTCCGGGGTAATCCCGGAGCTTTTTTT
>CAZXHP010000016.1:13520-32753 GCA_964639655.1 uncultured Mariniphaga sp.
GTTTAAATAGAGCTGAAAAGGTTAAAAGCTCCGGGGTAATCCCGGAGCTTTTTTTTGAATAAACAGTTGATTAACAACGGTTTTATTTTTATTCAGCGGGCGGATGTATTCAATGTCCAGTGCACTAAAAAGCGGCGCTTTAACATTGCATGGAAAAAGGCATAAATGGTTAGAAACAACGTGCCGATTAGCGATGCTTTAATATGTAATTTTCTTTGGTTCATTTTTTCCGTTACCAAAATTTAATGCAAAATTCAATACAACATTGTGTTACACTGGAAGGTTCAGAAAATTACATCTTATGCCCAAAACAAAATTATTGTTAAAAAACCAAGGGCTGAATTTTTTTCCTGTTTTTCGGGCAAGGTTTCCTATTTTTGCCCCTAAAATTTAATAGATTATGAAAAATAATGTCGGCTTATTTGTTCTGCTTTACCTGTTTTTATTTTTTAACTCCTTTGCACAAGACACAAAAAATGAAGACCTTCTCCGGGGCTTTCACTCGATTTCAAGTCATGAAATTCTGAATTTTGCAGACACATTAACTGCTGATAAATATAAAGGACGTTTGTCGGGTTCGCCCGGGTACCTCGAAGCCGCCCGGTGGTGTGCCGGGAAATTGGAAGAATGGGGAATTTTACCCGCCGGCAATGGCAGTTATTTTCAGTATTTCCCCAATGCCTTTACCGAGGTGTATTCATCGGGGAGTTTTACTTATACGTTGAACGGTAAAAATGAGACGGAATACACATTCCCGGAAGATTATTTCCCGGGTTCGAACTCGGCGCCGGGAACTGTTACGGCAGAATTAATTTATGTGGGATTTGGAATAACCGCCCCGGAGTTGGAGTATGATGATTATAAAAATGTAAACGTAGAAGGGAAAATTGTTATAATGGAATCGGGAACACCTTATACAAAAAATGATTCCACCCTGGCAAAATGGACGCCGTATGCCTATCATCGCTATAAATTCAGAAATGCGGTGAAACATGGCGCAGCGGGATTGCTTTATGTAGGAAAAATTGCCAATCCGAATACAGTTTATCTCGAAAATTTTGTATATGTGCACATTGATGAAAAAGTAGTCCGCCAAATTTTTAAGGATGCGGGGAAAAATTACAGTGAAGTAAAAAAATCACTGGCAGAAATAAAACCGGTTTCCTTTGCATTGAATCCGCGTCAGAAAGTCACTGTTTCTGCCGAAACCAAACATTTCCCTGATGCGAAATCGTGTAATGTAGTGGGGTGGATTGAAGGCACAGATCCGGTGTTAAAAGAGGAAGTGATAATAATTGGCGGACACCTCGACGGACAGGGTTACCTGGGAGAGGTATTTCCTTCGGCGCTCGACAATGCATCGGGTGTTGCCGATATTTTGGGCGCGGCAAAAGCACTGGCACAATCGGATGTGAAACCCAAACGTTCAGTGATGTTCATTTTGTTTGGCGGCGAAGAGTGCGGATTGTACGGCAGCAGTTATTACGTGGAAAATCCCTTGTTTCCAATCGAAAAAACTGTGATGATGATTAACCTGGACATGGTGGGCAACGGAACCGGATTTTTTGTTTCGAACGGGAAAAGTTATCCTGAACTTTTCAGGCATTTTGAAACGGCTAATACCAATTATTTACACCGGGAAATGGCTGCTTCAGCGCAAAGAAAAAATTACGGGCGACCCCGTTCCGATGCTTCTTTATTTGAAAATGCCGGCATTCCAACTTTTTCATTATGGACCCGCAATTCGATTTTCCCGGTATATTACCACCATCCGCTCGACAAAATAAATGTTTTAACTCCTGAAATAATGGAAGATGCGGCAAAGTTACTTTACCTGGGAATTTTGGGCGTGGCAAACGATTCCGGGCTTTAGCAGATTTTACTGAAGTTGAATTAATCCTTCTTTAATGGCATATTTTACCATATCGGCATTACTTTTCAGCCCGAGTTTTTCAAAAATATGCTGCTTGTGTGTTCCAACAGTTTTAACGCTGATGAAGAGTTTTTCAGAGATTTCGCGGGTCGATTTTCCTTCGGCATAAAGTTTAAGCACCTCTAACTCCCGTTCTGAAAGGTCAACCTGCCCGTCGGAAGAGCTATCTTCCGGATCGAGATAACCTTGAATAACCATTTCGGTGATATCGTCACTCAGGTATTTTTTACCCGAAATAACTGATTGGATGGCATCGATAAGTTGCCGGTAAGTACAGTTTTTTAGCAGGTACCCATCGGCTCCCGATTCAAGTGCGCCTTTAACAAACTGCCTGTCGGAATGCATAGATACCGCAATGACTTTAGTACCCGGGTTATCTTTTTTAATAATCCGGGTCGCCTCTATACCGTTCATCACAGGCATTCCAATATCAATCAGTACTATGTCGGGTTTAATTTTTTTCGCCTTTTCAGTGGCTTCCCTGCCGTCTTTGGCTTCGGCTATCACTTCTACATCAGGAGCTGAGGAAATTAAGTTCACCAATCCTTCCCTGAACAATTGGTGGTCGTCTGCAATTAGTACTGTTGTTGCCATAATTTATAATTCTTCGCTTGTTGGTATAATTACTGTTGCCGTTGTTCCTTTTCCTATAGCTGACTTTATTTCCAAATGGCCTTTTATGCTGTCGAGCCGTTCGGTTATGCTTAGCAAACCAAAACCCCCGTTTAAAGTGGCTTTTTTGTTCCGCTGTTTCTTAAAACCTGTTCCGTTATCACGTACTGAAATATAGTAATATTTTTTCTCTTTTTTTACTTCCAGTTCGATCAAATCTGCTTTTGAATGTTTAATTGCATTATTGAGCAGTTCGGTCACAATGCGGTAAAGAAAAATATTAAATTCTTTTCTGATTCCAATTTTTTGGTTTTCACCTTTAAGAAGGGTTTTTAAGCGGTGCTTTTCTTCTATCTCTTCCAGTTTCCATTTAAACGCCGGAATAAGTCCCAGTTCATACAAAATGGGAGGGCTGAGATCGTAGGTTAATGTGCGCGATTCAGAAACGGCTTTGTTGAGTAAATCGGAAATTTCATTGAAAGTTTTTTCCACCCGGGGCGAAAACTTCTCGCTGGCAAGGGAAGAAAGTTTAATGAAAGCGAGCGACAGGGTTTGCCCAAGGCTATCGTGCAGATTTTCCGCAATTCTTCTGCGTTCTTTTTCTTCAACAAGGGTAAGTTCGGTGTTCAGGTTTTTCAGTTTTTTCTGGTAATTTTTTATTTGTTTCAGGCTTTTTTTCAGCGCAATTTCGGCTTGTTTGCGTTTGGTAATATCGTAACAAACTCCGCGCAGCCCGTAAAATGCATTCTTTTTATCGAAGATTGAAAAACCGCTAACCGACAACCAGATTTTTTCTTTATTTTTTACTTTTAGTTCAATCTCGCAATCGTTAAAACTCGAGCGATTCTGAAAGCTGTCTTCTATGACAGATTTTTTCCCTTTTGGCGCTTTCAGTTGAAAAAGTGTTTTGTAGTCTGTCTCATCGATAATGTCTTCGGGCTTCTCGCCCAGTATTTTTTCAATAACCGGACTTACATAACTGAAAATTCCACTGGAGTCAACTTCCCAGTAAAACTCAAGTGCATGTTCTGAAATTTGCAGGTACCGCTCTTCGCTTTGCAGGTATTTTGTGGTTTGATCTTTTATCAGAACCTCAAGGCTTTCATTTCTTTTTCGCAGTAAATCCTCGGCTTTTTTTATACGCAAAACCACATCGATTTGCGCCCGCAGCTCATCCTGGCTAAATGGTTTGGAGATAAAAGCATCGGCTCCGGCATTAAGTCCTTTGGTGCGTTCTATGGGGTTTTGTCCCAGGGCCGAAATCATTAAAATGGGAATGTGACGGGTCGCTGAATTGCTTTTTAAATATTCGCATACTTCATATCCATCCATTTCCGGCATTAAAATGTCGAGTAAAATAATTTCCGGTTTTTCTTCGACGGCCCGGGTAATACCTTCTTTTCCAGAGGTGGCCTGCAAAAAAGTAAAATCAGAATAATACAGCTTAATGATTTGATTTAACAGTACTAAATTTATTTCATTGTCGTCTATTGCAAGGATTTTTTTCATTGAGCATCCTCCAAATTGATTTTATGTTTCGGAAATATGTAACTAAAACCTATTGATTATTAATAAGTTCAACTATCACAAAAATATTAATTTTTTTTGTGACTGATTGATTTTATCGGAATAAAAAATCGAATTAAATTTAGTTCAAATGTGGCTGTACTCGCAATCAGCAACTTAAGCTGATTTAAAGTCAGCAAAATTCCCATGCAGTTTCAGCAAATTGAACCACTTTATTTCAGCATCAAATTTCTGCTGCGAATTACTTTAAGTTGTACTTTAGTCCTTGATTTACAAACCTTAATTTCGAAATACAATGAAGTGGACGCTTCGTTTGGCTCTTTTCATTGCCTTTGTTGGCAATGTTAAGGCACAGGAACAGTATAAAAGCTCAACTGCCCCCGCTGAAAGCTTTATTAATATAGCGGTTGACGAGGTGAACAAAACTTTTGTTGCTCCGCCGCAAAAATTTAACCGGTTAAAATCGGCAAAAACACCTCAGGCATCCATTAAGGTTTCTTTCCATAATTTTCCTGAAGAAGCGAAAAGGGCTTTTCAGTATGCGGTTTCCATATGGGAATCATTAATTATTTCGCCCGTACCAGTGCATGTTGAAGCACATTGGGAGCAAATGAGCAGCAATGTTATGGCGCAGGGGCGTCCGTCTGTTTTTTTCAGTAATTTTAACGGCACCCCCCAGCGCGATACCTATTATCCGGTTGCCCTGGCCGAAAAAATCAGCGGAAAGGAACTGAATGCAGGAAAACCCGACATTATTTGCCAGTTTAACAGCAACATAAGATGGTATTTCGGAACCGATGGAAACACACCTTCCAACCAATATGATTTCGTAAGTTCTGTTTTACATGAAATTACACACGGCCTCGGATTTTCGGGTTTTTTGAAGGGCGCCGACGGGAAAGGATTTTTCAACAATACCAATAATCTTCCCAGCATTTACGACTATTATATTTTTAATCATCAAAATCAGAAAATTGCCGATAAATCATTATTCAAAAGTCCTTCGACCGAACTGCACAAACAGCTTACTTCAGAAAACCTGAAGTTATGCCAAACAACTTCTTCAAACCAGTTCAACACAATCGACTGGGTTTTTGCCCCTTCGGTCTGGAGTGATGGTTCCAGCATTTATCACCTTAAAGGATATACCTATGGCCGGGAGAATAGCCTGATGACACCCACGGCGCGTAAGGGTGAAGCCATACATGATCCGGGCGAAATAACACTGAATATTCTTGCTGAACTCGGGTGGAGCTCGGTTAAATTCGAATTTAAACCTTTTAAAGACATGGAAGAAGCAGTGGCTGAAATCCCGGTGAAAATGGGAGTGATTTCAGAGAATGATGAAGATTTTTCGAGCGTAAAAATCGTTTATTCAACCGATAATTTTTCAACGCAGCAAACAGCAGTTTTGGAACAAACCGGAACAGCCTATAATTTTGAAGGAAAATTACCCCTCGATTTTGCAACCGGGAAAATCCAGTATTACATTGAAGTAAAAACATCCGGAGGTCGTGTTTTTAAAAACCCGGCTGAAACACCGGCAAAAAAATTTAACTTGCGTATTGGCCCCGACTATTATGTGCCCGACCTGTTTCACAACCCGGTGAAATTTATTACCGGTGCGGCCCGGGAAATAGCGTTGAGTGCTGAAGCCAAAGACAATTTAGGCATTAAATCGGTTAGTGTAGAATATAAAATTAACGGAATACCTCAGGAGCCCTTTTCACTCGAAATACTTGAAAATGATTTATATGCGGGAAAGCTGCAATTCCCCGATCAGCTAAAACCCAATGATTTGCTGGAATACCGCCTTACCGCTATCGACAATTCATCGAGAGGGAACAAACGCTCATTCCCTGCGTTGGGCTTTCAAAAAGTGGAAATTTATTCGCCCTATCAACCAGTTACGGGTTACGTTTCCGATTTTAACAGAGCAGGGGATGACTTTGCAGTTTCCGATTTTACAATTTCAGCATTGGACGGTTTTTCAGGAAATGTTTTGCACACTCAAAATCCTTATCCTGTTTCGGCGCTTGAACAGGAAAAGCATAGTCTTACAGCACAATTAAAATACCCGGTAATTATTCAACCCAACGGACAATTCTCTTTCGATGAGGTGGTGTTGGTGGAGCCGGGAAGCCGCGAAATCGAGCCGCAATTGTGGGATTTTGTGCTTGTGGAAGCAAGTAAAGACGGAGGAGTTAGCTGGTTGCCGTTAACCGACCGGTATGATTCCGGAATAAATGAAACCTGGTATTCTGCCTTTAAAAATAGTTTTTTAAACCAAACATCTGAGGCCAAACCTCACGAAAGTATGTTTGTAAATCGCATCATTAACCTCACCGAAAACACTGGGTTGGAAACCGGCGATACGGTGTTGTTCCGTTTCCGAATGGTTTCCGACAAATCGGTGAATGGCTTTGGATGGGCTGTGGATAACCTGAAAATTCAGGAATTGCAGACTGGAACAAAAGAACTATTGGCAACAGGCAGTTTCCAGGTTTATCCCAATCCCGCCAAAAACCATCTTTTTGTTGAATGGTCGGAACTTAATGGAAATGAACCGGTAGAAATTGTGGTGTCCGATTTGTTTGGAAAAACAATTCGGCGCGAAACCGGAATTGAACCATTTTTCTCATCAAAAAAACAAATCGATTTATCAGAAATAAGTCCCGGAATATATGTGGTAAATATCAGCAATGGAAGTCGTATTGTTTCTTCCAATAAAATAGTGAAAAATTAAATAGTTTATAATCAATATATTAATAGTTTTAAATATGGGAACATTATTAATTGTAGTTTTTGGAGCATCGTTTGCAGGTTTTGTTACCTCGACCGTTATTATGTACAAACTCCTCACTTCAAAAAAAGGGAAGTAAATTCCGGCTTCTTAATTTTTTTGTCAAATTTTTGAAATGCAGGGCGGAGATTGTTCAACTTATTTTATTTTCAAACTTTTATAAACGACATTTGTATATAGTTTGAAATAAAACAGAAAAATGCTAAAAGTATTTGTCGTATTGATAATGCTGGCGGGAACGATCTCTGCTGCCGGGCAAAAACTGTGGCAAAAGCAAATGAATGCTCCTGCTCCGCCGGTATGTTATGCATCTGATAAAATTGAAAAGGGTTTTACTCCACCACCTGAAGAGGTGATGAATTTATTGAAGTCGGGCGAAAAGAAATCTGACTTTGTAGTGGATTACAGTCTTTTCCCCCAGGAGGCAATGCAGGCTTTTGAATATGCCGTAAGCATTTTGGAGCAGCTAATAGAATCGCCTGTTCCGATTCATGTTCAAGCCAACTGGCGGCGCAAAGGACAAAATGTTTTGGGCAGTTGTGCTCCGTCCGATTTTAAAAAAAACTTTGAAGGAGCACCGCGCAGGGAAATTTATTACCCGATTGCACTTGCCGAAAAAATAGTGGGCAAAGCGCTTACCGGACCCGAACGCCCTGATATAGTAGCCGATTTTAACGAAGATATTAACTGGTATTTTGGAACAGATGGAGAAACGCCGGTTTTAATGTATGATTTTGTTTCGGTGGTGTTGCACGAGATGTGCCACGGGCTGGGTTTTACAGGATTTTTCTATGTCAGCGGTCAGTTGGGTGGTTACGGTTGGTGGGAAGATGGAGACGTTACATCATTTGACTGCCTGGTGGAACGGTTTAACGGCGCGCGTCTTGTGGATTCCACAATTTACGAAAATCCTTCTCAGCCGCTGAGAAACGCGCTCGTTTCCAATTTGTTGTATGCCAACAGCCCGGTTGCACGAGCAGAGAATAACAATGTAAGGCCCCGGCTTTATGCACCGTTAACATGGAACAACGGTTCGAGCATCTATCATTTAAACGATAATACTTATCCCTCGAAAGACATCAATGCTTTAATGACGCATTCGTTTGGCAGAGGAGAGGCAATTCACGATCCCGGCCCGCTTACCATGGGAATTCTGGCAGATTTGGGTTGGAAAAACATGTTGTTGGAATTTATTCCCGTAAAAGACAAAGAATCGGCCCAACCTGTGCGTTTTGAGGTGAAGATTACCAGTGATTTTCCGTTGGATACGGCAAAATTGTTTGTGGTGCCGTCGTCAGATACTTTTAATACCCACACCGACTCGATTCCTTTAGAACTGAATACATCCGGAATGTTTGAAGCCGAATGGAGTCCTGATTTCGAAGAGGGCCTGGTTCAGTACTACATTAGTGCGGCAGATGATAAAAGCAGAATTTTTAAAAATCCTTCAGAAGCACCGGCTGAGTTTTTTACGCTGAATTTCGGACCCGACATGATTTCACCGCAAATCGAACACGAGCCAATTCCTTACTATTTTATTACCGGGAAACGCCTCAGAATAGAAGCACTGGTCGATGACAATCTCGGTGTCGATACCGTTTTTGCGGAGTATTCCATCAACGGACAGCCGCAACCTGCGTTCGGCCTTTCACCTGGTCCGGCAAACCTTTATTCCTCTGAATTCCCGTTAAATGCCGATCGGTTAAACGATGGCGACATCATTGAATATTCGCTGACAGCAACCGACTCTTCCGCTGCTCAGAATACAGGAAGAATTCCCGAAAATGGAGGTTATGCTTTTAAAGTGGAAAAAATGTATGACCCGGTTGGCGATTATTTCAGTGATTTCGATAATCCCACGTCTGATTTCGTGCTTTTTGATTTCGATATTTATACAGAAGATGGATTTAAAAACGGGGCCTTGCACAGTCCTCATCCCTACCCAAGTCCGGAAACAGACGATGCAGAATTTAATTTTGTCACACTATTGAAATATCCTGTGATTTTGAATGAAAATGCGGCAATGAGTTTTGATGAAATTGTGCTGGTTGAACCCGGAGATAAAGATACCGGTTTCGGCGATTTCGAGTTTTGGGATTATGTGATTGTTGAAGGAAGTAAAGACCGCGGCGAAACCTGGTTGCCCGTTGCCGACGGATACGACGCAAGAGCTAATGATTCATGGGAAAAGGAATATAACAGCTCCATAACAGGAATTAATTCAACAGCTGCCGGAAACCCCGATCTGTTTGTGAACAGGCAAATTGGTCTGCTTGAGAATGGCAACTTTTCCTCCGGCGATACGGTACTTTTCCGTTTCAGACTGTATTCCGATCCCTATGCCAACGGATGGGGGTGGGCCATCGACAACCTGCGGATACAATTCCCCGTTTCAACACCACAACCCTTGCTGTCACCCGGAAATATTGTGGTATATCCCAATCCGTTCTCCCGTTCATTTCGTGTCGATGCACAAGTAAACAGTTACACAGAACAAATTCAATTTGAGGTGTACAACACTTACGGCCAGAAGGTTAAAACCGTTAATTTTTCAAATGTATCCGGTAAAATATCTTCAGAAATAAAGATGGACTATGGTCCAAATGGCCTTTATTTGCTGGTAGTAAAGGAAAACGGGAAACAGGTTTTTGCAAAAAAAATAATTCGTAATTAAAAATTATAGCTATCTTTGCTTCCAAATTGTAAGAAAATGAATGTAACAATTAACAATACTTATTTTTACTGGTATTTTTATTTTGGTTCTGAAAGCGGGATCAACCAGTAGAGTATTGTTAAATGTAAAAGAATATTTTGCTAAAGGTCCCGGAAATTCCGGGGCCTTTTTTTTATAAAAGAAACTGAAATGAAAGTAACAGTTATCGGACTTGGATTAATTGGCGGATCGCTGGCGAAAGATTTACGCCGGACAAAATTTGCTACCGCGCTTACTGGTGTCGATTCCAATGAATATCATGCCCGCGAAGCAGTAAAGCTGGGGTTGGTTGACCGGATTGAGCCGCTTGAAAAAGGAATAAAAAATGCCGACCTGGTTATAATTGCCATTCCGGTTGATAAGGAACTTGCAGTACTACCCGCTGTTCTCGACGGAATTGATCGTAACACCACGGTAGCCGACATGGGTTCAACCAAAAAGGTAATCACCGATTCAATTAAGAACCATCCCAAAAGAAAGCAGTTTGTACCGGCACACCCCATGTCGGGAACCGAAAATTCGGGCCCTGCTGCGGCAACCGACGATTTGTTCAGAGGAAAAATTGCCATAGTTTGCGACCATGAGGAATCCGGTCCACAGCATCTGGCGCTCATCGAAAAAATGTTTCAGGTACTTGGAATGGACATCGCTTACATGTCGGCTGACGAACAAGACCACAGCACTGCATTTGTTTCCCATTTGCCCCACGCAGCCGCCTTTGCACTTGCCAATGCCGTTCAGGCCAAAGCCAACCGCAATATTATTTTCGATTTGGCCAGTGGTGGATTTCGGTCAACAGTCAGGCTGGCCAAAAGCTCATGTTCGATGTGGAAACCTATTTTTGAACAAAACAACCACTATGTGGTTAACTCTCTGGATGTTTATATTCAGCATTTACAACACTTTCGCGACTGTATGAAAAACAGCGAATTCGATAAGCTGGAAGAACTTATTTTAAACGCCAATAAAATCAGAACCATCCTCGATGGTGAAAATCCGCACTTTATTAAAAATGAAGAAAAAATTGTAAAACTTTATACAAAACAGCAATGAGTACAAATTTCGAAATTAACCCCATAAAAGAGTGGCTTCCCCACATTAACAACCCGCTGCTTATTTCAGGACCGTGCAGCCTCGAAACCGAACAGCAAACTCTTGAAACCGCCAGGTTGCTGGCCAAAGACCCGCGTGTGTTTGTTTATCGTGGCGGCGTTTGGAAACCCCGCACCCGGCCGGGGTCGTTTGAAGGTGTTGGTTCCATTGGCCTGAAATGGCTGCAGATGGTAAAAAAGGAAACCGGATTGCCCGTAGGAACCGAAGTAGCCAATGCACTGCACACCGAAGAGGCACTAAAAGCGGGACTCGATGTAATATGGATTGGCGCACGCTCCACTGCAAGCCCTTTTGTGGTACAGGAAATTGCAGATGTTGTTAAAGGGAGCAATACAGTTGTGATGATAAAAAATCCTGTAAATCCCGATGTTCAGCTTTGGGTCGGAGCAGTTGAACGCATTTACCGGGCAGGAATAAAAAATATTGTTGCCATTCATCGCGGATTTACTCCTTTCAGAGACACGGTTTACCGCAATTATCCCAACTGGAAAACCGTAATCGAATTGCGCCGGCTTCTGCCTAACCTGCCCGTAATTTGCGATCCCAGCCATATTGCCGGGAAAAGGGAATTGCTGTATGAAATCGCTCAAAAAGCATTTGACATGGGAATGGAAGGATTGATGATAGAATCGCATATCGACCCCTCCTGTGCATTGAGCGACGCCGCCCAGCAGGTGACTCCCGCCGATTTGGCAAAATTGCTCGACAGGCTCGTCATCAGGCATCAAACTGCAAATAACCCCGATTTTGAAAACCGTTTGGATATGCTTAGGAACCGCATCGACGCCATCGACGCTGAATTGCTCGAAATGCTCTCCTCGAGGGTGGCTATTGTAAAAGAAATAGGCCGGTATAAAAAGGAAAATAACGTTACGGCATTGCAGATTAACCGTTGGTCGCAACTTATGGAAAACCGGGTAAATGTGGGGAAAAAGCTCGATTTGAACGAAACTTTTGTGAAAATACTTTTCCAGCTTATTCACGAAGATTCGGTAAGGATGCAAACCGAAATTATGGATACGGAATAGCTTTTTTTGTCAGTGCGGACAAACTTCGCTGCGTCGCTTTTTCAATGGTTTGGAAATCGTGAATTTCTTTGCCGATGTAAATAAAAAAGATTGCTTTTTTTGCAGGGTTTTCGTTGGATGCAAGCAAATGCTTGTTTAAACGATAGGCTTCGCGCATGCGGCGTTTAATTAAGTTGCGCTGCACTGCTTTTTTAAACAGTTTTTTACTCACGGCAAAAGCCACTTTGGCCGGAAATGGTTCCGGAAACTCGATGTCGGAATAAACAACTTTCAGCGGGTAAAACAAAAGAGATTTCCCGGCAGAAAACAATTTGTCAATCTGTTTTTTGCTGCACAATCGTTCTTTCTTTCCAAAAGAAAAACCGGAGCTCGTACCCGAAGTTGTATTTCCCGCTGGCTTTTTCATGAAGTACAAAAAAAGGCTGCCTGTGTTCACCTGCAGACAGCCTTCCAAAGGTAAATATTTTTCCGCTTAACTGGTTTTGTTTACTTTTTTGATGTATTGTTCCAGGGCCATGGTCATAGAAGGAGCCTGTGCGGTAGGTGCTTCTATGTCCAGTCGCAATCCGGATTCCCGAACGGCCTGTGCTGTGGTTGGCCCAAAACAGGCAATGCGCGTATCGTTTTGTTGAAAATCGGGATAGTTCTGAAATAACGATTTAATTCCCGATGGACTGAAAAACACCAAGATGTCGTAATTTACATCCCGCAGATCCGATAAATCGCTGCTGACCGTACGGTACAAAACAGCTTTCGTATATTTAAAACCGCCCTTGTCGAGCAACTCCGGAATTTCCTGTTTGTGAATGTCCGACAACGGCACCAGAAATTTTTCATCCTTGTGCTTTTTCATCAGGGTGGACAAATCGGAAAATTTTCCGTTTCCGTAAAAGATCTTCCTTTTTCGATATACAATGTATTTTTGCAAATAGTAAGCAGTTGCCTCCGAAATGCAGAAATATTTCATACTGTCGGGGATGGTGAGCCGCAGGTCCTGACTGATTCGGAAAAAATGATCGATCGCGGTTCGGCTTGTAAAAATTACGGCCGTGTGTTCCAGGATATGAATCCGGGTTTGCCTGAATTCTTTCGCTGAAATACCTTCGACCTGTATAAACGGCCTGAAATCAATTTTAACATTGTGCTTTTCGGCCAGGTCAAAATAAGGTGATTTTGCCGTTGACGGTTCTGGTTGAGACACCAAAATACTCTTGATTTTCAAAATACGCTTCTTTAAGTTAAACTATACCCAATCACTTATACCACCAAAATCTTGTAAAGTAAAATCAAGGGTAAAAATTCAAGGGTACAAAAGTATAAAAAGAGATAAAATATAGAAAATTGTTTCCTGAATAAAATTACAAATCCTCTAATAATCAATAAAAAATAAATTGCTGCCACCAGAATTATTCCTGTGGTTACCGGTACGTGCAAGTTGCTGAACGGATAGAACGCAATCACTGTAACTACCGGGAACAGAACGATTCCGGCTACCCTGGTAAAATTGTTCATATTGAAAACATATTCAGCAGTCTCGCTGTTTTTCTCAATTAAAAAGCCTATAACCCTGTATATTAATTTTTTAAAAAGAAAATAGGATAAAATTAAACCTATGCTGAAAAGGAACAGTTTTAAATTGCTGAACGGCAAATTAATATTGAAAAAGCGAACTAACTGGAATGTGAAAGCTGAAAATATAAGGTAAAAAAGCAGGTCCAACTGAAAAGCACCCTGAATAACCGAAGTGTTTTTTTCCTGAAACATTCTGATTGAAGTAGCGTAATTTACGACGGATTGAAACAAGCTGACAACGTATTTGCTCCAAATAGTTCGCACTGAGGCGAACAGCACCAGGGCCACTAAAAGCAACAGCGTAAGCCAGTCGTAGTTTGTACTATTGATTTGTCGCTCAGGAAGCTGTAAGCCTGAATTTTCAATTATTGAGGAGGTAATTACCGGCGACTCATTGCGGGGTTTTATGTACCGTGAATCACCGATTAAAAGTTTTTTTTCCTGCTGCCACCACCAATAGCGTTGTTGCGCAGCAGTCGGCGGTGTGGGTTTAGGTGGTATTTCTATAGTGTCGATCTTTTTTATTTCTGTTTGCCGTTCGGGCAATGGCTCTAATGGACGTGGTGCGGTACGGTCAATTCTCAGCTGTCCGGGCTCAGGCGTGCCGGGCAATTTTACAACCGGTGCTTTCACCTTTATTGTATCCTGCTGATTTGTAAACCGGATTTCCATAGTTTCTGCCTGCAAAGATACCAATAGATTCATCATGCAGGTTGTATTGCTGTTGAATTTTAATGCGTGTAAACCGGAAAAAGAAAAAAGGTTTGTTGAAAACTGACTTTAATTGTTGTTTCCGTAACCTTGTACTTTTAATCCCAATTTTTTATACATTTGAGCAAACAAAATTCAAGAACAATGGCAAATCAAACATTATCAAATCTTTATACCGAATCATTTCAGAAAAACTGGGATAACGTTGCATTTACCGACTACGAAGGCGATGATTTTAAATACAGCGGCATAGCCGCTACCATCAAATCGTTGCACCTTTTTTACCAACTTTCAGGACTTCAGCGCGGCGATAAAATCGCTGTACTCGGTCGAAACTCAGCCAACTGGGGAGCGGTATTTTTGTCAGCCCTTTCAGCAGGAATTATTATTGTTCCTGTTTTGCCCGATTTTAACGAAAGTAACACCAATCATATCATCAATCACTCGGAATCGAAACTTGTTATCGGAGCTAAAACACTGCTTGGAAAAGTTGATTTTGAAAAAGCTGAAAAACTGCTGGCCGTACTGGTTTTGGAAGATTTTTCGTTGCATGCCGCCAAAAACGAAAATATTCAGTATAAACTGGCCGATGCATTTCAGTATTACAAAGAAAACCAACTCAAAAAAGAACAATTCAAATTTGGGGAATGGGACAGGGAAGATACCTGCATTATTTCCTATACATCCGGAACATCGGGATTTACAAAAGGCGTGATGATACCCGAAAGAAGCCTGGTTTCCAATATTGTTTATGCCCGCGACCACATGCCGTTGCAACCTGGTCATAAAATTGTGTCGTTTCTGCCAATGGCACATGTTTACGGGCTTTTATTCGAATTTTTATTCCCGGTAACTCTTGGTTGCCATATCACCTTTTTGAGCAGAATGCCCTCTCCGGCTATTATTACCAAAGTTTTTGGCGATGTAAAACCGCACCTGATTCTTTCGGTGCCCCTGGTTATCGAAAAAATTTATAAAAAACGGATTCTGCCCACCATCGAAAAGCCCCTAATGCGAATGCTGTTAAAAATTCCCGGTATTCAGAATATCCTGCTTAAAAAAATAAAAGAAAAACTGACAGAAACTTTTGGAGGGAGGTTTTTCGAAATCGTCATCGGAGGGGCGCCGCTCAGTGCCGATGTGGAGAAATTTTTCCGGCGTATTGATTTCAGATTTACCATTGGTTACGGGATGACAGAATGTGGTCCGCTAATCAGTTACGAAGCTTGGGACAAAACCATGCCGGGTTCGGCGGGCCGTTTGGTTGACCGGATGGAGGTGAGGATTGATTCGGAAGATTCTTATAACGTGGTAGGTGAAATTCAGGTACGCGGCGAAAATGTGATGACCGGATATTTTAAAAATGAACAGGCAACCCAGGAAGCTTTTACAGAGGATGGCTGGCTTAAAACCGGCGACTTGGGCGTAATCGACAAAAACAACTTTATTTTTATTCGCGGCCGGTCTAAAAATATGATCCTGGGGCCGTCAGGCCAAAATATCTATCCGGAAGAAATTGAAGCCAAAATTTGCAATCTGCCCTATGTTGCAGAATGTGTGGTTACAGAACGCCAGGGGAAACTGATTGCCAAAGTTTATCCCGATTTTGAAGCCATGGAAACCGACGACATTTCAAACGATGAACTGCCGGATGCCATGGAAGAAAACCGTAAGAAACTAAATGCAGAACTTCCGCGATATGAACAAATAAGCACATTTGAAATGGTAAATGAAGAGTTCGAAAAAACACCAAAAAAGAATATCAAAAGGTTTAAATATGTATAAAAGTATTTCGCATTCTTTGTTTTCAATATTCTCCCGGTGAATAATACGCCAGGCCAACTCAATTTTATTTATGAACCAGATAAATCAAAAAGGAATCGATCCGACCGGTACCCGTTTACTGTCACTCGACTTTTTTCGGGGAATTACCATGTTTCTTCTCGTGGCAGAAGGAACCGCCCTTTGGAGCGTTTTAACCAAAGAACCTGTTGCAGGCACTTTTCTTGAACCTTTTTTTCAACAGTTTCGCCACCATCCGTGGGCCGGATTACGCTTTTGGGATTTGGTACAACCGTTTTTTATGTTTATTGTCGGGGTAGCTATGCCGTTTTCGTATGCCAAAAGGCGCAAAAGAGGCGATTCCAATCAAAAAATTACACGGCACATCATTCAGCGGTGTATTTTGTTGCTGGCATTTGGCGTAGGTTTGCACTGTGGATACCGTCGCGAACTGGTTTGGGAACTGTGGAATGTCCTTTCACAGCTTTCGGTAACCATTATTATTGCTTATTTTCTTATGCGGTACAAACCTTCGGTTCAGATTATCGTTTCTTTCGGACTTTTATTGCTGACCGAAATTTTATACCGCACTTTTCCGTTGGAAGGGTACAACCAGCCGTTTGTTAAAGACCATAATTTTGGTTCGTGGATGGATATGGTGCTTATGGGAAAAATCAGTCCCAGCGGCGGATGGGTGGCCATTAATTTTATACCGACTGCGGCACATACCATTTGGGGTGTTGTTGCCGGTCAGTGGCTAATGGCCGAAAAACCGGCTGCCGAAAAACTTAAAAAGCTTGTCGTTGGCGGGTTAATAATCCTTGCAGCCGGTTATCTGCTGCACTGGACTTCCGTAACTCCCATTATAAAACGCATTTCCACCTCTTCATTTGTATTGGCATCGGGGGGCTGGTCGCTTTTAGTGCTGGCGCTGAGTTACTGGTTTATCGATTTAAAAAAAATCAACCGCTGGATTTTTCCGTTTGTGATTGTTGGCATGAACCCGATTTTTATTTATCTGTTTTCGAATACAGTTGGTGGTCAATGGTTTAACGGATTTGTGGGTATTTTTACCAAAGGCTTTCTGAGTTGGTTCAATGCCCCCGAATTTTTGATGGCATTGGTAACTTCCTTAACGGTTCTGGCACTTGAATGGCTTTTGTGCTACTATTTATTCAGGAAAAGAATATTCTTTAAAATATAAAAATGTAATTTCACGGCTCAAAATAAAATCAGATAAAATGGAATACAGATCGAGACGAAACTTTTTAAAAGCAACGCTGGCTGCTTCTGCCGGAACTTTGCTTGTTTCACCGGCTTTTGCCGCAATGGCAGCTAAAAAATCACCTTTTAAAATTTCACTGGCCGAATGGTCTCTGCATAAAACACTGTTTGCCAACGAAATGACAAACCTCGACTTTCCACGTTTTGCTGCAGAAAACGGAATAAAAGGAGTGGAATATGTGAATCAGTTTTTTAAAGACAAGGCCAAAGACATGAATTACCTGGCCGAGTTGAAAAAAATCTGTAAAAATGAAGGTGTTACCAGCGTGCTGATTATGTGCGACGGCGAAGGTATGGTTGGACATCCGGAAAAGGCAGAACGGCTGAAAACAGTTGAAAACCACAAGAAATGGATTGACGCTGCAAAATTTTTGGGATGCCACTCCATTCGGGTTAACGCCGGTAGCCGGGGAAGTTTTGAGGAACAGCAAAAACTGGCGGCCGATGGATTGCGGATGTTATGTGAATACGGCGACAAGCAAAAAATTAACGTGATCGTGGAAAACCACGGCGGTTGGTCGAGTCATGGTGAATGGCTGGCCGGTGTGATGGAACTGGTTGACCACAAAAGGGTGGGCACACTACCCGATTTTGGCAACTTCATCATCAACCGCCAAACCGGCGAGGAGTTCGACCGCTACAAAGGTGTTGAACTACTTATGCCTTATGCCAGGGGAGTAAGCGCCAAATCGCATGCATTTGATTCGGAAGGAAATGAAACGCGTTCAGATTATTTCCGCCTGATGAAAACTGTTAAGGATTCGGGTTACAAAGGCTGGGTAGGAATTGAATACGAAGGAAGTGAATTGCCTGAAAAAGAAGGAATTCTGGCCACCAAAAAATTACTGGAACGGGTTTTTGAAAGTCTGGCGTGATCTTGTGGAAACTGCCCGGGTTAAAATTTTTTAACCTGTTACATCGGATAATATTTTTTACAGGGTGAAAAAAAGCAGTGAGGAATATTTACCCACTGCTTTTTACCTCCCCTGCATAAAGACACCTCCTGCGGTTTCTTCCCGCTCTTTTACTTTTGAACAGTAAACTGAAATTCATTGTTGTTATTGGCTAATACAACATCATAAGTTCCTTTTTCAAGTTTGGAAAGATCGAACGCTTTCTGAATACACATTTCTTTTCCCAGTTTTTTACCGGTAACAAACTGCCCGTCTCGGAAAATATTCAGGAATACATTTTTTTGAGAGCTGTTCAGGTAGGAAACCATAAGGGTGTTGTTTTCGAATTTGCAGTACGGACTAAACATTCTGATTTCCTGTCCAACTCTGATACTTTTCCCGTTTGAAACTGTAATCTTCCTGTCGAGCGTGCAGTTTCCGTGCTTCAGAGTTACATGGTAATTCCCGTCATCCAGATTGTGCAAATCGAAAATCACACTGTGACTCTGTGCCGGTTCTTCTGATTTTTTGTAGTAAACGGTTTCGCCGCGCTGATTTTTTAGTGAAAGTTCGAAAGTAGCAGGCGACAGGGTTTTAAAAGCAACCAGGGCTTTTTCATTTTCAACCGGAATGACATTCATGGTGGGGAGTTGGGTGGCAAAACCTGCTGCTGCAACAAATATTGCCAGTGCTGTTAATACAAAATTTTTTGTTTTCATGACTCAATTGTTTATGTTTTCATTGTAGCATTATGACAGCCAAAACTGCAGAATGGTTACATGAAAAAAGGGGAATATCGATGAAAACAGGTTTTCAAAGGGTCAACCGGCATAAAAAACCGACAAACGACATTTTTGTATTTTGTTCGGTGGCATTCCGCTAAATAGCTGATTCAAATTGCTTTAAAAAGCGAATGTCATTCTCAAAAAAGTGTCGGATGTCTTTAATGCCGTAACGCAGCATGGCAATGCGTTCGATACCCATTCCAAAGGCGAATCCGGTGTATTTTTGACTGTCGATGCTGCAGGCTTCCAGTACGTTGGGATCGACCATGCCGCACCCCAGAATTTCGAGCCAGCCAGTGTATTTACATACGTTGCAGCCTTTGCCGCCACATATCGAGCAGCTCACATCCATTTCAGCGCTGGGTTCGGTAAACGGAAAATAGCTCGGACGAAGCCTGATTTGTGTCTCTTCACCAAACAACTCTTTGGCAAAATAAAGCAGGGTTTGTTTCAGGTCGGCAAACGAAACATTTTCGT
>CAZXHP010000017.1:0-16126 GCA_964639655.1 uncultured Mariniphaga sp.
CATTTTGGTTTTTTAAAACACTGGTTTTTACCGTTTTTTTAAAGAAAAGTTACGATTTTTTTTAATGCTTGCACCGGTTTCGGTTTAAAAAACCAACTGCTGCAACCACTGCTGTATATAGCGAATCACTTCTAAAAATTAAACTGTACCTTAAAACAGGATTAACGATCAGAAAAGGGGCCGCAAACAAACTCTTTGTACTGCAACCCCTTTGTTTCTACCTTTAAACAATGGTTGTTAAACTCATACTGTATTTTATTCCGTTACTGCCCGGTAAGCATTTACCCTCCCCTTTCCAAAGTAGGACGATTTCCCGTTTCGATCGATAGCATCAGCGGTTTTGAGCAGCTGTTTAACAACCGATTGCGGTTTTATATTTCCGTTGTTTTTGGAAACAATTAATGCAGCAACTCCTGCCACATGAGGTGACGCAAAACTGGTTCCGGCTGAAAAATAAAATGAATTGCCAGGCCCGGTACTGATTATCATATCGATAAATCCAAAGGGTTCGTCGTAATAATCAAAATCACCTCCGGGAGCTGCCAAATCAACCAGTGATTTTCCAAAATCGGTATAACTGGCAGGAATATCCAGCAATGGTTCTATTTCGTTAGAAAAATCGTAATACCAGTAGTTGGGCGCCGTGGCTGAAACGGAAACCACATTTTGCAGTTCGGCCGGAATTATAAAAACAGAACCGTTGCCGTCGGCGTTTGAACCACTGTTTCCGGCAGATGTAACAATCACCGCACCTTTTTCCCAAGCGTAATTGATGGCGCGCTGCTGCGCCAGAATGATGTCCTGAATATAAACAGCCGGAATCTTTACCAGGTTGTCGTTTTCATCGAAGTAGAATCCGTTCCTGTTAAACCGGGCTCCCAGGCTCATATTTATTACATCGGCGCCATTATTGGCTGCATATACAATTCCGTCATTAATCCAGCTAAATGCTCCCGTACCGTCTTCCTCCGAAAGTACTTTCACTGCAACAATTTCAGCATCCGGCGCCACGCCAATAACGCCATAACTGTTATTTGCCGCGGCAATAATACCGGCCACGTGAGTCCCGTGGTTAAACTGAGTAATATCCTGCACATAAAACGGTTCGCCGGGAACAAACGATTTACTAAGCTCAGTATTTATACTGGGCGCCAAATCAGGATGTGCCGGGTCTATTCCGCTGTCGAGCACAAAAACCTTCGCGTTTTTACCTGTGAAACCTGCATTCCACGCTTCCGGGGCATCTATGGCATCCATTCCCCACTGGTAAAAAAAGTAATCTTCATCATCTCCGATACTTGGCGGGTTTGCTTCTTTTACAAACTTCGCCGGTTCAATCCATTGAGTTACAAAATCGGGGACAACAGCTGTAACTTCCGAAAGATTTTTCAATTCTTTCCCGAGGTTTGGAACTCCCGATTGAAGCACCACAACTCCAATTTCAGGAATTGAATTTACAATCTGCCCATAATTCGAAAGTTTCTTCTCCAATCCCGGAGGAAGTGTTTTCGATTTGGTAATTACCATAAAATCAGTAACTTTTGCACTTTTAAGCATCACTGTTTCAGGCTCTTCCACATTTTCTGTTTGCAGGAGGTCGTTTTGACATCCAAAACTGAACAAAAGCACAGCCATCCCCCCAAAAAAGGAAACGGTTCCTGTGCTGAACTTAAAATTTTTTTTCATAAATGAATTTTTTTGAAGATTATTGTGGAACTAAATTTACGACAAAATCAAATAGGAAAACCCAAACACTAAGTAGAAATGCGAACAAATGTTTAGTGACTTCCGGTTTTCCAATAAATACAGTCCTTTCCGTCAAATCTCTGAAAATCGGTTGGCAAAGATTCAAAAAATCTGGTAGCTTTGTTTTTGGGAAAAAAGCTGAAAAGATTTGAAAAGAAAACTCTTCATATTTTTTGTTTTGTTTGCTGTGCTGTATCAGGTGAAATCACAGCAGGCCGATGCTGCGGACTTCCGGTGGGGAAATGGTTTTTACTACAATCTGAATGTGGGTGAAAGCGTGACTTTTAAAGAGGTGGAAGTAAAACTGCTGAACATTGAAAACCATTACAATCAATTGAAAATAGGAGCCGACACACTGTGGATTAAAGTGGCCCGCCGAACCGTTCCGGAGCAGTTGGGCGGACTCCGGATTTTTGTGGCCGACAACAAAAAGGTGAAGTCGCTGACTCCAAATTCGCCGGTTCACAACCTGTTAACCAAAGATGCGCTGATTTGCCTGAGCGATTCCCGGTTTCCGTTGCTTGACCCGGCTCAATACATTTTCCCCGTGAGTTTTAACGACGGTTTTATGTGGAGCGCCGACGAGGAGAGCTACATGTTTTCCTTTTACAAAACTGTCGAAACCGGTAAACAGCTGGCATACGACAGTTTTGCAGGTATTGGATTCGACTTGCACGATGCGCGCGGCCAGTTAAAACACTGGCTGGTAGCCGTAGAAAACAGCCGGGTGGTTTGGGTGGAAACCAAAGGGTTGGATGAAACAGGAAATCAGGCCCGTCTGTTGCTGGAAAGTGAATCGCAGCCCGGAATTTACTATTACTACAGTCGTCTTTATGCCAGGAATCTTGCGGTAAAAAAAGGCCAAAACCTGGTTCGTGGCGATGCCATTGGTACAGCTTGGGGAGACGAAACCTGGGGGCATTTTCAATTTACGGTAGTGCAATCGCAAACCGAACCTGCACCCGACGATTGCCTCAACAATGTTGTTAACGGCTTTCCCCAGCTATTCGGTTTGTATTTCCAACACAACGGATATGCCGCGCGCTCCTTTGCCCGCGGACGAATTCAGTTTGGAAAACCACGCCGTTTTGGCGGCAACCGGAAAAACAACATGGCTTTTGAACCCTATTCCGGGAAAGGATGGTTGCTGGGCAAATGGAACCCGGCCGACAAAGTTGAATGGGTTTCCGATGAAAATGACGGAAATGTTCGCCTGAAAAAAGTGTTGTTTGAAAGCACGCCTGCTCAATCTAAAAATCCGGAAAATTATTTTGAATACCGGATTACAGCCCCAAACGGAACGTATCGAATCCGGGCAAAGGTGGGCGATCTGTTCTTGCCGACCTGGCAGAAACTGGAGTTTGAAGGAGTTGTTTCACCTGCCAAATCGCTCGATGCCGGGGAAACCGACTGGACAGGCGAAAGGGTGATAAACGTAAACGACGGAACAATTAATATCAAAATTTACACGGATGAAGAGGGGAAAAGGGGTGCCGGGTTAAGCGAAATTGTTTTCCAGCGGGCCTATTAAAAAACAAAAAAGTTTTTACATTTAGCTGTTGAATTCAAATATTTAATCAGAAACCAAGCTATGAAAAAAAAGCTACTTCAAAGAATAACCGTACTGTTTATCCTGGTAATAGTCGCCGGCGGAATCTGGTTTGTGTGGCCCCGGTTGCCCATTATTACGGCATTTGCAGCAAAAGGAATGTGCTCCAGTGTATTTTTAGCGGGCAAAGACCCCGACAGAATCCAGGCTGAAGACCTTTCCTTTTTTCCCATTAATCTGGCACTTACCCGTATTGATTTTCAGGAGAAAACGGCAACTTCCACTGTATTCGGCCTGGCGAAACGCAAGGCGGTTTTCCGCGAGGGACACGGAGCTGCTATTGTGCTGAAAACACCAAAAGAAGCGTTGAAAAAATCGGGGTTTCAAATTCCCGACCCCGGCTACTCTCCCGACACGCTTCCCTGGCCCAAAGGTGATTTAATAGCCGACACCATGCCTGCCGGGGTGAACTACAACCGGCTGCATGAACTGATTGACACTTGCTTTGATGTTCCCCGAGACGAACCTTTCAAAAAAACGCTGGGCATTGCCGTAATTTACAACAACCAACTGATTGCTGAAAAATACCTCGACGGATACGATCACAACACCATGTTTCACGGCTGGTCGATGACTAAAAGCCTTACCGGGGCGTGGGCCGGGATTTTGGCCGATAACGGACAGTTGACACGTGAAGAACCTGTTGGGATTGATGCGTGGCAAAACGATGAACGGGCGAATATTTCCGTAAAAAATGTCATTCAAATGTCCACCGGACTCGACTGGTTCGAAAACTATTTTACCATCTCCGACGCCACGGTAATGCTCATGCAAAGCGAAGACATGCTGGCGTCGGTAACCGACAATAAACTCATTTACACGCCCGGCACACACTGGAACTACTCCTCGGGCGATGCCAATTTGCTTTCGGGGATCATTCGAAACCGGATTAAGAACGACACAGAATACCACACATCGATTTACACCGATTTACTGCACCCCGTAGGAATGTTAAGCACTAAAGTGGAAACCGATGCCAGCGGGTTGTTTGTGGCTTCTTCCTACAGTTACGGTTCCGTGCGCGACTGGGCACGGTTTGGTTTGTTGTTCCTCAACGACGGTATTTTTGCCGGCGACACCATTCTTTCCAAACAGTGGGTCGATTTTTTGAAAACGCCCGCCGAAGCATCGAACGGCAAATATGCCGGTACCTTCTGGCTGCAGGAACCCGAGGAACAAAATGCCTTAACCGATGCACCGGACGATATCTTTTTTGCCGACGGGTTTCTGGGGCAACGGATTTACATTGTACCTTCGAAAAACCTGGTGGCCGTGCGCATGGGCTATGGAATGAGTAACTTCAGCATGAACGACTTTTTGCGCGAAATCATTGAAACTTTACCGGAATAATTTCAATTTTATCTATCCCTCATTGTAAAATTTAATGGTTGTTTTCAGAACCAGACTTAATTTCCATTGTTTCAACCTGTAAATGTATTTTATGAAAGATTTTCTGAAAGGAAAAAGTATAGCGCTTGTTTTCACTGCCGCAGGAGCTTTAGGCGGATTTTTGTACTGGAAATTTGTGGGTTGTGTTAGCGGAACCTGCCCGATTCAGTCGGTATGGTACTGGAGTACATTGTGGGGCGCGGCAGTGGGTTATCTGGTTGGCGATTTTATCAACGACTATGTTCAGAAACGCAAAAAGAAAACCGAGGAAGGAAAATGAACCAGCGTTTTTTACATATTATTAAATCATCGAAGCCGGTTTTGGTCGATTTTTATGCCGACTGGTGCGGCCCTTGCAAAGAAGTTCCCGCAATTCTAAAACGAGTAAAACAGGAGGTAAAAGGCATCCGCATCGTAAAAGTTAATGTGGATAATAACCCGTTTATTGCCAGCCATTTCAATGTACATCGACTGCCAACCTTAATTGTTTTTGTAAACGGCGAACCTGTATGGTCGCATGAAGGTATTTTTTGTCCCGAAAAACTAAAATCCGTTTTACGCAGCCGGATGAACGAAAATTAGGTGCTTTCGGCAACAACCTGTCTCATTTTTTTTTAAATAACTTTCTTAAATTAAAATTCCGGCTGTTTTTATTCAATTCTTCTGAAATCGTATCTTTAACCTTTCGAAACCAAATAACTGATGGCGATATGATACGAATTTTCAGCTTTCTGCTTATCCTGACTGTTTCAACTGTTTTTAACCCTGTTTTTTCACAGGTTCAAGATGAATCAAATCTGTGCGTCGGCCATTATTATACCGAAGACGAAGCACATGAAGTAATCCAAAATCTGAAGTCAGCCTACCGAACAAAAGAAGAATGGTTTCAGCGGGCAGAAATCATCCGGCAGGGAATTTTGAAAGGCGCCGGACTGGTTCCGTTTCCCGAAAAAACGCCGCTTAATCCGCGTTATTCAGAAGTTCGCAATTACGAGGGTTATTCGGTACGGAATGTGGCTATTGAAAGTTTGCCCGGGGCGTTTGTTACCGGCAGTTTGTACCTTCCTGAAAAACAAAATGGAAAAATTCCGGGAATCCTCAGCGCGCACGGCCATTGGACTAAACCTGATGATTACGGGCGTTTTCGCGAAGATGCCCAAATACGCTGCGCCGCCCTGGCCAAAATGGGAGCGGCAGTTTTTGCCTTCGACATGGTGGGTTATGGTGAAACGGCTGATTGGGGATGGGAGCACAAACACCCGCAGGCGCTGAAGCAGCAGCTTTGGAACGCCATTCGGGCGGTTGACTTTTTACTTTCGCTGGAAAATACCGATCCTGAACGAATAGCCGTTACGGGCGCATCGGGTGGCGCCACACAGGCATTTTTACTCACTGCCATCGATGACCGAATAAAAGTTTCTGTGCCGGTGGTACAGGTTTCGGCACACTTTTTCGGCGGTTGCGTGTGCGAAAGCGGAATGCCCATCCACAAAAGCGAACAGCACCAAACCAACAATGTGGAAATAGCTGCACTGGCGGCTCCGCGGCCCATGCTGCTGGTTTCCGATGGTGCCGACTGGACCAAAAATACTCCGAATGTTGAATTTCCGCATATTCAATACATTTACCGGTTGATGGGTGCGGAAAACAACGTAAAAAATGTGCATTTACCCGAAGAAGGACATGGTTACGAATTGCCCAAACGCAAAGCGGTTTATCCTTTTCTGGCCGAAAACCTGAAACTGAACCTGGCGGAGATAACCGACAAAAACGGAGAAATTACCGAAAAAGGAATTGCGATTGAACCTTACGAAATGCTGAAGGTTTTTTCAAAAACAAATCCACGCCCGGACAACGCAGTGTTAACGAATGACGCCGTGCAGTGGTAAACCGCAAAATGTTGTTGCGTTAAACCAATTGAATTGCCGGCTGACGAATCGGATTAATTCCTTTCAAAATACTAATTTTGCCTGCTATGAATAGTGAAGAAATAAAACTGGTTGCCACTGACCTGGACGGCACATTTTTAAAAAACGACCGTTCGATTAGTGCAGAAAACCTGAAAGCGCTTCAGTTGTTGGGCGAAAAGAAAATTTTCAGGGTTGTTGCTACCGGAAGAAATCTGCGAAAAGTAATGGAGGTTATTCCCGATGAAGTGCCGTTCGATTTTATTGTGTATTCCTCAGGCGCCGGCATTTACAACTGGCCTGAAAAAAAACACATCTACCATAAAAACATCAGCACGGAAGCTTCAAACCTGCTGATTCAGTTTTTCCGAAAAAAAGATTACAATTTTTATGCATTCGACGAGGCGCCCGAAAATCACCGGTTGTGGTACCACAAAGGGCAAGAAGAGTGTGAAGAGTTCAACCGCTACTTTTCCTTTCACAATTCTTTTTCAGAACAGTTACCCACCGACAGGGAACTCCAAAACGGCCTGTGCCAGTTTATGCTAATCATTCCGGAAGACGAACAAAGATTTGCCCGTCTGAAAACGGAGATTGAAGCACAATCTGCAGAAATCAGGGTGATTCGTTCTTCGTCGCCTGTTACCAAAGGTTATATTTGGGCGGAAGTTTTTCATCGCGAAGTATCCAAAGGGTACGGAGTTGGTCGTCTGTGCAATTTGCTTGGAATAAAAAGAAATGAAACGATTGGCGTCGGAAACGACTACAACGATCTCGATTTGCTTCATTTTACGGCCCAATCATTTTTAACTGAAAATGCGCCGCACGAGATTAAGCGCCAATTTAAAGTTGTTCCGTCGAACGAAAACGATGCATTTGCCCATGCTGTAAAACCCCTGTTGTTTTAAGTTGTTGTAATTATTCAAAATTAAAAGCTACTTATGGTGATAAAATCAAGGAAGATGAGAAATATATTGTTTGTAATCCTTTTTTTCAGCATCTCTTTTTTAAACGCACAGCAAAATTTTAATCTGAATGACCCGATTCCGCTGGACCCGAAGGTTTCCAAAGGTGTTTTGGAAAACGGAATGACCTGGTATGTGCGTGCCAACAGCGAACCGCAAAACCGGGCCGAGCTGATGCTGGTGGTTAAAGCCGGGTCAATCGATGAAGACGACGACCAGAAAGGCCTGGCACACTTTGCCGAACACATGGCCTTTAACGGAACAAAAAATTTTCCCAAAAACGAACTCATAAAGTATTTCGAGTCCATTGGTATGGCATTCGGCCCGGAAATAAATGCCTACACCAGTTTCGACGAAACCGTTTATATGCTGAAAGTGCCACTCGATTCTGCAATCTACATGGAAAAAGGTTTGCAGGTTTTATACGATTGGGCCAGCCAGATTACCGATTCGGATGAAGAAATTGAAAAAGAACGGGGTGTGATTCGCGAAGAGTTGCGCCAAGGCCGGAATGCCAGTTTCAGAATGCAACAGGAATGGCTGCCGGTTTTTCTGCACGAATCGAAATATTCCGATCGGCTTCCCATTGGCGAATTGGATATTATTGAAAACGCGCCGCCGGAAACTTTGCGCCGGTATCGAAACGACTGGTATCGTCCCGATTTAATGGCAGTTATTGTAGTAGGCGATTTCGACCAGGAAGAAATGGTGCAAGAAGTAAAGCAGAAATTCGTAAAAATTTCCCCTCCTGAAAACACAAGAACTAAAGAACATTTTGCTATTCCGCCACACGAAGAAACTTTGGTGAGTATTGTAACCGATAAGGAAGCACAATACCCAATGGCATTTGTTTTAACCAAACATCCGCTGGAAAAGGCGAAAACCGTTGCCGATTACCGTAATTCGATTATACGCAGCCTTTACAATGCAATGATAAATAACCGCCTGACAGAAAAAACACAGCTGGCGGAACCTCCTTTTATTGCGGGCCAATCCACTTTCGGAGAAATGTTTGGCCCGATAAGCGTTTACCAGTCGGTGGCGGTTTGCCACAACGGTAAAATTGAGGAAGGATTAAAAGCAGTTTTACTGGAGAACGAACGGTTAAAAAAATTCGGATTTACCGAAACGGAACTGGAACGGCAAAAGAAAGCGCTTTTAAACCGGATAGAACAATTTTACAACGAACGGAAACAGCAAAAATCGGTAAGTTTTGCCCAGGAATACATGCGCAATTTTTTAATGACCGAAGAGCCTGTACCGGGAATTGAAAAAGAGTATGAATACTACCAAACATTTGTTCCCCAAATAGCGCTGGAGGAAGTGAATAACCTCGCTGAAAAATGGATTACCGAAGAAAACCGGGTGGTAGTAATAACAGCACCCGAAATAGAGGGAATGAAAGTTCCCGATAAAAATGCAATTTTCGAACTACTGAAAGAGGTGGAAAAAACCGAACTGGAACCTTATGATGATGCAGTTTCGGAAGTTCCGCTAATTGCCGAGGAACCCTGGCCGGGAAAAGTGCTGAATGAAACGCAGCTGGAAAAAGTGGACGCCGTGGAATGGATTCTGGAAAACGGCGCTACCGTGGTTATTAAACCCACTGATTTTAAAGATGATGAAATTCTTTTCAGCGCCTGGAGCCCCGGCGGAACGTCGCTTTATGAAGTGGAAGACGCTGTTTCGGCCGATTTTGCAGCCACGATTATGACGATGAGCGGAATTGCCGGTTTCGACAAAATTACCCTCGACAAAATGTTGTCGGACAAAGTTTTCAGTTTATCGCCTTATGTTTCGCAAATCCGGGAAGGTTTTAGCGGAAATGCTGCGGTAAAAGACATTGAATCGTTGCTGCAGATGGTTTATTTGTATTTTACCCGGCCCCGTTTCGACGAAACCAGTTTTCAGGCTTACATGTCACGCATGCACGGAGTTTTGCAAAACCGTTCGGCATCACCCGAGGCAGTTTTTCAGGATTCGCTGAGTGTTATTCTGGCTAACTACCACGAACGTGCAAAACCCATGTCGGCTGAACTGCTTGCAGAAGCCGACTTCCGGCGCATCCGGCAAATTGCGGAGGAACGTTTCCGCAATGCAGCCGATTTCAAATTCTTTTTCGCAGGTAAAATCGACACGGCAGCACTAAAACCACTCATAGAAAAATACATTGGGGGAATACCTTACCTCGATGAAACTGAAACCTGGCGAAACCTCGAAATCGATCCGCCGCCGGGTGTGGTTGAGAAAATCGTAAAAAGAGGCCGGGAGGACAAAAGCATTCAATATATCGTTTTTCATGGCGATTTCAACTATTCCTCTCAAAAGGCGATTGAACTCGATGCTTTGAGTCGAATCCTGGATACCCGGTTACTTGAAGAAATACGGGAAGAAAGAAGCAGTGTATATTCCATTCGTGTTCGATCGTCGTCATCGAAATATCCCGAAGAAGAATATACAATTTCCATCTCATACGGTACTGATCCGGAAAAACTGGATGAATTAAAACAGGCTGTATTTGACGAAATAAACAATTTTGTACAAAACGGACCCGGAGAAGAGGAACTGGCCAAAGCCAAAGAAAAAATGTTGCGCGAACGCGAAATTGCCTTGCGCGAAAATAATTTCTGGCTGAACATTCTCAGCAATACCTATTACCTGAAAGATGGTGATTTTTCGGAATTTGGCACCTATGAAGACATCGTAAAAAACCTGACTGTCGATTCGGTAAGACACGCATTTAAAAAATATTTCAACTTTGAAAATTATGTGAGTGTGGCTTTGGAACCGGCAGAGTAAAAATGTAAATTAGCTCCCTCAAAATTGAACTATGAGGAACTATACACCACTTTTTATCGCCATCAGGGTCATCATCTATTCACTTCTGGTTTTTGGAATAGCTGAACTTATTCGTTTCGATGCCATGGCTCCGCTGGAAGAAGCTTTATTCAGCGAATTAAGTCGTACAGAAATTTCGCAGGAAATTATTCTTTTTGTTTTGGTTGTTTTTTACCTGATACTGGGAAAACGTTACCGTCCTGTTCAACCCGTTGCCAATCTTGTCGCCCTTTTTTTGCTGATTGGGCTCATTCGCGAATTTAATTTCCTGATCAGTTGGTGGTTCTGGCCGGCATTTTTGGTCCTTCTTACCGGTTTTTGGCTGGTTTGGCGCGATTTTAAAAAACTGAAAAACGCCACCTTCGAATTTTTTTCACAGCCTGCCTCAGCCTGGTTTTTTGCCGGGTTTCTGGTCACGTATGTTTTCAGCCGGTTAATGGGACGTTCCAAATTCTGGCTCGAATTGTACGATGAAAGCATTTACCGGATGGCCAAAGCAGCCACCGAGGAGGGCCTGGAACTGATGGGAAATACATTGATGTTGATTTCGGCGGTGGAATTTGCACTGGTTTTTTGGAACAGGGGGAAATCGAAAAATCGATAAACAATAATCTGAAACAAAACCTGCATGAAGAAGTTTTGCTTTTTGCTTTTAATGTTGGCTTTTTTTGCTTCCTGCCGGAATTCCGGTGAAGACCCGGAATACATTTTGCGGCTGGGGCACCAGGGCAATGAGCAGGATATCTGGCACCGGTCGGCGTTGCATTTTGCGCACATCCTCGATTCGCTTTCCGAAGGCAGAATTGAGGTAAGAGTGCATCCTGCCGAACAGCTTGGCCCGGAACTGGATATGATACGCAGCATCAGGGCCGGAATCGTAGAAATGACCATCACGGGCGAAAGCATGCAAAACTGGGCAGGCATTACAGCATTATTGGCCGTACCTTACCTTATCCGCGATTCCGAACATTTAAAACAGGTGGTTGAAGGAAAAATCGGGGAAGAAATTGCCGAGGAGATGATTCGTAAAATTGGCGTCAGGCCTGTTGGTTATTTTGAACGCGGACCGCGGCACCTCACTTCCAACCGGCCGGTTACAAAACCCGACGACCTCGCCGGAATCATTCTCCGTGTGCCCAATGTGCCGCTGTTTGTGCAGGTATGGCAGGCGTTGGGTGCGAAACCCACACCCATGACTTTCTCCGAGGTTTTTACCGCCCTGCAGCAGGGAACGGTTGAAGCGCAGGAAAATCCGTTTGCGCTTATATACAGCGCCGGCCTTTTCGAGGTGCAAAAATACCTGAATCTCACCAGCCATGTCACCAGCTGGATTTATGTGGTTATCGGCGAAAAACAGTTTCAGTCGCTTCCTGAAGAATTGCAGAAAATGGTTATGGAGGCCGGAAAACAGATGCAGCACTACCACGAAAAAGAATTTGTAAAACAGGAAAAATTTTTGCGGCATCAACTGGAAGACCGGGGGATGCAGTTTGTTGAGCCGGATGTGGAAGCTTTCAGGAAAAAGGCCGAAGCCGCTGTGCTTGAAGCCCTGCCTGAAAGCTACAGGCCTTTATATAAAAAAATTACAGAACTGGGAATTGAAAATGAAACCGATGAAACTGATTTATAAATTGTTTAAAACCGGTGCCTTAATTAGTCTGGCGGCCATGATTACGGCAGTAACCATACAGGTTTTTGCCCGGTTTTTTCTCGAAAGCGCGCCACACTGGACCGAAGAAGCTGCCCGGATATTTTTTGTATATTCGGTTGGATTTGGCACTGCTATCGGAATAAAAAACGGCGATTTTATCCGGCTCGATCTGATTAACAAGTATCTGCCCGGTAAACTAAACAAGTGGCTGAATATTTTTACCGATATGGCGGTTGTTGTATTTGGAGTTGTATTAACCATGCACAGCTTAAAATTTGTACAGATTGGGATGGACGAACTCTCCCCCGCCCTGCAAATTACCATGGGTTTTGTGTTCATCAGCATTACGTTAACCGGAGTTTCGGTTATTCTTTTCACAACTGCAAATCTTTATCGTTCATTAAAGAAAAAATAGTATGGTCTGGCTGTTGTTTGTTGTTTTTTTCGTGTTGCTGTTCCTGCGTTTTCCCATTGCCTTTGCCCTTGGAATTTCAACATTCACCTATATTTTATTCGAAGGGATTCCGCTCGTAATCATTCCGCTGAAAATGTATTCCGGAATCGATGTTTTTGTGTTGCTGAGTATCCCCGGATTTATTTTGGCCGGTAATTTAATGAACAGTTGCGGCATGACCGACCGCATTATCCGGTTCAGCAATAACCTGCTGGGGCACATCAGAGGAGGGCTTTCGCTGGCCAACATCGGTGCATCCATGATATTTTCGGGCATTTCCGGTACGGCCATTTCCGACACCGCCTCCATCGGTTCGGTAATAATTCCCGCCATGAAAAAGGAGGGCTACAAAGCCGATTTTGCCTGCGCGGTCACTGCTGCTTCCTCCACTATCGGTCCCATTATCCCACCCAGTTTGCCCATGATTATTGCGGGTTCACTCACCGGAATTTCTATCGGCAAATTATTTTTGGCCGGCGCAATCCCCGGAATTCTGCTGGCCATTGGCCTCGGTGTGGTTTCCTACAATATTTCCATCCGAAAAAACCATCCCAAACAACCCAAAGCGACCTGGAAACAACGGGGCAGTGGTTTTATTCATGCATTCTGGGCTTTGCTAATGACGTTTCTGATTCTTCTCGGAATAATCGGCGGTGTTTTTACGCCGACCGAAGCCTCTGTAGTTGCTGTATTGTACGCCGTGCTTGTTGGAACTTTGTTTTACCGTACCCTCACCTGGAAAAGCATTGTTGCCGTAACGACCAGCTCCGCCGGAACCACCGCTTCGCTGATGTTGCTGGTTGGCTTTGCCAATTTGTTTGGCTGGATTCTCATCAGCGAACAAATTCCCCAAAGCCTTGCCGGATGGTTGCTTACCATTACCCAAAACAAGTTTTTGCTTTTACTTCTTATCAATATTTTACTGATAATAATCGGGTCTTTTATGGAAACCATTGCAGCCTTGTTAATCGTTTACCCGATTTTACTAAACGTTGCGGTTACTGTGGGAATCGATCCCATTCAATTTTCTGTGATTGCCGTGTTGAACCTGATAATAGGTTTAAACACGCCTCCTGTAGGCGTTTGTCTGTTTGTAGCTTCCGGTATTGGGAAAGTTTCAATGGAAAAAGTGGCAAAGGCCGGGTTGCCGTTTCTGTTGGTAAGCCTGCTCATTCTGATACTGGTTTCCTATATTCCGGCGCTGTCGCTGTTTCTGCCGGGGTTATTTGATTAGTATGATTCTTAACTCATAAACAAACTTTTCCCGGGGTACTCCGGGTCACAGGTGAGGTTCACCTTCAGTTTGCGCAAACCGGCTTCATCGCCCGGACTTGGAATATGGGTAAGGTGTACTTCACAGTTTTCCAAATATTTAAGTTTTTCCAGCGCCATTTGTCCCGCCGGGTTCGACAGTGCACTGATAGAAAGCACAATCAACGTTTCATCCAAATCCAGGCTGGTCATTTTTCCGTCCAGAATATCTTTTTTCAGGTGCGAAACCGAGTCGATAATGTTTTGCGGAATAAGGTACATGCTGTCGGGCAGGCCGGCCATGTGCTTGGTAGCATTAAGAATCAGGCTCGACGACGCGTGCATCAGCGGTGAGTTTTTCCCTGTTATGATTGTCCCGTCGGGCAGTTCGATGGATGCCCCGCAGTAAATGCCCTGGTTTCCTTTTCCGGTAGTTTCGGCATTTTTTGCAGCATTGCGTGCCGGCAGCACCACGCTCCGGTCTTCGGGTTTTGCGTCTACCTTTTCCATAATTCTTTTTATCCGCTCCAGGGTATTTTTATCGGCCAGTCCCATGGCATACTCCACCGCGCACCGGAAATACCTCCGGATAATTTCCTGGTGTGAGGCTTCCGAAATAATTCCGTGATCGATAATTCCCGCACCGGCCCGGTTTACGCCCATGTCGGTAGGTGACCTGTACAAGGGTTCCCCACCGGTTATTTTTTCGATAATTCGCTTCAACAAATGAAATGCCTCGATATCGCGGTTGTAGTTTACCACTTCTTGGTTGTAGGCATTTAAATGGTGCCCGTCAATCATTACCTTGTCGTCCAAATCAACGGTAGCGGCTTCGTAGGCTATGTTTACCTTGTGGTCAACCGGTAAATCCCATATGGGAAAGGTTTCAAATTTGGCGTACCCGGCTTTGATGTCTTTTTTGTATTCGTGATACAAGTTGCTGAGGCACGTGGCCAGTTTGCCGCTTCCCGGTCCAGGCCCCGTAACTACCACAATAGGTTTGGTGGTTTCAATATAAGGATTGGCTCCGTATCCCTGATCGCTCACAATCAGGTCAACATCGGTGGGATAACCTTTTGTGGGATGGTGTAAATAAACTTTGATACCCCGCATTTCCAACTTGTTTTTGAATGCTTTGGCCGGCGGCTGGTTCTGGTACCGGGTAATAACCACTGCCGTTATATCTATTCCCCATTCCCTGAAATCGTCGATGGTTTTCAGGGCGTCAACGTCGTAAGTAATTCCAAAATCGGCCCGCATTTTTTTGCGCTCAATATCGCCGGCATAAATACAGAGAATGACATCGGTTTTGTCTTTCAGTTTTTGCAGCAGACGCATTTTTACATTTGGGTCGAAACCCGGCAGTACCCTCGCCGCATGGTAATCGTAAAGGATTTTTCCGCCAAACTCCAGGTACAACCTCTGGTTAAAGCGGCTTACCCGTTCCAGAATAGCTGCTGATTGTTCCTGTAAATATTTTTCATTGTCGAATCCCGGTTGTTTTTTGATCTCTTTCATGCGCAATTACTCTATTCCCTGAATATTTAAGAAGCTGCAAAAATCGGAAAATTTTCAGGTTTCCGAAATTTATAAACGTGAAAACAAAAAAGAATTTTACACACATTACAAACACACCGGAAAGTTTCAATGCAAACCTCCCTTTTTCCGGTGGCGAAATCAGGCCGGAGCAATTGTCTGGATTTAAGCGTTAGTGAATCATACCGGCATCTGCATTAAAAAATCAGGCTTAGCACAAAGTACTTCAAAAAAAGACCCAGCGTGCTGTAAATTACTACATCTTTTAACCTGTATTTGAGCAAACCGGCAGCCAAAGCAATTACCGGCGACGAAAGCGGAAAAAAATTGAACACAAAAATGGTCAGGTTTCCATAGCGCTGAATGTATTGTTCTGCTTTCAAAATCCGTTTTTCGCCTACAAGATTGGTTAATGTTTTCAGACTGAAAAACAGTCCGGTAACATAATCGATAAACTGCGCAGACAAAGCTGTAACCAAAGCAATCCAAATCAGTTCCATTTCGTTGTAGAAAGCCAGGTAGTAAATGAAAGCCATCTCAACAGGCATCAGCAAAAAAAAGAGGTACCCCGAAAAATGGATCATCCCAAAAGAAGTGAGGCTTTGAGTGCGCCCCTCGTACAATTCGCGACCGACAGTAAACGAAAAAATTGCGATTACAACAACCGATACCAGCACAACATAAAATGCTTTGTTCAATTTTATCTTACCTTTTACCATCTGATTTCTTTTCATCAGTTAAGATCTGAATGTTCAGATTACAGTTCAAAACTAATTTTTT
>CAZXHP010000017.1:16226-32677 GCA_964639655.1 uncultured Mariniphaga sp.
ACGGTAACCGATTTAGCGAGGTTACGGGGCTGGTCAACGTTGCAGCCACGCAAAACAGCCATGTGGTAGGCAAGCAGTTGTAACGGAATTACTGTCAGCAGCGGCGCCAGGGCAGGGTGTGTTGCCGGAATTTCAATGCTGTCGTTGGCCATCTCTTTTAAAACCGCATCGCCTTCGGTCACAATGGCAATTACATTTCCTTTGCGAGCTTTTACTTCCTGAATGTTGCTCACAATTTTTTCGTACCAGGCATCCTGCGGGGCTATCACTACTACAGGCAAATTATCGTCAACCAATGCAATAGGTCCGTGTTTCATTTCTCCCGCCGCATAACCTTCCGCATGGATGTAAGATATCTCTTTTAATTTGAGCGCTCCTTCCAGCGCTACCGGAAAAAGGTATCCGCGCCCCAGGTACAACGCATTCAGTGCATCTTTGTATTTTTCGGCCACCTTTTTCACCTGCCCGTTGTTTTGCAGAACTGCCCTGCCCTTTTCCGGTATTTCGGCAAGTTCTTTTACCAAAAGTGTGTATTCTTCGTGCGAAATGGTTCCCCTGGTTGTCGCCAACTTCAGGGCAAACAGGGTTAATACGGTAACCTGCGCTGTAAAAGCTTTTGTAGAAGCAACACCAATTTCCACTCCTGCATGCGTATAAACGCCGGCTTCCGTTTCACGCGAAAGAGACGAACCCACGACGTTACAGATACCCAATACCAGCGCTCCCTTTTCCTTAGCCAGCCGCAGAGCAGCCAGCGTATCGGCCGTTTCGCCGCTCTGGCTGATTAAAAGCACCACATCCTTTTCCCCAATCACCGGATTTCTGTACCTGAATTCTGAAGCGTATTCCACTTCAACCGGAACCTGTGCAAACTCCTCCAGCAGATATTCGGCAATGAGCGCCGCGTGCCACGAAGTTCCACAGCCAATTATTACAATGCGTTCGGCCTCGGCAACGCGCGGAAACACACGGAGCAGCCCCCCCAACACTATTTCCGGATGCACGGAATTCAAACGTCCTTTAAAGGTCTCTTCAATAGTTTGAGGTTGCTCATAAATCTCTTTCAGCATAAAATGTGCGAACTCGCCCTTATCCAGCTTTCCGATATTCATATCGAGATTGGAAACGGTTAACGAAACAGGATTGTTTTCGATGTTTTTCAGGGTAAAATTGTTTTTTTGCAGAATGGCCATGTCGAGGTCGTTGAGGTAAACCACATGACTGGTAAATTCAGCAATAGGCGATGCATCGCTGGCCACAAAATATTCGCCGTTACCCAGGCCAATCACCAGCGGGCTTCCCTTGCGGGCCACAATCAGTTTGTCTTTCTCGCGGCTGCATAAAACAGCAATTCCGTAAGCGCCCACCACTTTCGAAAGCGCAAGCTGCACAGCCATTTCCGCCGAAATTTCTTCGCTTTGCGTATAAAAAAATTCGAATAAGTTAGCCAGTACTTCCGTATCTGTTTCGCTTTGGAACACAAAACCATGTGCCTGTAAATCGGTTTTTAACAGCGCATAGTTTTCAATGATTCCGTTGTGCACTATGGAAAAGATGCTGTTCATCGACCGGTGAGGGTGGGCATTTTCGTCACTTGGTTGCCCATGAGTAGCCCAGCGGGTATGGCCAATACCAATTGTTCCGCCCGTATTTTTTCCGGTAGAAAATTCTTCCAGGTCGGCTACTTTTCCTTTCCTTTTTACCACTTCGAGACTGCCGTTGAGTAACGCCACTCCGGCCGAGTCGTATCCCCTGTATTCCAGTTTTCTTAATCCGTTAATCAGAATAGGGTACGCTTCTTTTGTTCCTATATATCCTATTATTCCGCACATATGAATTGAATGTTTAAAGTTACAAAATGCAGTTGCCTGCCCTAAACGCCGATTCTATTTTCCACGACACCCGACTTAACAAGTTTTTTCATCCGGCTGATGAGTTCGTTGCCAAGGGTTTCTTTGTTCTTCATGTGAATCTGTATGGCCTTTACGGTATCGTTTTTTTCGAATTCGCCACGTACCTGTGCAAAATCGAGCTCCCGGGCTCCGTTTTGCCCATCGACTCCGAAACCGGTCATTTTGGCCATCGAGAACTCCTTTTTTGCATCTTCATATAACAGCCGGTCAATTCCCAACACACTTTCTTTCCATTTCTCCACCACTTCAATAACATCTGCCGCTGTAAATTCATCGGTCGGTTTTCCAAAAAAATCGGCAAAAACATCGGCAGCCCAGGTCCATTCATAATTGTAATAATTATTATGAAGAGCATACAATGCGGCATTTACCTCTTCCAATGTTGAAATTTCCCCGGTTTCAACAGATTTGAGCAGTTGATCCAGCGCTTCGAAAGGGCAAATCAATCCGGACAAATCCACCCAATACCCTTTGCCCACCGAAGTATCCGGTTTCAATGATTCCTGAATTTCGCTGTCGGAATAATGACTTTTCCCTTGCAAACGGGTAATCAGCGAGTTGCCCAAAAATTTCCAGATGGCCATTTCGTAAAGCATAATGCCACGGTCGAGGGCGCGTTTTTCGATTTTCATTTTGTCGTAGCTGTATTCGCTGGCAAATTCACCCGATGTTTGGCGGATGTTCATCAGTTTTCTCCTGCCATTGAGCATTTTATGCACGGTATAGGGACTAAGCAAGTTGAAATTAATGAGGTCGAGCAGGTTGGAATCCTTGCGGTTGTCGCGCCTGGGCCATTTTTGGGTGTCGCGAACGGTGCCAATGCTTTTCAGGTTTATTCCCGGAACGAGGATGCTTTCGTCCTTGCTTTCAATGAGGTACGAAAACGGGAAGTCGGCTGTATCGCAATGTTTGTAGTGGCGTCCCATTACCAGCGAAAATGCCCCTATGTGCGATGGCCAAAGCAGGTACGAGTCGCTCGTGGTTTTGGCGCCGCGTTCCATAATACCCTGGTGAATCGGGCCCAGCTTATACAGATGATTGCTTTGGTTGGAACCACTGCCGGCATTTAAAAAGGAAAACATTCCGGCAATAAGCAGTGTCGATTTATGATGCGTAACCGTATAAGGCCCGGCAAAAACAGAACAGGCCTCGCCGTGAAACCCCTGGCAATTGGCAAAAAAAAGCGAATTAACCGCTGAATAGTGCTTGTCGAGAATACACCCCTGCCCTATAAAACATTTCGAAACCAGGGTGGCATCTGTAATCCGACTGCCCGAGCAAACAATAAAATCGTCCATAATTACACCCTCGCCAATAACCGCCGGGGCCTCGTGTGTACTGTTGATGCTCCCGTTTTGTAACTTTTTTGCGCCGTCGATAGATGTGAACGGTCCCATTTTTACGTTAAGCACTGTATTACAATTCAGAATTTTGGATTGCGCCCCAATTGTTCCGGTATTGCTTTTAATGCTTTCCGTGTAAGCTTCCACCATACCTTTTAACCCCGCTATTAAAGCCGGCCGGTGGCGGTAAAGGGTTAACATATAAGCCACATGGGTGGACAAATAATCGTAAATGGGAATGGCCCGCCCGCCTTCTTCGTTGATGGCTTCAACCAGTATCCCGTTTCCAAAGGTTGTTTCACCGTCAACCGCAATGGTGGTTACATTGTGGATGACAACACCCTCACCAATCTCGTAGTTGGCAATATAACTGCGCACGTTGTGAATAAGGGCATTCTTCCCTACCTCGCAATTGTGCAACCATGCATTGTACACGCCGGTATGAAAACTAATACCTCCCACCAGTTTGACAGAATTGTGAAAACCGCTGAGCCGGATATTTCCGGTAAACTTAACATTTTGAATATAATCCGGACTAAAATCAGGCGATACTTTCACCAGGTTCCAGTCGGGCGAAGAACACCCCTGATAAACCAGTTGCCCTATTTCATCGTCGCTTAACGGACGGTAAAATTCAGTTTCAGTTTCATTTATTGGAGACATACTGTATGTTTTGTGTTTTATCATGCGTTCAAAGATAAAACACACTTAACCAAGAATAAACTCTAAAAACCTAACAGCAACATGAATAATAACTTAACAAACCATACATAAAACTCGTAAATAAATTCTATTAAGCTATTTACAAATACAAAATATATAACAAAAAAAATCAATAAAAGACAAAAAACCCTTATATTCAGTTTGGCTTTAAAATAAAATACGGGGCATAAAATTATAAATCTTCAAAATAAAGTTCGGCAAGGAAAGAAACAGAAGTATTTTTTCACAATTGGGAGAGGTAATTTGTCAACCTGGTTTCATGCGAAAGTTTCAGTTTCCTGCGCAGGCGAACTCGTGCAATTTCAACACTTTGCGGAGCAAGGTTGTTCAGGCCTGCAATCTCTTTGCTGGTAAGTCCCAGACGAAGGCAGGCACACAATTTTCTGTCTTTTTGAGTCAGTTTGGGATGCATCATTAAAAGCCGTCCTAAAAAACCAGGATGAAGTTTTTCAATCTGTACCTCCACCATTTCCCAATCCATGCTATTTACAGAAGCGTTTTCTATAAGCTGCAATATCCGGTTAGCGTGATCAGCGGAATTTTTAGAATTTTCTTTTGTTATTCTGCGCAAATGATTTGCGATAAGCGCTATTAACTCGTTTTTACGCGAAAGCTGAAGAAGAAAGGTAACCAGCTCCCGTTCCTTTACATCGAGCTCCGATTTTAGCCGTTGCCTCGATCGGTTTTCCAGGTTTTTCCCCACCGAAAGTTCGTTAATATGCCCCAATGCCTTTTTTAACCTGGTGATGTCCTGAACTGAAGCACGAACACCGAGATAGCGGCCCTGCCTGTTATAGACCCCACGAACATTAACGGAGCACCAGCGAATCTGTCGGGTACGTGTCATAATCCGAAAGTCATACGACGGATTAACCGTAAACTGGTTGAGTGCATTGGAAAGAAATTGATCAAACTTTTCCCGATCGGCGCTAAAAACGAGTAAATCGGAAACAGAATTTGCAGTAACAACCTGATTGGCTGTATATCCGGTTAAATCGTGACATGAAGGAGAACAGTATTTTATTTTGCCTGTAGGTTCGAACCACAATTCCCACCCAAAAGTAAAATCGGCAATCAACTGGTAAAACTGCCTCTTTTCCTGTTCCCCATTAAGCAGTTCGAGGGTCTCTTCCAATTCGAGTTTTAATTTGGAAATTTTCGACTCGAGCTCCCTGATCAGGGTTTCAGCATTTTCATTTCTACCATTCTGCACCATTGTCAACCGGTTTTTCGGGTATAAATGTAAACATTCAGTTTGAAAATCAAACATTTTATTAACATAATATTACACAAAAAGACAAGAAAAACCCCGGGACCTCATCCCGGGGAAAAAAACCAAAAATCAACTAACCTTTAAACCGCCTGGCGACTTCGTCCCAGTTGATGAGATTCCAGAATGCATTTACATAATCCGGACGTCTGTTTTGATAATTCAGATAATATGCGTGTTCCCACACATCAACTCCGAGAATCGGAGTGCCCTGAACCTCTGCAACATCCATCAGCGGATTATCTTGATTGGGCGTGGACGAAACCACCAGTTTATTGTTTTGAAGAACCAACCATGCCCAACCTGATCCAAACCGCGTAAGCGCAGCCTGGACAAATGCCTCACGGAAATTTTCTACTGAATCAAATGATTCATTAATTGCATCGAGCAACTCGCCTTCAGGGTTGGATGCCCCGCCCGGCGCCATTATCTCCCAATACAAATTATGATTGTAATATCCTCCTCCATTGTTTCTCACAGCCGTGGAATGCCCTGAAACTCCTTTCAGTATTTCTTCAATACTTTTTCCTTCAAGCGCACTTCCGGCCACTGCGTTATTCAGGTTATTGGTATAACCTGCATGATGCTTTGTGTGATGAATTTCCATAGTACGCGCGTCGATGTGCGGTTCCAGTGCTGTGTAATCGTAACTCAATTTTGGTAATTCGAAAGTCATATTTTTTTGTTCTTTTTATAAAATTAATAAAATACTTTTAAGTCTTTTAATGCAAATATAAGGTACGTTTTCTCTCTATCCAAATATTTCAAGGATAAAAACACATGGAATTCCGTTATTGTTCACCGGAACGGATTAATTTTTCTCCAGAACCGCCACCCATTCCTGTTCCCCAGGTGTTTTCAGCTTCACCCAATCGCCTCCACTGATGGCTTCTTCAGCAGCCCACTCCCCTTTTCTTACCTCCATCCATTTCAAAGAAAAACCGGAATCGGTTTTCGACAAATCGACATTCACTTCACCTTCATCGGGGAAAAACACCACATACACTTCGCCTGGTTTTACGGTGATAAAGGCTTCATTTTCTTGCCGGTCGGAAAGTAACGCATTGCCGGGAATTAATTCCCAAAACGGACAAATCTTTTCTATTTCACGGGCAGCCTTCACCGAGTTCATGGAGAGTTCGCTCAGTCCCAGTCCTGACGGTGGCCTGTGAAAACGTGCCGAAGCCGCTCCGCCAATCACATGCCGCCACCATCCGTCGATGCCGTTGTTGGTGTTGCCGTGGGTACCGCCGTCGGCACCGTAGGTTTTTACGGTGTTCACGGGTCGCGGATGATTGGAAATATAAGTTTTTACCCACTGAAAATTATCCCAGTGCGCCTGATCGCGCTGGTGGTTGTTTTGGGAAACATCGCAAAAGTCGTATAGTTCGGGATGATCGAACGTGCGTTTGTGCTGGTCCGACTTCAAATCCCAGGCATCCCACATTTCGGTGAGGTTAACTTTTTTTCCTGACTCACCCGCTTTTTCGCGGATGTACCGGGCCCAGAAAACGCCCCACTCCTCTTCGCCCGAAGTTTCATTATCCATACAATAAAGTATGTGATCATGTTTCAACGAATAAGAAAGCATTTTATCCACAAATCGCCGCTGAAATTTCAGCAAGACCTCGTTGGAACGCTGGTTTGGCGTGGTAAAGAAAAACGGTTGTTTGTTCTGTCCGGGATGATCGGGGTATTCCAAATCCAGGCCCGACTCTTCCTGCGAATAGTTCACAATATTTTTCGGATTATAGGGATGCGGTGGCCAGTTGTTCCGGGTATAGTCGAACCGGTCCCACACTTCAATCTGCACGATGATGTCGCGTTTTGCCGTTTCTTCCAGAAAAAACTCAAACCGGTGCCAGTAGTCTTCATTCCACAGGTTTAAATCGTACCGGCCATTTTCAAGAAGTTTAAACGGATACAACTCGAAGCCACGGTCCGCGCTATCGCTCATGGTGTTGCGCACATAATTGGCACCTACTGATTTCATAGAATCGAGGTGCGGAACCAGCATTTCTGCCGGCCACTGAAACAGGTTATCGTCGCTGCTGGCACCCAGCAACATTACAGGCTCACCTTTGTATTGCCAGTACCAGGGATTTTCGGCCCAGGGCTGAATGGTCTTGTCAACCGATTTTATTGTTTGACAATTCAAAAACATAAAAACTCCAAATACAATCCAGATAAGCTTTACTTTTATCATATTTTCAATTTTAAAACCTTAAACCATGAACTCCGAACTCACTTTCCCGGTGCTTTCAATCCTGCACTCGCATCATCCAGCACCAGCACCCAGTCAAAATTTTCACCCATCCCGGGTGGAGTAAACGTGCGAACGCCTTCATTCGAAAATTTGCCGATTCGCTGCACTTTTCCGTTACGCGGACTGTACCACCACGCCATCACATTTTTGCCGCGGATTACATCCATGCGTAGGGTAAACGGACGTCCGACAGGCGCATAAACCATGGCATACGAACCATCGGTTGCCCGGGTGGCAACAAACCGGTAACGGCCGGCTCCGGGAACAGAAGTAGTGACCACATCGGGAACAATAATCGAATCGTCGGGAATTCGGTTTAAAAATGGCCGGGATTCCATGAGCCTCCGGCCAAACTGCATTTGCCAGGCACCCGGCTGGTCGATGGCCTGGTACCAGGGCATAAGCGGAAAGTTTACTGCGTTGCGGCCCGGCTGCCACATTTGCCATACAGAATGGTGCCCGTAGGTGTGGCCAAATGCGCCGCTGAACAGGTTCCAGTAAAGTGGCCGGCGAATGTCCGCCGATGTGGAATGACCGAACTTTTCCGCGTTAAATTCAATGGGATGGTCTTCGTAAATCGGTTCTCCGTCTATAACCGGTTTTACGGGAATACGGTCGTAATCTTTCCGCGTATTTTCATAAACTCCGGTAAAATTGGGATTGTGACCGTTTTGCCGCATGTTAAAATCGAGCCAGTCTTCGTGATGAAAATATTCTGCCGAACCCCGGCCACCCTGCGGATGGAAAGTTATCAGATGTGCACCGCCATCACCTTTGCGGACACCTTTTGCCATTGCCCTGACGATTTGTTCGTGAACTTCTTCCTCGATGTTCCGGTCGCCGCCCATTATCCAGATGATGTTAGGTGAATTTTTATACCGTTTTCCGAGAATTTCACCAAAAACCGCTGCGTTTTCCGACGTAAAAACTACGGGGCCAACACCCCATTTTTTGTTCCATTTGTCGCCCCACGTAGGGAGAAGGCCAATAAAAAGCCCTTTTTCTTCGGCCTTTTTAATCACCCAATCCACATGTTGAAAATAAGCTTCGCTAATCCGGGTGGGATCATTATTAATCAAAGGTTTTTCTCCTTCAGCATTAGGTGTATTCAACCCGTCGAGTTCGGCTAAAACAACAGCCTGAATTACAGTAAAACCCTTTTCCCGACGGTTTTCCAGGTATTTTTCGGTTTCCTCTTTATTCAGTCTGTGAAACAGTTCCCACGCCGTGTCGCCCAAATAAAAGAACGGTGTTCCGTCTTCGAAAACCAGAAACCGGTTGTTCTCCGACACCTGCAATTTTCCGCGGGAAAGATCAACTGCCGGGCCTTTCCATTTAATCTCTTGTGCACCAGCAAAATAAAACAAAAAAGCCGGCAAAAATAAAAATAGTCCTTTCATTTTATGGTTTAAAAAATTATAAAATCAATTTAACAATTCATTGGTAAAAACGGATTCGCCATAAACAATTCGTTAAAAATAAACAATTATTTTTTGAAAATTCAACATATATAAACCTGTTCAACTTCTTTACGTTATATATTATTTCTAATTTTAACCGCTTTTTTGAAACGGAATAAAAATGAAAGGGAAAAGTGGATTTTCGAATATTTTAATGGTTCTGATATTTTTAATTTGCTCAGGGCCTGCTTTTTCTTCAATCGCTTTTTTTCATTACGGTATTGAAAACGGGTTACCGGAATCACGGATTGTTGCCATCAGCCAGGATTCTACCGGATACATCTGGCTTGCCGGAGAAAATGGTTTGTTTCGGTTCGACGGAATACGGTTTAACATATACCAGAACACCTTTTCCGATGGGTTGCCGGTTTTTTTTACCCGCATAAATACCCTTTTTACCGATTCGCAGGGAAGGCTTTGGGTGGGCTCGAACGACGGCCTCTCCCGTTTCAGTCAGAAGTTAAACCGGTTTGTCAAACTCACCGAAATCTTTGAGCAACAACGTATTCTCGATATTTATGAAGACAATTCGGGAAAACTTTGGTTGGCTTCGGAAACGGGTTTGGCAAAACTTGATCCGGAAACCGAAAAAGCCGAATGGTTTACCGCTCCATCTTCTCCAAAAAATGCAGTTTACAAAAATCTTCCATCGAGCTATATTTTGAAGATTACCGGGCAACCCGACGGAAAACTATGGCTGGCAACTTATCCTGACGGACTTTTTCTTTTCGATCACCAAACGGGTGAAATAACCGATTTTAACCAAATTGGTGAAGCAGATTTTTCGAGGGTTAACATATCGGAAATTCATTTTAATGCAGGAACCCTCTTTGTGGGAACCTTTTCCAACGGTTTTTACAGGATTGACGCCCGGCAAAAAACAGTACAGCGTGAAAAAATTGACAATGTGGCTCCCGCGGTTCAGCATTTCAGGCAGTTGAACGATTCCGTTTTCTGGATTGCAACCAACAACGGACTATTGCATTACAATTTCTCAAACGGGGATTTTACAACTTATACCAACGAACCCAATAATCCGTTAAGCCTGAACCGGACCACCGTTAGTTTTGTCTATCTGGATAAGGACGAGAACCTTTGGCTTTCGCTTGGTATCAGGGGAATTAATTTTGGATTAACCGGCGTTCCTTTTTCCCATTTTGCTATTGCGCCCGAAGGCGCCTATCAGCTTACGCACAAAGAAGTTACATCTATTCATTTTGATGAAACGGGCAACATGTGGCTGGGTTATGAAGCCGGACTGATTGAAAAACACAGTTTCGACCCCTTGTTAAAGATACAATTCCGCATTCAACCGAAAAATTCCGGAAATATGCCCGGTTCTGTGATGGCAATATACGAAGACTCGAAAAACAGGATATGGGCCGGAGGATGGATGTCGGGGTTAAATGTTTTATATCCGGGCAAAAATACGTTTGAACCGGCAAAAATAAAATCCGACCCTCTTTCACAACAAGTTGAAACTGCTGATATCAGAGGGATTACCGAAGATAAAAAGGGAAACATCTGGGTAAGTTTTCATGGCATTGGTTTAGGGAAGTACAATCCGGAAAACCAGACACTCGAACTGCATGTGCACGACCCCGGGCAACCGACTTCAACGTTGTCCAACAATTACACTTACAACCTGTGTCGCGACAGGAACGAGAATATTTGGGTTGCATCCGCACACGGATTATCGAAATTCCAACCGAAAACTGAAACGTTTACAACTTTTTTCCACGATCCGGAGAACCCCCCGACTTTAAACAGCAACACTGTTTCTGTTGTTTTTTGTGATGGTGCAGGCTTTGTTTGGGCAGGTACCGAAAAAGGATTAAATGTCTATTCTCCTGCGTTGAATAATTTTATTCCTGTTTTTACCGATAAGGATTTTCAGTTTTTAAGTATTTCATCCATCCAGTCCGTTAAACCCGGCGAACTTTGGATAAGTACCACAAACGGCATATTCAGGATAAATTACAAATGGAACAACGACCAGACTGAAATGGATGTAAAACCTGCCTATTTCAATCGTTCCGACGGACTTTTATCGTCGAACTACTTTGCCCGATCAGCTGCAACCAGCAACGACGGAGCTATTTTTTTTGGCGGAAATGAGGGAATCGACCATTTTAATCCCGAAGCGGTCTCAGCCTATAATGAGCAGAAAGTTAAAGTTTTAATAACAGAACTTTGGGTTGACGGCGAATCGCTTTATCCGAAACAAATAACCGGTGAAAACAATAAAATGAGCCTGGTTTTGAATCATAACCACAAGATGCTTTCCATTCGTTTCACCGCGTTGGGATTTTCAAACACGGGCATCAAAAACTTCAGGTACAGACTCGACGGCGTGCAGGACGATTGGATTTACCTGCAAAATGAACAAACCGCGTCTTTTACTCACCTGCCGCCGGGCAGTTACAGTTTCAAAGTTGAAACCCAACAGAAAAACAATAACTGGACCACTGATAATGCAACTATTGAAATTTTCGTAAAAAGGCCATTCTGGTCGTCTGTCCCGTTTTATATTTCTATTTTTCTGGGAATAACCACAGTTGTTTACTTTGTTATTAAAGCCCGTTCCAGGGTTTTGATAATGCGTCAGAAAGAACTTGAAAAAATAATCCAAAACCGGACGGCGGAACTGATACAAAAAAATGAAGAACTGAAGGTTGCCAATCAGACCAAGGATAAGTTCTTCTCCATCATCTCGCACGATTTACGGAGCCCGTTCTCAGGACTTTTGGGAATTTTGGAACTACTTAGCGACGAAGAAAATGTATTTAGCCGGGAAGAGCAGAAAGATCTGCTTCAATCAGCGAAATCGTCGGCAAACAACACCCTGGAACTGCTCGAAAACCTGCTGTTTTGGGCCCGATCGCAAATGAGAACCACAACCACTTCGGTTAAAAAACAAAACCTGAGTGAAGTGCTGAAAAAGAATCTGACACTTAAAAAAGCTGTTGCCAGCCAAAAAGAAATTACCCTGAAGGGCAATTTCCCCGACACTATCGAAGCACATTTCGATCGGGAAATGATAAACACGGTGATTCGGAATATTTTGAGCAATGCCATAAAATTTACACCTCCGGGAGGACAAATAAATCTTTATGCCAAATCCCAAAATGGAGAGGTGACCGTTAGTATTGCCGACACTGGCGTTGGCATTGACAAAATCGACAGCACACAACTTTTCGAGGTAGATAAAGTGAACCGCAACGGAACTCTTGGGGAGAAGGGTACGGGGCTGGGACTTGTGATTTGCAGGGAATTTGTGAATAGTAACCACGGAAAAATATGGGCAGAACCCAACAAACCCCGGGGAACAATTTTTCATTTCACTTTACCAACGGCTTTGAATTGAACCCGAACAACCTGATTCGCATTACTTCCTTAAAATCTTTTCCATTGCCTTGCCTTTGGCCAATTCGTCAACCAGCTTATCCAAATAACGAATTTGCTGCATCAGTTTATCTTCGATTTCCTCGACACGGTAACCACAAATCACACCTTTGATTTTTGAAACATTCGGATTCATTTGCGGGGCACTGGCAAAGAAGTTTTCAAAATCGGTTTTATTGTCGATGTGGTGTTGCAACGCATTCTCATCATATCCGGTCAGCCAAAATATGATTTCATCCACTTCAGCTTTCGAGCGTCCTTTTTTCTCTGCTTTTTGAATGTAAAGCGGATAAACGCTCGCAAAAGCCATTTTGTAAATTCGTGTATTATTCTTCATTTTGTCAGTTTTAATTTTTCAACTTGTTAGGTTTCAACGTCCCTATTTTCCCGCGGAACACTTCTGATTTCCGCTCCGTTTTTCCCAAAATAACAAAACATTTTGCTGAAATCATATAACGGATGATTAAATTGAATGGTTCATCTGATATTTCAGGATTGAAAACGATTCATTTATTTTATGATTAGCAACAGAACCGGATGAAGTTTACGGAACATTTCCGGCCCGAAAATATTTCATTTTAAAAACCAAATTGAACGATTCTTGTTTACCTTTAAACATTTCACGTAAAACTTTAAACATTAAAATATGTACACAGGATTACTTCACACCCATAACATGTTCCGTTGGCTGGTTCTGATTGCACTGGTTCTGGCTGTACTTTTTGCTTTTACCGGCTGGATGGGTAAAAAAGAATGGTCGAAAAAAGATAAAATTACCGGACTGGTTCTCACCATTTTTATGGATATCCAGTTTCTGGTTGGTTTAATTTTGTATGCTTTTGTCAGCCCTTTTACCAAAGCGGCATTTGCCGATTTTGGCGCCGCTATGAAAAATGCCGATTTGCGTTTTTACGCAGTCGAGCATATTTTGCTGATGCTGATTGCCCTGGTATTCGTTCATGTTGGAAAAGCAAAATCGAAAAAAGCTGTAGAATCATCTAAAAAGCAACGTGCAGCTGCAATTTGGTACGGACTGGCCCTTCTTTTTGTTTTAGCGGGTATTCCGTGGGATCGTGCCCTGTTTTAAATCTCAGCGGTAAAGTCTCTTTTTATCGATGTATTCCCAAACCTTTGGAGGCAGAAAATGACGTACATCCTTGTCGTTTTTAATGGCTTTGCGGATAAAAGATGAAGAAATCTCCATTTGAGGTGCATCTTTAGCAACGATGATGTTTTTATGCTGCATTACTTTCGATTTGTCGAAGCCCGGCCGCGGATAAACCAGCACCCCGTAATTTTCCAAAATGCTTTCGTGGTTTTTCCATTTGTGAAAATTTTCCAGGTTGTCCGAGCCCATCAGAATTTTGAAATGTCTGTTCGGGTTGCGGTCTTTCAGGTAGGTTAGTGTATCGACGGTGTAACTGGGTTTGGGCAGAAAAAATTCGATATCGGACACCTGCAGCCGGTTGTCGCCTTCCACAGCCAGCTGCACCATTTCTAACCGGTCGTAGTCGTTGAGCAGGTTGACCTTTTGTTTGTGCGGATTTTGAGGCGTTACAACAAACCAAAATTCATCCAAACCTGCAAACTCCACCATATAATTGGCAATGGCCAAATGCCCGATATGTACCGGATTAAATGATCCGAAATACAGGCCGATTTCTGTGACGGGGTAGGATTTGGATGATGGTTGTTTCATTCTTTAATCTTTCGTTACCAACGAACAATTTTTTATTAAAATTACATTTCTCCATTTTCTGACAGAAAGTCCGAAACCACTCTTTCAGCTTCTTTCAATGCTTTCGGCAATTCGTTGTTCACAATAATCACATCGAAACGGCCGGCAAATTCCAGCTCCTTTTCGGCTTTGGAAATACGCATGTTAATTTTTTCTTCCGATTCGGTGGAGCGATTCCGGAGACGGTTTTTCAGTTCTTCAACCGACGGCGGCTGCACAAAAACAGCCAGCGCCTCGTTGCCGTAATATTTTTTAATGTTCAGTCCGCCCACCACATCCACATCGAAAATCACGTGTTTTCCGGCATCGCGAATGCGTTCCACCTCGTTTTTCAGGGTTCCGTAAAAAATGCCCTCGTAAACCTCCTCCCACTCCAGAAATTCACCGCTTTCTATTTTTTTTCTGAATTCTTCTGCTGTAAGAAAGTAATAATCTTTTCCGTGAACTTCACCCGGTCGGGGTTGGCGACTGGTGGCGGAAACCGAAAATTCCAGGCCAAAATCTTTTTGCAGCAAATGTTTTACAATGGTTGTTTTGCCTGCTCCGGAAGGAGCTGAAAATATTACAAGTTTACCTTTCATACTATAATACATTCAACAACTGTTCTTTTATCCTTTCCAGGTGGTCTTTCATCTGCACCACTATCCGCTGAATGTTATTCTCGTACGCTTTGGAACCAAGTGTGTTGATTTCGCGTCCCATTTCCTGCGAAATGAAAGAAAGTTTTTTCCCGCCGGAATCGGATTGCGCCATGGTTTCTATAAAATAGCTACAGTGATTTTCGAGCCGTACTTTTTCCTCGTTCATGTCCATTTTGTCGAGGTAGTAAACCAGTTCCTGTTCAAACCGGTTTTCGTCCACGTTGCCGTTCAGGTTCAGTTTGCCAAGATTTTCGGTAAGGCGATTTTTAACGGTTTCCATCCGCTGTTCCTCGAACGGTGCAATTTGTTGTAACAGGTTTTTAATGCTTTTTGTGTTGGTTGCAATGTCGGTCTCCAGCGCTTTCCCTTCAGCAATCCGGAAATCATCGATATCATTTATTGCCTTGCGTAAATGTTCCATAATAACCTGCCACTCTTCCTCATCCAGTGTTTCGTATTCGGTTTTTACCACATCGGGCAGGCGCAAAATGGCCTGCATGGAAGTTTGGTCGGTAGGCAGGCCCAGTTCGGTATTAATTTTCCGAAGCTGTTCAAAATATCCTTTCAGAATGGGTTCGTTGATTTTACTGTTGGAATCTTCGCCGTGGTTCTCCACATAAATTGTCAAATCAATCTTACCGCGCACCAGTTTTTCAGCCAGTTCTTTCCTGATTTCGATTTCCTTCTCGCGATAAACCGAGGGAATACGCGCATTTATGTCTATTTGTTTACTGTTGAGTGCTTTTAACTCGATAATAAATTTTTTGTTGTTCACTTCAAATTCGGCTTTACCGAAGCCCGTCATCGATTTTATCATAGGATGCAAATTTTTGCGAATTTACACTTTTTATGCGATAACACCCGAACCAATCAGCTCATCTTTCAGGTACCAAGCGGCAAACTGTCCCGATGTAATTCCACGCTGTTCGTTTTCAAAAAGAATGTACACGCCCTCTTTTTTTACATGAAGGATTCCTTTTTCCAGCGGCTGGCGGTAACGGATGCGAATATCGAAATCCCTTTTTTCACCTGCATCCATTTGCAGGTCGGGGCGAACCCAATGCACATCGTTTTTGGCAATAAAAAGTCCGGGGCGAAACAGTCCGGGGTGCTCCTGTCCTTCTCCTGCATACACAATATTCCGCTGCACATCGGTGCCAATCACAAAAAGTGGCTCTTTGTGCCCTCCAATATTCAGTCCTTTCCGCTGGCCAATGGTATAAAAATGGGCGCCCTGGTGTTCGCCTATAATTTTGCCGTTCCACGGTTTGTAAGGAAACGGGAAGCACAATTTTCTGAAATTTTCTTCGGAAACCTCAACCTGTTTTTTCTTTGCCATAAAAGCCGCAGGAATTTCAATTACGTTGCCGGTTTTGGGTTGCAATTGCTGTTGCAGAAAAGTGGGCAAATCTACCTTTCCCACAAAACAGATTCCCTGCGAATCTTTGCGTTCGGCAGTAGGCAGGTTTTGTTCGCGGGCAATTTCACGTACCTTCGGTTTGGTAAGGTGGCCAATAGGAAACAGTGCCTGGCCAAGTTGCTTCTGATTGAGCTGGCACAAAAAATAGCTCTGGTCTTTATTGCGATCTTTTCCTGCCAGTAACCGGTAAACAAGCTGCCCGTTATTGTCGATCGAGTCTTTTTGGCAATAATGTCCCGTAGCCACAAAATCGGCATCGAATTTTAACGCTT
>CAZXHP010000018.1:0-21635 GCA_964639655.1 uncultured Mariniphaga sp.
CACGGAAAGATTCTACTTGTTTTACAGGAATCTCCGTTTGAAAAAACTGAAAATTGTTAACCATTTAGGATTATATCGCTGTCAATGTTCAGTTTCCTGTGCATTGTTTTGGCCACGTCTAAAGTGATATCCCTTTTCCCGTTTAAATATTCACTGATGCGGGAAGGAGTGGTGCCAAGCAGTAAAGCCAAATCTTTATTTTTCAATTTCATTTCCGACATTCTTAGTCGAATAACATCTGTTAATGAGGGCAATCCAACCGGAAAATGAATTTCTTCATAAGCTTCAACTATATCAGACGCAGCCAGAAATTTTTTCATAATCTCGCTGTCATGCGATGTTGAATCATCCACTTCTTTGATTAATGATTCAACAACCAGATTTGCTTTTATATATTCTTCATGTGTTATCATATCAACTTTCTGAATGAAATAATATGCATCTCATTAATAGCTTTATAGAAACAAAGGTAAGAAAAAAAATTCCATTATATGGAATTTTGGACGTTGAAATTTTCAGCTAATCCCCAGCCGGACATTCACGTCAAGAAAATTCTCCTCGGGATTGATTAAGAACGAACCCAGCATCAAAATGGCATCGTACCACATGTGTGCGGCCACCGCCGGGCCTATGTTGTAGCGCCGTTTCTGGACATCCCGTCCGAGGAAAAACCCCAAAACCGTAGCTTGTCCAACCTGCAGCAGGGTGGATTTAAAATCAGGATTTTCGGCAAATGCCAGATTGGTAAAATGCAAAGCGCCAAACGCAACGCTCGAAAAAATCAATCCTTTGGTTTTCCCGTGTTTATAATCGAGGATGGGCATCAGATAATTCCGGACAACGTATTCTTCACCCACTCCAGCGGCCCAGCTCATGGCCAGCGAAGTGGTGCCGAACGCTGCCAACGCCTGGTTTCGAGGGATATACCGGTTGAGAAAGTACATTTGATTAACTTCGGAAATGGAATGTTTTTCACGATGTTTTTCTATTCCGAGGAAAACACCAGCTAATAATACCATCCCGCCCGTAATGGGAGTAACAATATTTTCCAGTTTAAACGGCGCCAGGTACAAATCCTTTTCCGAAATGTCGTGGTAATGAAAACCCGGATTGTTGTATTTGATTACTTCCAACTGATTTTTAAAGTTGGTAAGTTTTTCGGTTTGAAATGCCTGCAGGCCCAAAAAAAGCGGGTAGTTGTAATAAGGGCTGGAGCTATTGGTTTTCAACGTTTGTCCATGTTTAATTCCCAGGTAAACACCTCCAATTTCAAGGGCGGCGAAAGCAGTTCCTTTTACATAGTTTTTCTGATAATAATACGAAGCGCCGGGGACATAAAGCGTCCAGCGAGGTAATATTTCGGGTTTTTGGTTCTGCGTGGAATCGGTTATTTGGGCAATTAGCGTTTGTGCAATTAAAAGTTGATGTACTAAAAGTATGGTTTTTATCATTTGTTTTTCAGTTATTACCCGGCTCAAATGTATTAAAAAATTGAAATTTTTGCCGGTCTGAAACTTTTATACAAAAAGGTGAATGCTGTTTGCGGTTTAACAGGCTTTTAAAACGTTAGTTCACAAATTTATATTTCATCCAAAATTGATGAGGCCTTTAAAACCGAGTCCCAGTTCACTAAAAGCTCCAAATTTTTGACCATATCGAACCCCGATTAATGAAAGGTGAAAATTGCCGTGGTTACTTTTTTCTGTTTTTTCGTCCACTTCTTAAGACAGAAAATCATCAATCAAACCCTTCCCTGCCAGCTCATAAAAAGATAAAATGCCATAAGAAACGGACAATTCATGATAGCCTGTATGCCTGGAGGCTCTGTATGAGCATAAAACTATAAAAAAACCAAATAGAATTTTAATTTTTATCTTTTGTTCCTTAATACACTGCGAAATTAATACCTTTAGGTGTGAAATTTCTTTTTTAGAATCATTATATATTGTGGGTAGATGTTGTACAGCATATAGTATTATTAAATTGATAATCAGTATTTTATATTTTCATAATATGAATTGGAGTACTAGTGTCTAATTTTAATATTTGGATATGTAGATATTTGGATAATTTTGTGACATAAAGTAACATTTGAGAGTAGTTTTTAAATCAATAGTTTAAAACATTCAGGAATGAAAAGAACTATTACAGCTATAATTTTTTTGGTTATCGCAATTTTGGCAGTGATAAATATTTTTAATACAGAAGAAGAGTATTATAACCTAAAATTGGAACAACTGAAACAGGAATATGCAATTAAACCGGTTTCTTCCATTAATCACAGTTTGCTGCCCCAGCTTCAGCGGGAATTTTCCACACCCCAGGAGGTTACGGAAACATGTATCGGTTGTCATACCGAACGGCATAAGGAAGTAATGAATTCAGCTCACTGGAACTGGGAGCGTGTTTCGTATGTGGAAGGACGCGGCATCGCATCTTCGGGAAAAAAAAATGTGTTGAACAATTTTTGTCTTGGGGCACAGTCGAACGAATTGGCATGTGCCAGTTGCCATATCGGGTTTGGAATGACAAATGACCATTTCGATTTTAATAATGCCCGTAACGTGGACTGTATGGTTTGTCATGATACGAGTGAAGAGTATTTCAAGGGTTCTTCCATGGCCGGTTATCCTGATCGTACAGTGAATCTTACCGCGGTAGCTCAAAGTGTTGGAACACCCGGGAAAATTAACTGCGGGAGTTGCCACTTTTTTAGTGGTGGCGGCAATAATGTTAAGCACGGCGATCTGGAAGCAGCCCAACTGTCCGTCGATCGCGAAGTGGATGTTCACATGGCAGCAAATGGGATGGATATGTCATGTGTAGCCTGTCACACCGCCGAAAACCATCAGATAAAAGGGCGGCTTTATTCTGTTTCTTCCACCAACACCAACCGGGCTACCTGCGAACAATGTCACTCCGCAACGCCTCATTTCGATGATATTCTGAACCGCCACAATGCAAGAGTTTCGTGCCAGGCTTGTCACATTCCCACCTATGCAAAAGTTAATGCTACCAAAATGGAGTGGTACTGGTCTGAGGCCGGGAAACTGCGTGATGGAGAACCTTATAAGGAATTTAACAACGATAGTACAGAAGAATATCAGTCGATTAAAGGATCATTTAAATGGGCAAAAAACGTAAAACCGGATTATGTTTGGTTTAATGGCACAGCCGACCACTATTTGCTGGGCGATACCATAAAATCTGTTCCGGTGCAGATGAATACACTCTTTGGTTCACACGAAGATCCGGAATCAAAGATTTTCCCCGTAAAAATTCATAAAGGAGACCAGATTTACGACAAAAAGTACAACAATCTGATTCAGCCCAAAGTTTTTGCCGAAAATAAGGGCGACAGTGCCTATTGGAAAGATTTTAACTGGGAAACAGCTGCGGCCGCCGGAATGAAACGGGTTGGGCTGCCTTTCAGCGGCGAATACGGATTTGTGGAAACCGAAATGTACTGGCCCATTAACCACATGGTAGCTCCCAAAGATCAGGCTGTAAGTTGTGCCGAATGTCACACCCGCAGTGAAGACGGCCGGCTGGCTTCGCTTGCCGGGTTTTATTTGCCGGGCCGCGATTACAATAAACCGCTCGACTTTTTCGGCACATTGATGTTCTTCGGTGCTATTGCCGGAGTTCTGATACATGCTGCAATACGTATTTTTGTTTCCATTCGCCGGAAAGAATATGATACAGATATTATTGATTACGAAAATAAAACCGGGATAAAAGATTAAAATATGAAACGGGTATATGTTTATAAAGGGTTTGAACGCTTTTGGCACTGGACACAGGCTTCACTGATTGTTTTTCTTGCTTTTACCGGATTTGAGGTTCACGGAACCTTTCAAATATTGGGATTTGAACATGCTGCACGTTTTCACCGGGTGGCCTCGTGGATGCTGATTGGCCTGATTATTTTCGCCATTTTCTGGCACGTGGTTACCGGAGAATGGCGGCAATATATTCCTACAACAAAAAAACTGGCTGAACAAATCCGGTTTTACAGTATTGGTATGTTTAAAGGCGAAAAACACCCCACTAAAAAAACGGAAGTAACAAAGCTCAATCCTCTGCAAAGATTGGTTTACCTCGGTTTTAAACTTGTGCTAATTCCTGTAACAATAATTTCAGGTATCATCTATATGTTTCACAAAACCATAGACAGGAACGATATTATTGTTGTCAGTGATTTTTCGCTTGAAAGTATTGCATTCTGGCATACCCTGGGAGCTTTTCTGCTCATGGTTTTTCTTGTAGTACATGTATATATGACCACCACCGGACATACTCCTACTTCAAATATTCAGGCAATGATAACCGGATACGAAGATTTGGAAGAAGAGGATGGGGAAGAAAATAAAATACAATCTGCAAAATAAGAATTCATTTAAACTGGAATAAAATGAAAAAAAGTGAACTGATAAAGCCCAAAGCCTATATGAATCCTTACCTGGCAGGTTTTCTGCTCGGTTTGGTTTTACTTGCCACAATATATATTACAGGCCGCGGACTGGGCGCCAGCGGAGCATTTAAAAGTGTGGTTATTGCATCTGTTGAAACAATAGCTCCGTCTCATGCAGAAAGTACCACTTATTACACAGATTTTAAAGCCGAAAATCCGGAAGGACCTTGGAAAAACTTTTTGGTTTTCGAAATATTTGGAGTCCTGGCAGGTGCATTCTTTTCAGGAGTCCTCGCTAATCGTACCGGGCTAAAACTTGAAAAAGGCCCGCGGGTTACCAACGCCGTTCGTATTGGCGGTGCAATTTTGGGAGGAGCACTTTTTGGGTATGGTTCTCAACTGGGACGAGGCTGCACAAGCGGATCTGCACTTAGCGGAATGGCTGTACTTTCCCTGGGAGGAATTTTGACCATGCTGGCCATTTTTGGCGGAGCGTATGCGTTGGCTTACTTTTTCAGAAAACTTTGGTTAAAATAGAACAAAATGGGACCATTAGTACCTTATATTATCAGCGAAGAGTTTAGTTTGGTTATTGCCTTTTTTTTAGGCATTGCCTTTGGTTTTATCCTCGAACAGGCCGGTTTTTCTTCCACAAAAAAACTGATTGGTCTTTTTTATGGCTACGATTTCACTGTGTTGCGTGTGTTTTTTACTGCCGGAATTACGGCTATGGCCGGCGTGCTTCTGATGGGGCATTACGGAATACTCGATCTGAGTGTCATCTACGTGAATCCCACATTCCTGAAATCGGCGCTTTTAGGCGGATTGATTATGGGTGCCGGATTTATTATTGGCGGTTTTTGCCCGGGAACCAGTGTTTGCGCACTGGCCATTGGAAAGCTCGATGCACTGGCTTTTGTTTTTGGAGCCATTCTCGGTGTATGGGGATTTATTGAATCTTTCCCTTTGGTGGAAAACCTGTACAATGCCAATAATATGGGAATGGTGCGCATTTCCGATTATCTGGGAATGTCAAACATTACATTTGGATTTTTACTTGCACTAATGGCGGTGGGGGCATTTGTTGCCACCTGGTTTATCGAAAACAAAGTGAACAACCGCGAATCGAAAATTGAACCGGCAAAAAGAAATCGTTATGCCCTGGCAGCGGCATCAGTTTTCGTTGTGCTTGCAGTAGTCGCTTTTTTACCCGGAAAACAGGATATCATTAACATGCGGATTGCCGAAGCAAAACGTCAGCAAACCTGTGTGTTTAAGGAAATTCCAGCCGACAAACTGGCTGACGAGATTGTCAATAACTACTATGCACTGAATATTATTGATGTACGTTCGCCCCAGGAGTTTGAAGAATTCCATTTACCTATGGCCATCAATATTCCTTTTGAAAATATGATGGAACGGCAGTACGAACCGCTTTTCAGGCAACGGCTGAAAAACAATATTTTTTATGCCGACAGTGACACTCTTGTTCGGATGGCTTGCCTGAAAGCAAAATATATCGGAAAATCGGAAAATATGATTATGCGTGAAAGTGCCCGGGAATTTCGGGAGATGTTTTACCTTACAGAAGCTCCTTCTCCTGATGCACCAAAAAACGAATTACAGACTTATACTTTCCGCACGACTGCTGCCCGGAAAATGGACAACCTGGTTGAAGCTTTAAAAAATATTGGAGCTCCTGTAAAACGTGAGGTAGTGGAGGTAAAAGGCGGTTGTTGATTTACTTTTCAGACAAAACGGAGTTTGTTAACTACAAAAAAATCCTTTGGACTCCTGTTCCCGAAAGATTGGTAATACTCTCTTTGTTGAAATTATTTTAATACTTTTGACAGTTGAAATTTCTAATGTTCACTCATTTGTATTTCATTGAAATGAGTTGAAAAGTATGTTCCGAATTTTGCTGTAAACGGGAAACAAAGGGTAGTATGGAATTTGGACTTATTTTTTTCTTGCTAATTTTTATTACCGCCATTTTATATTCATCAGTTGGGCATGGCGGGGCCAGTGGCTATCTGGCCATCATGGCACTGTTTGCAGTTTCCCCCGAAAACATGCGGGCATCGGCGCTAATTCTGAACTTGTTTGTTGCCGGCATTTCGTTTTATTCTTATTACAAGGGCGGTTTTTTTAAGCTGAAGCTCTTGTTACCTTTTGTTCTTCTGTCTGTTCCCATGTCGTTTTTGGGTGCACGCCTGCAGATTAACCCCGACGTCTATAAAATGATACTCGGTATATTTCTGCTTTTTGCCATTGGCCGAATGTTATTTGTAGCCAAAAAGCCCGAAAGCACCCGGCCGGTAAATATCCCGTTTGCGTTGGCAATTGGGGCTTTTTTGGGTTTTTTCTCCGGAATGATTGGCATCGGTGGAGGCATCATATTAAGTCCGGTTTTGTTGCTGCTCCGGTGGGCTACGATAAAGGAAACGGCAGCCATTTCAGCTATTTTTATTTTTCTGAATTCGGCAGCTGGTATATCCGGATTGGCTTCCAAAGGAGTTTTGAATCCGGTACCCGAAATTTACCTCCTGATTGCGCTGGGCATTGCCGGAAGTGTAATCGGTTCGCATTTGGGAAGAGTGAAACTTACTTCTTTCAAACTTACGTATATGCTTGCTGCTGTGCTGCTTTTTGCCAGTTTTAAACTGATTTATTTTTAAAATGGAAGTTACGGCAATCATACTGGCGGGAGGCAAAAGTTCACGAATGGGACGCGATAAAGGCCTTGCAAAATTCAACGGAAAACCGTTGGTGCAGTTCGCCATCGATGCCTGCAAGCCTCTTGCCTCCGAACTTTTCATCAGTACCGGAAATGTTGAATACAGTCGCTTTGGTTTTCCGCTCATTCCTGATAATTTTAAGGAACATGGACCCATTGGGGGAATTGAGGCCGGACTGACTGCTGCCAAAACTAACGGAATTTTGGTTTGTCCGTGCGACATGCCGGGAATCAGCCCGAAAATTTTAAAACACATTTTGCATCGGGCCGAAGGAAAAAAGGCAGTGGTTGCTGCTTCCCATCAGGGAAAAGTTTATCCTGTGCTGGGATGGTACAGCATAACTGCATTGCCGGTTGTTCAGAATCAAATTGAAAAGGGGCAGTTTAAACTGATGGTGCTGCTCAATGAACTTCAGGCTGAAACAGTGGCGGTGGCTGATGACGAAACGCTTTTAAATGTGAATTATCTGCACGATTTGAAATGATACAAAAACCCAACATATTGCTTGTAGCTGGTACCGGCCGGAATATCGGAAAAACCGTTACGGCTTGCCGGATTATCGCCCGGTTTGCGAAAGAACACGAGCCGGTTGGCGTTAAAATTTCACCGCATTTTCACGAGTTGGAAGGGAGCACGGAATATGTTTATCAGTCCGGGAACTTTGTAATTGTTCGGGAGAAAAACATTTCCCAAAAAGACAGTTCGCGGATGCTGCAGGCAGGTGCCAAAACAGTATTTTACATGCAGTGTAAACCCGGGCATTTGTCCGTTGCAATGGACTGTTTGCTTCCTCTGCTGAGTTCTGAATCACCTGTAATTGTTGAATCGGGCGGATTGTACGATATCCTGGAACCCGGGCTGCTGATTTTTATCACGGGTGGAGAAGCAAAAAAAACTTTTCACATCAGGCCCGAAACCCTTGTTCTGCATTTGGATTCTGCAGATGTACAGGAATTTGCGGGAGAAAATATTCTTTTTATTAACGAAAAAATTACAATCGATGCTTGAATATAAAACTGCGCTTGATTTAATTCTTTCAACGGCCCAATCGTTGCCGGCCGAAAAAGTTGAACTGCAAAAATCGCTGAAACGGATTTTGGCAGAGGATGTTTTTCACGACATGGACATGCCGCCCTTCCACAAATCTGCCATGGACGGATTTGCCTGCCGGAGGGAGGACTTGCACAATGAACTGGAAATTATTGAGACCATATATGCCGGCAAACTACCCGAAAAAAAGTTGCAAAAAAATCAGTGCTGTAAAATAATGACAGGAGCTGTGGTTCCCGATGGCGCCGATGTGGTATTTAAGAAAGAAGATGCCAGACTTACCGGCGAAAACAGGGTGGTTTGTCAGAATCTGAAAACAGGAAATAATATTTGTTACCGCGGCGAAGATATAAAAACAGGTGAAAAAGTTCTGGAGAAGGGTATATTACTGTCGCCAAGGCATTTGCCAACGTTGGCCGGTGCAGGAATTACACGTCCGGTTGTTTACCGGTTGCCAGAGGTCACTGTTTTTGCCACCGGTACCGAACTGGTGGAGCCCGGTGAGAAACCTTTGTCGTTTCAGATTCGCAATTCCAACTCAGCACAATTGCTCGGGCAGCTTTCAGAACTGAACATTCAGGCGGCATATGGCGGAATTATCATCGACGACGAAAAAGTGCTTACTGAAAAACTTGCCAATGCGCTGAATACCAGTGATGTGGTAATGCTTACCGGTGGAGTTTCGGTGGGTGATTTCGACCTGATTCCCGACATCCTTTCTGGTTTGAATTTAGATATTCTGGTTACAACTACAGCCATAAAGCCCGGAAAACCGATGGTTTTTGCACGAAAAGACGAAAAATACTGTTTCGGTTTGTCCGGAAACCCGGTATCGTCTTTTGTGCAGTTTGAACTGTATGCCAAACCATTTTTGTATGCCCTGATGGGATTCGACTTTCACCCCGGGATATTAAAATTACCTTTGGGAAAGGAAATGAAATGGAGGAAACAGGACCGTCTGAATTTTATTCCGGTAAATATTACTGCCCAAATGGAAGTTGTGCCGGTGGAGTTTCATGGTTCAGCGCATATAAACGCACTGAGCAGGGCAGCGCATTTGATGGAAGTGCCCAAAGGTGTTGAAAAATTAGAGAAAGGAGAGTTGGTAGATGTTCGACCGGTTTAACAGAAATATTACCTATCTGCGCATTTCAGTTACCGACAGGTGCAACCTGCGTTGCATGTACTGCATGCCCGGGGGAGGAATTCGACTGCTTAAAAAAGAAGAGGTTCTGAGTCTGGAAGAAATTGCAGAAACGGTAAAGGTTGGGGCAGAACTGGGAATTAAAAAAGTGCGTTTAACCGGCGGCGAACCATTGGTAAGAAAAGGAATTTCGGATTTGGTAGCCATGATAAACGAGGTTGAAGGAATTGAGGAAATTACCATGACAACGAATGGTATTTTACTTTCCCGGTACGCTGATGCGCTGAAAAAAGCCGGATTGAAGCGCGTAAATATCAGCCTCGATTCAGTTTCATCTGAAAAATTCAGCGAAATAACAAGGGGCGGAAAACTGGAAGATGTGGTTGCCGGAATTTATGCGGCGAAATCTGCAGGATTAACACCTGTCAAAATAAATGTGGTAAAACTTTCGAACGGAGATAATGGAAGACTTGAAGAACTCAGGAAATTTGCTGCGGAGGAAGGACTTAAACTGCGATTTATTAAACAGATGGATTTGCGTACCGGTGAATTTTCACAGGTAGAAGGCGGCGACGGCGGCAACTGTGCCATCTGCAACCGGCTACGGCTGATGGCAAACGGGATGATCAAACCCTGCTTGTTCAGCAATAAAGAGTATAGTATTAGAAAATACGGAATTAAAGAAGCATTTTTGCTGGCGCTGAACGCCAAACCCAAAGAGGGAGCAGTGAACAGCAAAGGTAGCTTTTACAACATCGGAGGATAATATGGCAGAAAAATTTTCACATCTGAACGAAAGGGGAGAAGCCAGTATGGTGGATGTGGGCGCAAAATCCAACCAGCAGCGCGAAGCCAAAGCTTCGGGAAAAATTGTTCTTCAACCCAAAACGCTGGAGCTTATAAAAAGCAATTCCATTGAAAAAGGCGATATTTTTTCGGTGGCGCGCATTGCCGGAATTCAGGCGGCAAAAAACACATTCAACCTTATTCCGCTGTGCCACCAGTTGCAGCTGACCAAAGTGGCAGTAGATTTTCTGGTGGAAGAAGACGGCATCCGGGTTTTTTCGCTGGCCAAATGCACCGGAAAAACCGGTGTGGAAATGGAAGCATTAACTGCTGTAAACATTGCCCTGCTTACCATTTACGACATGTGCAAAGCAGTGGACAAACAAATGACAATGCGCGAAATTAAACTGTTGGAGAAACATAAAAAATGACACAGGTAAAAATAAAATCACTCAATTTATCCAGAAAAAAGGGAACCGTTAAACTACCTGTAAAAGCAGTGGAAATTACTGAAACCGGATTAAAGAACGATGCACATGCCGGCCACTGGCACCGTCAGGTGAGTTTGCTGGGAGTGGAAAGTCTGAAAAAAGCGGAGGAGCAAAATAAACGAACTTTCAATTTTGGCGATTTTGGCGAAAACATTACAACTGAAGGTTTGGAATTGCATAAGACCAATATTCTCGACCGGTTTGTTTCGGGTGATGTGGTTCTGGAAGTAACCCAAATTGGCAAAAAATGTCATACCGGTTGTGAAATTATGCAGCAGGTAGGGAATTGTATCATGCCGGTTGAAGGGATTTTCTGCCGGGTACTGAAAACCGGTCAGTTGAATAAAGGCGACGAATTGACCTATATTCCAAAAGAAATTCAGGTTTTGGTCGTTACGTTAAGCGACCGCGCTTCGCAGGGAATATACAAAGACAAAAGCGGCCCCTTTGCTGCAAAACTTGTAAAGGAATTTTTTGAAAAGGGGAATCGTCCGGTAAACATTAAAAACATCATTATTTCCGACGACGAAAAAAAACTGGAAGAGCTTCTTCTGAATGCCGCAAAAGAGAAGGTCGATATGATGATTACCACCGGAGGCACAGGCATCGGCAGCAGGGATATTACACCCGATGTGGTGAAAAAACTGCTCGACAAGGAAATTCCGGGAATTATGGAACTTATCCGGTACAAGTATGGATCTGCAAAACCCAACGCACTGTTAAGCCGCAGTATTGCCGGAGTAATCAAACAATCGCTGGTTTATGTGTTGCCCGGCAGCGTAAAAGCGGTAAACGAATACCTTTCTGAAATTTTTCCTACAATTGAACACTCGCTGCGCATGATAAATGATATTGATTTGCATTAATGTTGCTGATTGATTCGGCTTTTTTTTCAGTTCAACATTTTTTATTTGGTTTGTTTTGACTATTATTCGGGTCAGGGAACTTATTTTTGTGGTTCATAAAAAACTTTTGGCATGTCAAAAATTCTTGTTATCGACGACGAACGCAGCATTCGCAATACGTTAAAAGATATTCTGGAATACGAAAAATACGAGGTGGATTTAGCCGAAGACGGCAAAAAAGGCCTCGAAATGGTTAAGCAGACCGAATACGACATTATTTTGTGCGATATAAAAATGCCCGGAATGGACGGCATCGAGGTGCTGGAGCAGTTAAACACGGTGGCGCCCGATTCGCCCGTAGTGATGATTTCGGGACACGGAAATATTGACACGGCGGTTGAATCCATCAAAAAAGGAGCTTATGATTTTATTGAAAAACCACTGGACCTGAATCGCCTGCTCATCACCATCCGTAATGCCATGGATAAATCGACGCTGGTAAATGAAACCAAAATTCTGAAAAAGAAGGTCAGTAAAAAGTTTGAAATCATTGGCGAATCGTCGGCAATTAAAAGGGTGATTGAAATGGCCGACCGTGTGGCGCCTACCGATGCCCGTGTTTTAATAACCGGCGCCAACGGAACAGGAAAAGAGTTGGTTGCCCGCCGCATTCACGACCAGAGTAGCCGTTCATCGGGGCCGTTTGTGGAAGTAAACTGTGCCGCCATTCCTTCTGAATTAATTGAAAGTGAGCTGTTTGGTCACGAAAAAGGCTCCTTTACTTCGGCGGTAAAACAACGGAAAGGAAAGTTTGAGCAGGCTACTGGTGGAACCCTTTTTCTCGATGAAATTGGCGACATGAGTCTTTCGGCACAGGCCAAAGTGCTGCGTGCTTTGCAGGAAAGTGTGATTTCCCGCGTAGGCGGCGACAAGCACATCAAAGTGGATGTACGCGTGGTGGCGGCCACCAATAAAAATATTTCCGAAGAAATTGAAAAGGGAAGGTTTCGCGAAGATTTGTACCACCGGTTAAGCGTGATTCTAATTCATGTACCGCCGCTAAATGAAAGGTTAGAGGATATTCCTTTATTGGCCGGCCATTTTGTAAACCTCATTTGTAATGAGTATGGTATGCCGGAAAAATCCATTACAGAAGATGCCATCGACGAGTTGCAAAAAATTAGCTGGACCGGAAATATCCGCGAATTTCGAAATGTAATTGAGCGCCTGATTATTCTGTGCGATAAGCAAATTACCGGCGAAGACGTGAAGAAGTTTGCAGCTCCGTTAAAGTAACCGGCTGGTTTTTCCTATTCAGGAGTTTCCCACTCGTCGTTTTCCTTGTCCTGAATATAGGTTTCAATGTGCCGGTCGTATTTTACCTGGTAAATATCTTTAATCGTCACAATGATGCCGGTTTCCAGTACTCCGCCAAATTTTTCGTTCATGGCTGTGCCGAAGGTTTTCATCGACGGCGACAGATTCATGTAAGCATTAATCAACGGAGGAACGTTTTCTCCAAACTGACGTACCGACTGAACCAGTATGCGGTAATCTTCCCGGTAATCTTTTCCCGAAAAAATGGTGCTCATTTCGTTTTCATCGTAACCAAATTCTACCGGGTTTTTTGGACAAACCAGGTTTTCTTTGTCGCGGAAATATTTTTTGAAAAAATATTGGATCAGGTTTCTTGCTTCGTTATGAAAGTGCTGGTACATGGTTACTTTGCCAAAAAAGTATTGAATTTCGGAATGATCCACAGTAAGCGCGCCCAATCCGTCCCAAAGATTATCGAGTGCAAAAAGCGCTTTAGCTCCTGCTTTGCTCGACTGATAGGCGGGTTGCACAAACGAACGGCCCAGTTCCAATGTGTGTGGCAGGTATTCTTTAATAAATTTTTCAGAAAGATTAAAAAGTTTCGAAGTGGCCATCTGTACTTCACCGTTTTCATCGACAGGTACTTCTGAACAAAGCATATAGCGGTAACCTCCCAAAATTTCCCCTGCATCGGGATCCCAAACAATCAGTTGTTTATAGGGATAATCGGCAATATCGAAGTTGTCTATGTCAGTTTCTTTTCCTGTACCTCCTCCGGCATCTCTGAAAGTAATCTCGCGTAAACGTCCAATTTCGTGCATAACAGACGGGGAGTCGTGATGTGTAATCACATAGATTTCGTTTCCCCCTTTGTTGGTTGTGCGCAGCAACTTGTCGGGCGTCAGCTCGGCTATGATCTGTTCCTTCGGAAGTGGTGCAACAATTTCTTTCATTATTCTCTATTTAAATGAAACGGTGTGCAAAATTAACAAAATTGATGTACGTTGTTTCTGAACGAACCATTAATTTGTACCTTCAACACGAACAGGTAATTTATAAACTTTCTCTTTAACCCACGCCGCCCATTGCTGGTGTGTTTTGGTTTTGTCGAAAGTTGCATGAGGGACTGGCTTCCCGAAATAGATGTGAATATCGGTGTTGCGGTGCCGCATGGTTTCGTCGGGAAGAAAGAACATTTCGAGATTCCATTTGATGTGCAACAACTTCCTGATGTTGGCCAGCCGGTAAAACCGGTTCGTATTTTTTCCACTGATAAATACCGGAATCACATCGCGTTTGTACTGAATGGCCTTGGTAATGAAATGTTTTTTCCATTCCAGATCGCTGACTTTCCCTTTGGTTTTCCGCGAAGCCAGTCCTGAGGGGAAAATTAAAATCTGCGCATCGGAATTGTACGCGTCGCTGAGTTGCCTGGCCGCATCGCGACTATGGCCTCCGTGTTTGTTTACCGGAACAAAAACATTGCGCAATTGCGGAATGTTCAGCAAAATATCGTTGGTTAAAAATTGAGGGTTTCCCAGTTTCTCATCCACCGTTTTTAGCAGCAGCAAGCCATCGAATCCCCCCAGCGGATGATTGCTGGCAAAAATAAATTTACCCGCTTCGGGTATGTTCTCCAACCCGTGTAAATGACGCTTAACATTAAATTCTTTTACCATCTGATCTACGAATGCAGTTCCTTTTAGATGTCCGTTTCGCAGCAGCAGGTCATTTACAAATTCGATGTGCATTATCCGGTTAATGTAACGGTAAACAAAACCTGGAATAACACGCGCTAACGTGGGATTTTTCGAGGCAAAAACCTCTCGTATATTAATGGGTTTAAACGGATTGTTTTTTTCTTCTTCCACGGTCAATTTTTTTCAGTCAAAGTAATTTGGATACAAAATAAAACGATTCGAAAAACATTTGAAGCTTTTCCGGAAAAAATATTTACTGCTTTTGCCTTTGCTCAACGTTAAGGTTTTCTTTTTAACCGCTTTGGCGTGGAATCTAACGAGTTATTAACGCCTGTTGGAAAAAATAATGTTGAAAATAATTTGCTGAATATGTGTTCGTTAATACTTGGGGAAATATGTTTTTGGGGTTTTATAAACAATTCATCAACATTTTTTTCAACAGATCAGGATTGTAAAGCAGTGGAATAAAGTGGAATGAAGTGGAATATTTTGGAATAAATTCTTACTTTTACCGGTAATAATTAAAGCTTGCTAAGCGGAATGACAGAATTTACAGGAACATATAACGCAACCATCGACGACAAAGGCCGCATTGTGCTGCCTGCTGCCTTTAAAAAGGAGATGGGTGAAATGGCCCTGGAACCGCTTGTTATCGAGCGGAATCTGTTCAAAGATTGTTTGGATGTTTATCCCGAGCGATTCTGGAAAGACCGGGTGGCTGCTTTTAAAAGCACACTCGATCCGTTTGATGAGGAAGACGACGCATTCCTTCAGTTTTTTTACGAAAACTTTATTAAGGTGGGTATGGCAGCCAACGGGCGTATCAATATCCCGACCGAATACCTGGGGTACGGAAAACTGAAAAAAAATGCCCGGCTGATTGGAATGGGACTTTCCATTCGTGTCTGGGATACAGGTATTTACGAGAGTCAGCGCATGGATAAATCAACATTTGCGCAACGGTTTAAGGAGAAAAGAAAACAAAAAACCGCGGAATAAATGACAAATCCTTACCATATACCGGTTATGCCTGAAGAAAGTATTCAGGGGCTGAATCTGTTTCCGGGGGCACAGGTTGTCGATGCCACTTTCGGAGGCGGCGGCCATTCCCGGCTGATTTTAAATCAGTTGGGCAATGGAAGGTTGTTCGCTTTTGATCAGGATGAGGATGCTGCCGGCAATGTGATACACGATGACCGGCTTTTTTTTGTTCGGCATAATTTCAGGTACCTGAAAAATTTTTTGCGGTACTTCGATGTGCAGAATGTAAACGCTGTTTTTGCCGATTTGGGGGTTTCGTCCCACGATTTTGATATTGCTCACCGGGGATTTTCATACCGGTTCGACGATCGGCTCGATATGCGCATGAACCGCCGCGCCACCGTTGATGCAGCCCAGGTGTTGAATCAATACAATGAGGAACAGTTGCTGTTCATTTTTAAGTGGTATGGCGAAATTAGAAACGCACGCAGGTTGGTGTCCGAAATCATACATTTCAGGAGTTATCAGCCATTACAAACTACAGGGCAGTTAAAGGAAATTGCTTCGAAATGCGCTCCCCGCAGCAGCGAAAACAAATACCTGGCACAGGTTTTCCAGTCGCTCCGCATTGAAGTAAACGACGAAATGGAAGCTTTAAAAGAGTTTCTGAAAGCTGCCCTCGATGTGTTGAACCCGGGCGGACGACTGGCCATAATCACTTATCACAGCCTCGAAGACCGGTTGTGTAAAAATTTTTTGAAAACCGGAAACTTCGAAGGGAAAGTGGAAAAAGATTTTTACGGGCATGTGAAAAGTCCGTTCACTCTGATAAACCGGAAAGTGATTGTTCCACAGCCCGGTGAAATTGAAAAAAATGTACGTGCCAGAAGTGCAAAATTGAGAATTGCAGAAAAGCTTTGATATGACAGAGAAAACAAAAAACAACAAACGAAAACCCGGGATGAAGTCATTTTTGGGAGGCACCATCCTCACCGACGAGCGGTTTACGCGGCAGCTTCCGTTTTTAGGGCTGCTCGCTGTTTTTGCGTTGGCGCTCATTACCAACCGTAATTGGTCGGAACGAACCATCCGCCAGATTGAGGTGGTGCAGGATACGCTCGACGAGTTGCGTTCTGAATCGATAACGCTTTCTGCCCGCCTGATGGATGCGAGTCGTCCGTCGGAAGTCATTGAAAAAGTTGAAAATACCGGGTTGGGACTGGAGGAGCCGGTTCGCCCGCCACAAAAAATTGTTGTGCCTAAAAAATAAAAAGGAGTGGAAATCAGAAAATCCATAGTATCACGAATTGCCATCATCTACTTTTTCCTGCTGATGTTCGGAGTCGTTGTTATTTTTAAAATGATTTCCGTGCAACAGATAAAAAACGAAAGATGGGAGAAAATTGCCAAAAACCTGAAAGAGAATACGGTTCTTATTGAACCCAACCGTGGGAATATTTGTGCCGACGATGGCAGTGTGCTGGCCACATCAGTGCCGGGTTATTATGTGCGCATCGACCTGGCTGCCGAAGGTGTAAAACGGGTTTACAGCAAAGAAAGCGACTCGCTGGCCTGGCACCTTTCCAGCTTTTTTAAAGACGCTTCACGGCAGGAATACAACAGGAGACTGAATGCGGCCTACAAAAACGGCAATCGCGGATTTATGCTGACACCGCGGAAAATCGATTATCAGGAATTGCAACAGATTAAGAAGTTTCCCATACTTCGGCGTGGCCGGTTTGGTGGCGGGATGATTATCGAACAGGAAAACCAGCGTGTTACACCATTGGGCTCACTTGCCTTTCGTACCATCGGCGATCTCAATAAAGGTGCATACGGCGGTGTGCACGGAAATATTGGTTACACCGGTTTGGAGGGGGCTTACGAACAATATTTAAAAGGGAAAGAAGGAATCAGTTACCGCGAAAATCTTTCGGGAAGGTGGGTAACACGTACCGAAATAGAACCGCAGGACGGAATGGATATTGTAACTACCATCAATGTAAAACTGCAGGATATTGCCGAAAGCGCGTTGTTGCGTACACTCGAAAAGCACGAAGCCGATTGGGGAACAGCTATTCTGATGGAAGTGGAAACAGGCGAAATAAAAGCAATCGCAAATTTAGGGAAGGAAAATGGCAGATATACCGAAAATTACAACTACGCATTGGGGCATGCCGGATGTTATGAGCCGGGCTCGACATTTAAACTTATCTCATTGATGGCTGCTATGGAAGACGGGTTGATCGATACCAGCGATGTATATGATACCGGAAGTGGCGTTTGGAAATACCGCGACCGTACCATTTACGACAGCGATTACCGCTATGGCGGGCACGGTGAAATGACAGTGAAAGAAATCTTTGAAAAATCGTCGAATGTTGGGGTTGCAAAAATTATTACGGCTGCTTATGAAAGTAATCCCAGAAATTTTGTAGATCGTATTTACGGCTTTGGTTTGAACAAACCACTTGGAATAGAAATAAAAGGCGAAGGAAAGCCATTTTTTAAATACCCCGGCGATTCCGACTGGTGGGGAACAACACTAGCCTGGATGTCTTACGGGTACGAATCGAAAATGACCCCCTTACAGGTGCTTGCATTTTACAATGCCGTTGCCAATGACGGGCGCATGGTTAAACCCCGGTTGGTAAGGGAAATCAGAGACAACGGAGTTTTGATCAAACAGTTTAAAACCGAAATTTTGAACCCGATGATTGTAACCCGCGAAACTCTGGGTAAAGCTCAGAAGTTGCTGGAAGGGGTCTGCGAAAACGGGACGGGCCGTTCGTTACAAAATCCATGGTTTAAAATTGCAGGCAAAACCGGTACGGCTCAAATATCGACCGGACAATCGGGCTATCAGAAAGGAATGTACCTGGCCTCGTTTGCAGGTTATTTTCCGGTTGACGATCCAAAATTCTCCCTTGTTGTAACCGTGAATAACCCCCGCGGCGGCGCCTATTATGGCGGATCGGTAGCCGGTCCGGTGTTTAAGGAAATTGCCGAGCGGGTTTATGCCGTCCGGAATATGTTCGAAGAAACAGAAGAGGAAGAGATGGAGAAGCCTGGCATGCCGGTTTTTCCCGAAGTGGAAAAAGGAAAATCAGAAAATATAATCCGTATTGCTCGGGAATTAAAAATTCCGAATATGTCGGGTGAGCCGCGAACAACACTGGCGGTAGCCAAAAAAGAAGGTGAAAAGGTTGTGCTGGAAGAAATTGAGATTCAGGAAAACAGGGTTCCTGATGTTCGGGGGCTCGGCGCAAGCGATGCCATTTTTATTCTTGAAAACGCCGGGCTGAGAGTAAAAATAAAGGGAGTTGGAAAAGTAAAAACACAATCGATACCACCCGGCTCGGGTTTTTCGCGCGGGGCGTATGTGTATTTAACGTTGGGTTGAAAATGAAACTGAAAAATATACTGAAAAATATTAGTTACAGCGAACTGAGGGGTGAAGAAAACCCTGAAATCAAAGCTGTTGAATTCGATTCACGAAAAGTGAAACCGGATACGCTTTTTATCGCACAAAAAGGACTGCATACCGACGGGCACCGGTTTATACAAAAAGCTTTTGAAAACGGTGCCGTTGCTGTGGTTTGCGAAGAGTTTCCTGCTGAATTTCCAGACGGTACGGCCGTTATAAAAGTTGCTGATTCTATGCAAGCCACCGGGCAAGTCGCTTCAGCTTTTTACGGCTATCCTTCCCGCAAGATGAAAGTAGTGGGCATTACCGGAACCAATGGGAAAACAAGCATTGCAACGTTGCTGTTCCGGTTGTTTCGCGAACTGGGATACAAGGCCGGACTGATTTCTACCATTTCGTACCGGATAAACGATACCGAAGAAACAGCTTCGCACACCACCCCCGATGCGTTAAAAATTCAGCAGCTAATGGCAAAAATGGCCGATTCCGGCTGTGCGTTTTGTTTTATGGAAGTCAGTTCACATGCTGTGCATCAAAAGCGCATTGCAGGAATTGATTTTGCCGGCGGGGTGTTTACCAACATTACCCACGACCACCTCGATTACCATAAATCTTTTGCAGAATACATTAAAGCAAAACAGCGTTTTTTCGATGCGCTTCCGGCTTCAGCATTTGCCTTAACCAACATCGATGATAAAAATGGACTGGTAATGGTACAGAATACCAAAGCCCGCAAAATAACCTACTCGAACCGGGCAATGGCCGATTTTCGCTGCAAAGTGCTCGAAACCCATTTTAACGGAATGCTGCTGAGCCTCGACGGACAGGAAGTATGGACCCGGTTTGTGGGGAAATTCAATGCTTCAAACCTGTTGGCGGTGTATGCAACTGCGGTAACTCTGGGACAGAATTCCGGCGAAGTTTTAACCCGCATCAGCAATCTCGGGCCGGTAAAAGGGCGCTTCGAATCCATCCGCAGTGTTGATGGAAAACTGGCTGTTGTGGATTATGCCCACACGCCCGATGCACTTAAAAACGTACTGATTGCCATTGCCGGAATTCGCACAGGAAACGAGCAGGTAATTACCGTTGTGGGTGCCGGTGGCGACCGCGATAAAACCAAACGGCCCGAAATGGCACAGGAAGCCATATTGGGCAGCGACAAAGTGATTCTTACTTCCGACAATCCGCGCACCGAAAATCCTGCGCAGATTATTCACGACATGGAAACCGGCGTGGAGCCGCAATGGAAAAACAAAGTGGTTTCTATCGAAAACCGCCGTGAAGCCATAAAAACGGCAGTTTTGCTCGCCCAACCCGGCGATATTATTCTGATTGCCGGCAAAGGCCACGAAAATTACCAGGAAGTGAACGGTGTGAGGCATCATTTCGATGATGTGGAAGAGGTGAAGAAGTGTTTTGGCATAGAAGATTAAACAGGAAAAGATATGCTTTACTATTTGTATGACTGGCTTGCAGAAACCAATATTCCCGGAATCGGAATGTTTCAGTACATTTCGTTCAGGTCGGGTGCGGCAGTTATTCTGGCGCTTTTTATCACCACTGCTTTCGGTAAAAAAATGATTCGCGTTTTGCAGAAAAAGCAGATTGGTGAGGAGGTGCGCGATTTGGGACTGGAGGGCCAGGTGCAGAAAAAAGGAACGCCGACAATGGGCGGCCTGATTATTCTTTTTGCCATTATTGTTCCCACTCTGCTTTTTGCCCGCCTCGATAATATCTACATTTTACTGATGTTGATTACCACAGCATTTTTGGGACTTATCGGTTTTATCGACGATTACATTAAAGTTTTCCTGAAAAACAAAAAAGGCCTGGCCGGGAAGTTTAAAATACTGGGGCAGGTTTTTCTGGGGCTTTTTGTAGCTGCAACGCTTTTCCTGAGCGATGATGTTATGGTTCGCGAAAATGTTCAGAATGCGTCGGGAAACGATTTGCGTGAAATTGTAGTGGATCCGGTAACCGGACAGCAAAAACTGCAATATGTAACCGAGGATGTAAAATCTACCAAAACCACCATTCCGTTTATCAAGAAAAATGAATTTGACTATGAATGGCTGGTGGCCTGGACCGGCGATGCTGCATCGTGGCTGAAATGGGCGGTTTATGCGCTCGCTATAATTTTAATTATTACAGCAGTTTCCAATGCTGTAAATTTAACTGACGGCCTCGACGGACTGGCTACGGGTACTTCCGCAATTAGCGGCGCAACGTTGGGCGTTCTGGCGTATGTGAGTGGTAACGTGATTTATGCCGATTATCTCAACATCATGTATATCCCGTATGTGGGTGAACTCACCGTTTTTGTAGCAGCTTTTATAGGGGCAACAGTCGGTTTTTTATGGTACAACTCGTTTCCGGCACAGGTTTTTATGGGCGATACCGGAAGTCTTGCCCTTGGTGGCATTCTGGCGGTTTTTTCGGTAATAATCCGCAAAGAAATTTTAATTCCGCTTTTGGGCGGAATATTTCTCATCGAAAATTTATCGGTGGTCATTCAGGTGATGTGGTTTAAATATACCAAACGGAAATACGGCGAGGGCCGCCGGGTATTTTTGATGAGTCCTATTCATCATCATTACCAGAAAAACGGGATGCACGAAGCGAAAATCGTTGCCCGGTTTTGGATTGTGGGAATCATTCTGGCAGTTGTAACAGTGGTAACATTAAAAATCAGGTAACATTAAAATAATTGAAATTGAGAAACAAATTAGTCATATTGGG
>CAZXHP010000018.1:21735-32168 GCA_964639655.1 uncultured Mariniphaga sp.
AAAATCAGGTAACATTAAAATAATTGAAATTGAGAAACAAATTAGTCATATTGGGTGCAGGCGAAAGCGGGGTTGGTTCAGCCATCCTGGCGCAAAAGCAGGGATATGCCGTTTTTGTTTCCGATTCAGGAAAAATTAAAGAAAAGTATAAATCAACCCTGGCAAACTATAACATCGAATTTGAAGAAGGTACACATTCGGAAGAAAAAATTCTGAAAACTGAACTTGTGGTGAAAAGCCCGGGGATTCCGGATACTGCTCCACTCATTCTGAAATTAAAACAGAACGGAATTCCGGTGATTTCGGAGATTGAATTTGCCGGACGGTACACAAATGCAAAAACAATTTGTATTACGGGAAGCAACGGTAAAACCACCACCACGCTGCTCACTCATCATATTCTGGAAAGCGCCGGTTTGAATGTTGGTTTGGCCGGAAATGTGGGGAAAAGCTTTGCCTGGCAGGTGGCCGAAGAACAACACGATATATATGTGATTGAACTCAGCAGTTTTCAGCTCGATGGGATGTACGATTTCAGGGCCGATGTAGCTGTTCTGCTCAACATTACACCCGACCACCTCGACCGCTACAATTACAGCATGGAAAACTACGTCGGTTCGAAATTCCGCATCCTTCAGAATCAAACCAAAAACGACTATTTTATTTATTGTGCCGACGACGAGGTCATTCAAACCGAAACAGCAAAAAAAGAGATAAAACCTGCCTGTATTCCTTTTACATTAAAGGAACCGGCCAATCCCGGAGCAGGTATTTCTGCAGAAAACTTGATTATTAATTTTAACCAAAAACAATTCAGCATGTCAATTCTGGATTTATCATTACAGGGAAAACACAACACCTACAACTCCATGGCAGCCGGCATTGCAAGCATGGTGTTTCAAATTCGAAACGAACAGCTGCGTGAGTGCCTGTCCAACTTTCAGGGTGTTGAACACCGGTTGGAGCGCTTTCTAAAAGTGCATGGAATTGAGTTTGTTAACGACTCAAAAGCGACCAATGTGAATTCAACTTGGTACGCACTTGAAAGCATTCCAAAATCAATTGTGTGGATTGCCGGTGGAATAGACAAGGGAAATGATTACACCATGATTAAACCGCTGGTGAAGGAAAAAGTGAAGGCCATTGTTTGTCTTGGCAAGGACAATTCTAAGCTGCACGCGGCTTTCGATTCACTGGTGAAAAATGTGGTGGATGCTTCGGGCATGGAAGAGGCTGTAAAAGCGGCTTATTACCTGGCCCGCAATGGCGATACTGTGCTGCTTTCGCCGGCGTGCGCCAGTTTCGATTTATTCGATAATTATGAAGACCGTGGAAATCAGTTTAAAGAACAAGTGAGGAATTTGTAAATGAATTGGGTTCAGTCGAAAATATTCAGGGGCGACCGGGTTATTTGGATTGTGTTGCTGCTGCTCTCGCTGCTTTCGCTGCTAATTGTGTACAGCTCGACCGGAGCATTGGCTTACCGCCAGGCAGCCGGCAATACCATGCATTTTCTCATCCGGCAAATATTTTTTCTGGGCGCCGGATTGGGCTTTATGCTTGTTATGGTCAATTTTCTTTCGGTGAAAATTTATTCCATTTTATCCAACTTGTTGGTGTATGTGAGCATCGGGCTGCTTCTGGTTTCGGTGGCCATGCAGTTTGCAGGTATGGCCAGTGGCAGCGGACGCACGCTCGATATCGGTTTTATTTCGTTTCAACCTGCCGAGTTGGCCAAAATTTCCCTCATCATGTTTTCAGCTAAGGTTTTAGGGAAAAAACAACAGTCGAAAGAAGACCTTAAAAAGGCATTTTATATTATAATTGCGCACACTGTTGTTGTTTGCGGGTTAATTTTTGTGTCCAACTTTTCAACTGCGGCATTGCTTTTTGCCACCATTTTAACCATGTTGTTTGTGGGCAGGGTTCCGTTTAAATACCTGTTTGCCGTTATTGCCGTAGGTGCCGGTATTGTGGCGGCTACCTATTTCCTGGCCGAACAGTTTCCGTCGGCGCCAACCCGCATGCACACCGTAAAAGGAAGAATTGACCGGTTTATCAACGGCGACCCCAACGCGGAAAAAGGAATTACCCAGGCCGATTACGCCAAACTGGCTATTTACGAGGGTGGAATTTTGGGAAAAGGGCCCGGCAATTCAGATGTGAGTAACTACATGGCCGCGGCTTACAACGATTTTATTTTTGCCATAATTGTGGAAGAGTACGGACTGATTGTGGGTATTGCAGTAATGTTTCTGTACCTGATATTCTTTTTCAGGGCCGTGGTTATTGTGCGAAGGGCCACACGCACCTTTCCGGCTTTTCTGGTAACAGGGCTAACCATGTTGCTGGTATTTCAGGCCATGATTAACATTGGCGTTTCAACAGGAGTGTTGCCGGTGACGGGCCAGCCGCTGCCGTGGGTGAGTCTTGGCGGAACATCGCTGCTGTTTACGTCGGTGGCGTTTGGTTGTATTTTAAGTGTAAGCTATCAGAACCAGGTGAATCGCGACATTCAAAAACCGCCGGTTCAGGTGGCTTTGCCTGACGACGATTATGAGATAAATAAATAGAATGAAATTAGAACGTGTCATAATAAGTGGTGGGGGCACAGGCGGACATATTTTTCCGGCGCTGGCCATTGCAAACGAAATCGATAAAAGGTATCCCGATGCCGAAATTTTGTTTGTTGGTGCATTGGGACGTATGGAAATGGAAAAAGTTCCGGCGGCAGGATACAAAATAATTGGCCTGCCTGTTACCGGTTTCCCGCGAAAACCGGGTGTAAAAATGCTCACATTTGTGGTTCGGTTGATGAAAAGCAACAGGCTGGCCAAAAAGATTATTAACCAGTTTAAGCCGCAGGTTGTCATTGGAGTAGGGGGGTTTGCAAGCGGCCCCGTGCTCCGGGCAGCTGAAAAAAAAGGAATTTCCACGCTCATTCAGGAACAAAATTCTTATGCCGGAATCACAAACAAACTGCTGGCGAAAAAGGCAAATGCCATTTGTGTGGCCTACGAAAATATGGAACGCTATTTCCCGAAAGAAAAAATTGTACTTACAGGAAACCCGGTGAGGGAAAACTTATTGAACCAGGTTGATAATAAACCTGAAGCCATTGAATTTTTTGGTTTGAAGAATTCGGGAAAAGTGGTTTTAATTATAGGCGGAAGTCTTGGCGCCCGTTCGGTGAACAACGCCGTGTTGAAAAACATTTCGTTGATTGCGGAATCGGATGTGGAGGTGATCTGGCAAACCGGTTCCATTTATTACCGGGAAATTCTTGACAAAATGAAGGATGCCACTCCGAAAAATCTGCACATTTATGAATTTTTAACACGAATGGATTTGGCTTATGCAGCTGCCGGCGTTGTTATTTCGCGTGCCGGAGCAGGCACCATCTCCGAATTGTGTCTGGTCGGAAAACCGGCTATTTTGGTGCCCTCGCCCAACGTTGCCGAAGACCATCAGACCAAAAACGCACGGGCTTTGGCTGAAAAAGGTGCTGCCCTGCTAATTCCCGACAGCGAAATTGATAACAGATTAATGCCGGAAGCCATTCGCCTGATAAACGACGGTGAAGCGTGTAAAAAGCTTTCGGATAATATTATAAAACTGGCCCGGCCGGATGCAACCCGGCATATTGTTGACGAAGTTGAAAAAATAGCGAAACGATGAGCGACCTTCAAAAAATAAAAAATGTTTATTTCCTCGGAATCGGGGGAATTGGAATGAGTGCGCTTGCCCGCTATTTTAAACATTTGGGAAAGAATGTAGCCGGCTACGACCGCACACCAACTGCCCTTACCGAAACATTACAGGCCGAGGGGATTGCTGTGCATTTCGAGGATGATATTCGATTTATCCCCTCAAAATGGAATCCCGCTGAAACGCTGGCGGTTTATACTCCGGCGCTGCCCGACGACCATAAAGAACTTTCGTGGTGCAGAGAAAAACCCATCTGGCTGATGAAACGTGCCAGGGCTCTGGGTATAATCTGCAACGGGAAAAGCTGCATCGCTGTTTCGGGAACACATGGAAAAACTACAGTTAGCACGATAACCGCAACTATTTTGAGCCAGTCGAAAACCGGATGCGGGGCATTTTTAGGTGGAATTTCCAAAAATTTTGGCAGCAATTTGTTGTTGCCTCCCGAAAATTCGCCGTGGATTGTGGCCGAAGCCGACGAGTTCGACCGATCGTTTTTACATTTGCAACCGTATTTGGCGCTGGTTACTTCCATCGATGCCGATCACCTCGATATTTACGGCGACAAGGGAAAAATTACAGAGTCGTTCGAAAAATTTATCTCCCAGATAAAACCAGGCGGTAAACTGGTGGTGAAAAAAGGTGTGGAATTGAATACTTCCAAAACCCGGGCAGAGGTTTTTAGTTATTCACTTACCGAAAAGGCTGATTTTAACACCGTAAACCTTCATCTGAATAGCGAAGGTGGATATTACAGTTTCGATTTGAAAACACCTGATGGAATAATTGCTCACTGTAAATTGAATTATCCCGGGCTTGTAAATGTGGAAAATGCTGTGGCTGCGGCGTCCCTGGCATTTCTGGCCGGTGCTGCTGCCGACGACATTAAATCAGGTTTGGAAGAATACCAGGGCGTGGTGCGCCGTTTCGATGTGAAATTCAAAAGTGAAACGCAGATTTATATCGATGATTATGCCCATCATCCGGCAGAGCTGGAGGCCGTAATTCGTTCGGTAAAAGCACTCTATCCGACCCGGAAAGTGACGGGCATTTTTCAGCCTCATCTCTATTCGCGAACCCGCGATTTTGCCGGTGAGTTCGCAGCCAGTCTCGATTTGCTCGACGAAACCGTACTGGTACCGGTTTATCCGGCGCGCGAAGAGCCCATTAAAGGAGTTAATTCGGAGTTGATTTTTGATAAAATAAAAAACGAAAATAAGTTTTTAATCAAAAAAAGCGAGGTTCCGGATTTGTTGAAAAATCATAAAACCGATATTGTGCTTACTATGGGAGCCGGCGATATTGATGGAATTGGGAATCAGATTATTGAAGTATTAAAAAATAAAAACTGATGTTGCGAAAAACTTTAAAATTAACGGGGTACATTTTGCTGACAGCTTTTATCGTTGTTACGCTGGCTTTTTCTTCACGGGAGAACCGTCATGTTTCCTGTCGCAATATCGAAATTGAATTCAGCAAAAACGAACTAATCAAAACAAGTCGGGAAGAAGTTGAACAATTGATAAATGCTGCCGATAATCAGCTGATTGGAAAAGAACTTCGCGAAATTAATGCGGAACTGATTGAGAAAGAAATTGAAAAACACCAGGCCATTTTAAATGCCGAAGTTTTTAAAGTAGTTGCAAAAGACAGTACTTCGTTTAAAGGAATTCTTGGGGTTCGTGTAAAACACCGGGAACCGGTTCTTCGCATCATGTCCTCGTCGGGAACCTATTACCTGGACAGAACCGGGGAACAAATTCCGGTTTCGTCCAATTATACGGCAAATGTACTGGTGGCTTCCGGTTATTTTTCGGAAGACTTTGCAAAAGAACAACTGCTTCCGTTTGTGTTGCATCTGGAGAAAAATCCTTTCTGGCAAGCACAAATCGAACAGGTTTATGTAGAGCAGGATGGCAATGTGGTACTTACCCCGCTGGTGGGCGACCATCTCATTGAGTTGGGTAATCTGGAGAATATCGGCGAAAAGTTAAGGAATATGAAAGCATTTTACGAACAGGTGTTGGTGCGGGATAGTTGGGATAAATACCAAACAGTCAGTGTGAAATATAAAAATCAGGTAATTGCGAAAAAGAAATAAATATGGCTTCTAAATCAAATTTTTCAGTGGTTATTGATGTGGGTACAGCAAAAATGGCAGCGTTTGCCGGATTAAAAAACGAACAGGGCAAAATGGAAATTCTGGCTTCTGCCAAAGTCCCTTCCAAAGGAATAAAGCGTGGGGTAGTGTTGAATATTGAAGAAGCTGCAGGATCGGTAGAACAACTTCTCGAAAAAATTCAACGACAGACGGACAGAACGATTACCAGGGTAGATTTGGCTTACGCCGGACAGCCGATGAAAATTATTGAATTTAAAACTTCGCGGTTGACTTCGGGTGAAGGAATGGTTACCCAGGCCGACGTGGATGAACTGTTTAACGAAGCAAAAAACATCGGGTTGGATGACGATTACCGAATACTTCACATTATTCCGCAGTCATTTGTTGTGGATGGCGAACCTGCCGAATTGAATCCTGTCGGGGCAATCGGCCAAAAAATTGAAACCACATTTAAACTGATAGCCGTGCCTGAAATTTACATTGTTAATTTAAAACGGGTACTGGATAAGCTTGATGTTGAATTGGGTGAAGTAACCCTGGCTCCCCTGGCTGTTGCAGAGGCTGCGCTAACCGAAGATGAAATGGAACTGGGCGCCGTTTTGCTCGATATCGGAGCCGGAACCACTAAACTGGTCGTTTATTACGAAGGTGTAATGATTCATACAGCCGTTATTCCTTTTGGCGGCGATGTAGTTACAAAAGATATAAAAGAAGGCTGTTCCATTCTTCCGAAATGGGCCGAACAACTTAAAGTGCAGTATGGACAGGCGCTGGGCGATTTTGCCGACGAGCGGAAAGTGGTTACCATTCCCGGGCATAACGGCTGGGAACCCAAAGAAATTTCGTTTAAAAGCCTGGCATTTATTATTCAGGCGCGGATGGAAGAGATCATCGACAGCGTTTATTATCAGATTGAAAAATCGGGGATTGCCGGTCAATTGGGTTCGGGCATTGTAATTTCCGGTGGAACGGCTGGTTTGAACAATCTGGTTTCATTGGTGAAATTTCGTACCGGCATGGATGCCCGTCTGGCTTTTCCGGTGGTACGACCGGCGAATAAACCCAAAGAATTTGGCGATTCGGAGTACCTTACTGCACTTGGTTTGCTCAAAATTGCACTGGAAAAAGCAGACCCGGCGCCCAAAAAGAAGGTGAAAAAGGAAAAAAAGAAACGGGAAAACCGTTTCTCCCCCTGGCTGAAAGGTGTGGTGCAGGGTGTGCTCGATTATGTGGACGACGACGAAGATGTTGCACTCAATTAAAAGAACGACAATATGACCGAACTAGTGAATTTTCAATTTCCAAAAACGTCTTCTTCTATTATAAAGGTAATTGGAGTGGGCGGAGGTGGCTGCAACGCGGTCAGTCATATGTATGAAGAAGGAATAACCGGTGTCGATTTTATGATTTGTAATACCGATTCACAGGCTATGGAAAACAGTCCTGTCCCGGTAAAAATTCAGTTGGGAGTTACCCTCACCGAAGGACGCGGCGCCGGTAATATGCCGCAAATGGGAGAAGACGCCGCCCGTGAAAATTATGAAGACATAAAAAATGCATTGAAGGATAATACCAAAATGCTTTTTATAACTGCCGGAATGGGGGGCGGAACCGGAACCGGAGCGGCGCCTGTTATTGCCAGCCTGGCCAGTGAACTCGATATTCTGACCATTGCTGTAGTTACTGTTCCCTCTCCGGCAGAGGGCAAAAAACGCTTCGGGCAGGCCATGGAAGGTATAAAAAAGCTCGGTGAGTTTGTGGACAGTATGCTGGTAGTCAGCAACCAGCGGCTGCACAGCATTTTTGGAGATTTGCCCGCCCGTCAGGCTTTTAAAATGGCCGACAATATTGTAGCCACTGCTGTAAAAGGTATTGCCGAAATTATAACCCTGCACGGAAATGTGAACATCGATTTTACCGATGTTTATACGGTGATGCACGACAGCAAGGTTTTTATTATGGGAACCGGAAGGGCAACCGGAGAAGGACGTGCCATGAAAGCCGTAAATGAAGCACTCGAGTCGCCGCTGCTCGACAGTAACGATATTTACGGTACAAAAAATATTCTGCTCAATATTATTTCAGGAAAAGACGAAATCACCATTGGCGAAATTGGCGAAATAATAGAAACCCTGCAGGAAAAAGCAGGGCAGGAGGCCGATATTATTTGGGGGAATGGCTACGATGAAAACCTGGGCGACCAGGTGTGTGTTACCATTCTGGCCACCGGCTTTAAAACCAATCCCAATCAGTTGCTGCAGCCTCGCGAAGAGCCCGAGAAATTCAACCTGGAAAAATCAGAAACAAAAACAGCGGATGAACCGGGAAAAGAGCAGGAACCGGAACCCGAAGAAGTGTTGGTAGAAACATATTATGATACAATTAATCGTGAAAAAGAGGCGAAATCTGATAGTACAGGAAAGGGAAAAAACAGATTGGGAAAAACGGTGGTTTCGCGAACAGGAAAAGATAAAAGGAAAAAGAAAAAAGAGACGGTGAACCAGGGAAGTGTCGATAACTGGTTTTATAAAAAATTTGGTTTAGGCCGTTTGTTCGACGATGAGGATCAATCGCTGGAAGATGAAGTAGTTTAACCTGAAAAGACAACGTAAAATGGATAGAATAACAAATTTTGGTTTTTCGGAGAATACAGGCGCGGCAATAAAAGTAATTGGAGTTGGCGGCGGTGGCGGTAATGCATTAAATCACATGTTCAGGCAGGGAATCCGGGATGTGGATTTTGTAATATGCAACACCGACGCACAAGCGCTGGAAGGCAGTCCTGTACCAACAAAAGTTCAGTTGGGCTCGGCGCTTACCGAAGGCCGGGGCGCCGGCAACAGGCCCGAAGTGGGAAAACAGGCTGCACTCGAGAATATCGAAGATGTAAAAAAAGTGCTTTCGAACAATACAAAAATGGTGTTTGTTACTGCCGGAATGGGGGGCGGAACAGGTACGGGAGGCGCTCCTGTAATCGCCGAAGCTTGTAGTTCGCAAGGGTTTTTAACGGTGGGTATTGTTACTATTCCCTTTCGGAACGAAGGGAAACGCCGGATAAAACAAGCCATCGACGGGATTGCGGAGCTGGAAAACCATGTGGATGCATTGCTGGTAATTAATAACGAACGCATTCGTGAAATGTACGGCGATTTCGGCATCTCGGAAGCTTTTTCAAAAGCCGATAATGTGCTGGCAACCGCTGCGAAAGGAATCGCCGAAATTATTACGGTTCCGGGTTATATAAATGTTGATTTTGCCGACGTGGAAACCGTTATGCGCAAAAGTGGTCTTGCTTTAATGGGAACCGGCATTGCCAACGGAAAAGACCGGGCTACCGAAGCTGTCGAACAAGCGCTTAGTTCGCCGTTGCTGAATAACAACGACATTCGCGGAGCCAAAAATATTCTGCTTAATATTACTTCGGGAACACAGGAAGTAACCATGGATGAAGTGGGAAAAATAACGGATTATTTGCAAAATAAGGCTGGTTTCGAGGCCGACCTGATTTGGGGAAACGGACGCGATGAAAGCCTGGGGGAGGAAATTTCGGTTACCCTTATCGCTACCGGCTTTGGAAAAAGCTCAATTGCTGAAATAGCCGGTGAAGGTAAAATGGAAAAAGAGACACACCCGTTGAACATCGGTGCCGATGCCAGGGGGAAAAGCGAACCTGCCGGATCGGTTCAGGAGAGAGAATCAGCAACCAAATCGAACCAGAAAACCTTTACCTTTTCCGGTTCAGAAGAAAATGCAGACGATGACCTTGAATTTGAAGTGCTTTACCCGAAAACAACAAAAGAACGAAAAAACAGTACCGACAATACCAAAATGGATTTTTCATCTGCATCCGATGAGGATTTGGATGAACTGGAAAACATACCTGCATACAAACGCAGGCAGTTGCGTATGAACGATCCGAAGTACAAAAAAAAGTTCTCCAATTATTCAGTAAGCAGTGATAATAAACTGACCGATAAAAATTCGTACCTTCACGGACAAGTAGATTAAAAACGAATAACGATGTCACTTTTTGAACAAATCAACGAAGATTTAAAAGCGGCAATGAAAGCCCGCGAAAAAGAAAAACTGGAAGCGTTACGCAATATAAAAAAGGTGATGCTTGAAGCCCGCGCAGCCAAAGGCGCCGGCTCTGAACTCACCGATGACGAAGCGCTGAAAATTATTTCCAAACTGTCCAAACAGGGTACCGACTCGGCAGCGATATACAAAGAGCAGGGGCGGGAGGAACTGTATAGCCAGGAGATGACTCAGGTAGCTGTTTATGAAACCTACCTCCCCGAAAAACTTTCTGAAGAAGCACTTGAAAAGGCGGTAAAAGCCGTTATTGAAAAAACCGGCGCTTCGTCGATGAAAGATATGGGAAAAGTGATGGGAATGGCATCGAAAGAACTTGCGGGAAAAGCTGAAGGCGCCGCAATTGCGGCCAAAGTGAAGGAATTATTGTCCTGATAATCGTTATCGGGTTTTAGACGCCGGACGATGGGCTTTAGTCGTCGTAATCATCGCCATCATCTTCGTCGTCCGAAATCTGGTCGGCCACGTGATCCAAATCGGCGTATTTGTCTTCGTAATCCTGTTTTAC
>CAZXHP010000019.1:0-12280 GCA_964639655.1 uncultured Mariniphaga sp.
TTTCCTGACAAATGTATTTTCCAATCCTTTGGTGAATTTGTATATTCGGCCTGCAAACAGTAATTGACTTAAATTTTTATTCCATGCAAAACATAAGAAATTTAATTGTCGCAGCTTTTCTCATAGCAGGCTTGACATTTTCTGCAAAAGCAGCCCCAAATTCGCGACTCATGCGATTTCCAGATATTAACGGAAACCTCGTTGCATTTGTGTATGCAGGTGATATTTGGACGGTAAATTCCAATGGCGGAGATGCCCGCCGACTCACTTCCCACGAAGGGATGGAACTGTTCCCAAAAATTTCGCCCGACGGCAAATGGATTGCCTTTTCGGGTGAATATGCCGGAAACCGTCAGGTATTTGTCATTCCGTCGGAAGGCGGTGTTCCCAAACAACTGACCTGGTATAACTCAGTGGGTGTGATGCCGCCCCGCGGTGGTTGGGACAATGTGGTGCTGGGCTGGACTCCCGACAGTAAAAACATCCTGTTCCGCTCCAACCGCACCGAGTTTGGCGACCGTAACGGAAAATATTTTACGGTAAGCATCGATGGAGGTTTTGAAAAACCTTTGCCCGTTATTAATGGTGGAATGGCCACTTTTTCACCCGATGCAAAAAAAATCTGCTTTACGCCGGTTGACCGTGAATTCCGCACCTGGAAACGGTACAAAGGTGGTCGCGCAACCGATTTGTGGATTTACGACCTCGAAAAAAACACATCGGAACAAATTACCGACTATGCCGGTAGCGACCAGTGGCCGGTATGGTACGCCAAAAAAATATTTTTTGCATCCGACCGCGATTTGAAACTGAACATTTACAGTTACGACACACAAACCAAAACAACGGAACAACTCACGCATTTTTCGGAACTGGATGTGTTGTGGCCATCGGGACAAAACGGACAACTGGTTTTTGAAAATGATGGATACCTTTACAAACTTAACCTGGAAACCGGTGAAAGTGAAAAAATTACTGTAAACATTCATTTCGACAATCCGAACCTGGTTTCATACTTTAAAAATGTAAAAAACCACATTCACAGTTACACCATCTCCCCTACCGGCAAACGGGCGTTGTTCGATGCACGGGGCGATATTTTTTCAGTTCCTGCCGAAAACGGTTCCATCGAAAATTTAACGCAAACGCAGGGCGTCCGGGAAATTTATCCCAGCTGGTCGCCCGATGGAAAATATATTGCCTATTATTCCGATGCCACCGGCGAATATGAAATTTACCTGCTTGAAAATAAAAAAGGCGCCGAACCTGTTCAACTCACTTCCGGCTCATCGGCGTGGAAATACAGCAGCGACTGGTCACCTGACAGTAAATACCTGGTATATTTCGACCGCACACTGAACCTCAAAATGATTGACGTAGCAACAAAGAAGGAAATTATTGTGGATAAAGCCGGGGATTCAGAAATCAGGGATTATTCGTTTTCTCCTGATTCAAAATGGATTACTTACTCCAAGGAATCTTCCAACGGCCAGCCGGCGGTTTGGGTGTACAACATTCCCAATGCAAAAACCTATCAATTGACAGATCACACCTTCAGTGATTTTTCTCCCGTTTTTTCAACCGATGGAAATTACATTTTCTTCCTTTCAAACCGCAATTTCAACCTCAATTTTTCGAGTTTTGAATTCAATTACATTTACGACAATGCCACACGAATTTATGCCATGATTCTGAAAGCTGACGGTCCGGTTTTGTTCAAGGATAAAAACGATGTGGAGCCCGTAAAAGAAGAAACTTCAGGAGAAAAGAAAAGCGAAAACGGCAAAGAAGCTGACAAAAAAGACGCTGAAGTTTCGGTAGAAATTGATACGGAGGGAATTAACCACCGGATTGTGGCGTTGCCACCAAAAGCCGGTAGTTATCGCAATCTGATTCCAGTGGAAGGCGGTTTGTTATACCTCAATGGTGGAAAACTCGAAATGTACGATATTTCAAAAGAAAAAAGCGAGGAAATCATGGACAAGGTTTCGCAGGTGCAGGTTTCGGCAGACAAAAAAATGATGCTTTACCGGGCAAACGGCGACTACGGAATTGTTGCTGTAAAACCGGGGCAAAAACCTGGCGACGGCAAACTGAACCTCGATAACCTGGAGATGAAAATCGACCCGGAAAAAGAATGGGAACAAATTTTTAATGACAGCTGGCGCATTTTCCGGGACTATTTTTACGTGGAAAATCTGCACGGCCTCGACTGGAAAAAAATGAAAAACAATTACAGCCAGTGGGTTCCATATGTGGGACATCGGGCCGATCTCGACCATATTCTGAATGAAATGGTTTCGGAAGCCAATGCCGGACACGCTTATGTGAACTGGGGTGATTTTGAAAACGTAAAACGGATTGACGGCGGACTTTTGGGCGCCCGGCTCGAACCAGACACCAAAGCAAAAAGATTCAGAATCGCAGAAATTTTTGACAGCGAAAACTGGAATGAATCGCGCCGCTCACCGCTAACCATGCCGGGTGTGGATGTAAACGAAGGCGATTACCTGCTTTCGGTGAACGGATCAGAAATTCCAATTGATGAAAACCCGTACCTCTATCTGGAAAATCTTGCCGGGAAGCGCACGGAAATTACCGTTTCGGCAAATACGGATGGAAGCAATCCGCGTACATCGGTGATTGAACCCATTAAAAGTGAACTGGAACTGATGTACCTTACCTGGGTAAACCAGCGCCGCGAGCTGGTGGAAAAACTCTCCAACGGACGAATCGGCTACATTCACGTGCCTAACACGGCAGTTGAAGGCAACCGCGAACTGCACCGCGGTCTTTACGCATACCACGATAAGGAAGCGCTGATAATTGACGACCGGTACAACGGCGGCGGATTTATCCCCGACAGGATGGCCGACCTGCTCGACCGCAAAACACTGAGTTACTGGCAACGTGCCGGACTGAATCCCATGCGCACGCCGGGAGTTGCCCACGACGGACCAAAGGTGATGCTCATTAACGGTTATTCATCTTCCGGCGGAGATGCCTTCCCGTACTATTTCAGGAAAAAAGGATTGGGAACGCTCATCGGTACACGCACCTGGGGCGGACTGATTGGCATTTCAGGAAATGCCTCATTGGTTGATGGTGGAAGTATTTCGGTTCCGCGGTTTGGCGTTTACGATGAAAACGAAGAGTGGATTATCGAAGGCATTGGCGTTTATCCCGATATCGAGGTGGTTGACCGTCCTGAACAACTGGCCAAAGGGCAGGATCCCGGCATTGAAAAAGCGGTGGAAGTACTTTTAAAACAGCTGGAAGAAAACCCACCGAGAAAAATAAATGCACCCAAACCACCCGACCGTTCGGGCTGGATTGAAAAAGACATCGATTAATAAAAATCAATCATCGCTTTAATAGCACCGCCTTTATATCTTTTTAAGCTGTTGAAGGCGGTGCAATTTTTCTTAACAACCTGTTTCCTAAAATAAAAGTTCCAATTTTACCGGCTAAAATTGTACCTTCAATCCGGTCGAAAAGAGATTCAATCAAGCGTGATTTTTTTTGGAGCCAAGCAGTTTGAACAGCATATAAACAGCTGTTATTAATCCGATAAAAGAAATACCCAATAAAAAAAATAACAATGTTTCCATTTTGGTTTGTTTTTAAGGTTTTGTATGAAAACCGTAATTCAAACCTTACACCAAATCAATCAAATTACTGAATTACAATTAGTTAAAAAAATCTCTTTTTTTAGGATTTATCCCAAATACGGACAATATTCCAAAATAAAAATTACAGACAGTGCTATTGCGCAATCTTTTCCCGGCATTTCACGCAAAAATGTGCTTCTTTCTGGTCAACATCTTCAATGTAAGTACTCGACCGCATGACACAAGTTGGGGAAATGCAGTGGGTCAGACCAAAAGTATGGCCCAATTCATGGATGATTTCTTTAATGAACCGTTCCACCAAAAGGTTCTCGTTTATTTTCAGGCCATACAATTCATTTTTTAGGCGAAAAAGCGAAACCACGCCTGCATTTCCCTGGTAAATCGCCTGGCCGATAATAAAAGTCAGAACAGGAATAAACAGATCGACGCGGAAGAGACCGATGGTTTTTCTGTTGTTTTTTCCGTATTCGGAATGAATAAACTGAATCAGTCGGTTGCCGTCGTATTGGCGGCGGGCGGGATCGTAAAATCCGGACAAATCGGTAAATCCGGATTCGATATCGACCGGCAGTCCAAACACCACCTGCACTGCTCCGGCAATTTTTTGAAGCAGGATTTTATCGAACTGTCCGAATGAAACCAATAAAATTCGCTGTTTATCCAATTGAATTGTTTTTCAGGTATTAGAATAGGTCCCGATTTTTAACTGAAATTGAACAACATAAAAAAATTAATCATTTGCTTTTGTTCTTCTTCAGGTTGTATTTTTTTATTTTGTTGTAAAGCGTAACACGGTCAACTTTAAGCAGTTTAGCCGATCGGCTGATGTTCCAGTCGAGTTTATTCAGCGTTTGCAGAATATGGTTTTTCTCCAGTTCCTGCAAACTTTCTGCTGAATTTCCGGGAATTGCGGCGGCGATGGGCAAATCTTTCAACCTGATTTCTTTTCCGTTGCCAATCACAATCGCCCGTTCAATCATGTTCTCCAGTTCACGTACATTTCCCGGAAAATCGTACTGTTCAAGTCGTTTTAAGGCAGCCTGCTCAATTGATATCACATCGCGACTCATGGAGTTGCAATATTTTCTGATAAAATAATCCACCAAAAGCGGGATGTCTCCGGCACGCTCACGCAACGGCGGAATGGAAACATTCACCACATTCAGCCTGTAATAAAGGTCTTCGCGGAACAATCCTTCATCCACCATTTTTTTCAAGTCGCGGTTGGTGGCACAAATCACCCTGAAATCGGAGTGAATCTCTTTGTTTCCGCCCACCCTGACAAACTTTTTCGATTCGAGCACACGCAGGAGTTCGATTTGCATTTTTCCTGAAATAGTACCGATTTCATCTAAAAATATGGTACCCCCGTCGGCAATTTCAAAACGGCCTTTACGGTTAAACATCGCACCGGTAAAAGCCCCTTTTTCGTGGCCAAACAGTTCACTTTCGAGCAAATCTTCAGACAAAGCCCCGCAGTGCACCGTAACCAATGGGAAAAACTTTCGCGAAGAGTTGGAATGTATTGCCCTTGCAATCAATTCCTTACCCGTCCCGCTTTCGCCTGTAATTATTACCGAAGAGTTGGACTGCGCAACACTTTCCACATCTTTCAACACCTTCATCATGGCCGGGCTGGTTCCAACGATATCTTCAATATTTTCGAGCGAAACAATCCGGTTTTTTAATGCTTCATTTTCAGCTTTCATTTCCACCTGCCTGGCGGCATTCCGGATCAAATGCGAAAGATCGTCTGGGTCAAACGGTTTGGTAATGTAATCGAAAGCGCCGTCTTTCAGTGCCTGAACGGCCGTTTCCACCGAGGCAAACGCTGTCATTATTATCACAATTGCCTCCGGGTTCAATGCTCTGATTCGGCGGTGCATTTCCATTCCATCCATTCCGGGCATTTTTATATCGGCGAGAACTAAATCGAAATGCCCGGCTTCCAGCATAGCCAGCGCCTCTTTTGCATTTTCGGCACATTCCACTTTAAAACCATCTTCAATAAACCAGTTGTAAAGCGAATCCCTTACCGATTCTTCGTCATCAACAATTAACAATGATACATTATGTGTCATCTTTTAAAATTTTAGTCTTTAACCAATGGTAAAATTACTGACATCGTAGTTCCCTTCCCGGGTTCGGAAACAACATCGACCCTGCCTTTGTGGCTTTGCACAATTCCGTGAACTATTGCCAGTCCCAGACCAATGCCGCTGGCCTGCCGCTTGGCCGAAAAGAAGGGTTGAAAAATGTGTGGAATATCCTCCTGCGGAATTCCTACGCCATTGTCGGTAATGTCAAATTGAAAATGATCATCATCGGGGTTAACTGTGCGCATTAAAATCTCTCCGTTCTCGTTTACCGCCTCCGATGCATTTACCAGTAACGCCACACAAACCTGTTTTATCTGGTTTTCATTGCAAAAAACAAGATCGTTTGATGCGCCAAAATCGGTATAAAAATGGATGTTGCCCATTTTCATCTGGTGCTCGAGCAGGTTAAAAGTTTCCTTCAATACCCGGTGGAGGTTTGTATTTTTAAAGTCTTCCTGTCCCTTTCTTGAAAAATCCATGAGTCCTTTTACAATATCGCCGCACCGTTTGGTTTCTTTTTCAATAACCGTTAAATGTTTTAGCAACACACCGGAAAACTCTTCATCCACTTCCATCCGGCTGATTTTTTTGGAAACGAGTTTGGTGTAGGTTAAAATACTTGATAACGGATTGTTGAGTTCGTGCGCCACTGACGAGGAGAGTTTTCCAAGAGAGGCAATGCGTTCAATATGAATCAGTTCATTTTGGATTTCGGAAAGTTCTTCGGATTTTTTCTGCACTTTGTATTCCAACTGGTGCGACCAGTTTTCCAGCTCTTTATTGGCAGCATCCAGGTTATCGAGCATATTATTGAATGCCAGAGAAACCAGTTTCATATCGTCAAGCAGGTTTGGTTTTATTTCCAGCCGGCGGTTACGGTCGCCTTTTGCCACGGCTTCGCTGGCTGTTATCAACGCAGCAAGCGGTCGCCTGATTTTATTGTGCGTTAAAAAAATTAAAAATGCTACAAGAATGAAGGTGGTTAAAGCGGCCAACAGAAAAAACTCTGTGGACGATTGAGAAACAGCGTCGTCGAGGTCTTCCAGCGGAACTTTGATGATAAGCGATCCCAGCACTTCTTCGTCGGCACTGTGAAAATGGCAGGCTGCCATGTAACATGACGGCTCGTTCAAAATCGGTGTTCGGATGAGTAACTGCCGGTGCCCTTCGTTGGTTTGGCTCATGCTGCACGCACTGTGATAATCGATTATGCGGTGAGCTTTTTCGGTGCGGGGAAACATACTTTCGAAATCGGTATGGCAACTTATACAGTCCGGTTCGCTGGTAAAAGCAGAATCAGCAAAAAGCGATGAATGTACCAGAGCGTTCTCATGATCGTAAAGATTCACTTCGTCAACACCTGCCATGTTGTTAATGATGTCCAGCGTGCTGTGCAAAGCAGCATCGTCATTTTTCAACATCGAATAATAAAGTGAACCTTCGATAATGGAGCCGATATCGTTGCCACGCTGCCTGATAACCTTATCGAGATATTCGCTGTAAACCGAGTTAAATATTGCCCCGAATGCTATAAAAAGGATAAACGATAAAATTGCAATGATATAAACAACCCGGATATAAATCGATGATTTAAAACGCAGGTATTTATATGCAAATGCTTTTATTTTAGCTATTCCATTTGATTTTTCCGATTGCCCCATTTCGATATTTTATCCTTTAAAGGGTGAATAAAAATTCAACAGTTGATTTTCAGTGCAAAATAAGAAAAGAAACTCTGTTTTAAGTGCTTTTGAAACAATCTTTAAAACATAATTGAGAAATATCAATTCCCGAAAAGAATTAAGGCATTGTGTAAAATTTCAACACTAATCTCTTTTGTTTCAGGAATAACCTCTCCGTCAATCTGAAATTCCTGGTACTCAGCTAAAACAATTTTTGCCCGGGAAGTAGAAAAAACTTTCACATACCTCATTTTATGCAGATGACCTGTGAATGACGCATACAAAAAAGTAAACACAAACCACCACGGATAAGGCCTGATGATGATGATCTCAAATTTTCCGTCGTTAATTTTGCCGGTAGGATTTATGATTGCACCTGTTCCAAAACGGTTTGCGTTGGCAATTACCACCATTTCTGCTTTCATCTTTCGTTTCCGCCGTCCGGCAATTTCAAGGTAAAATGTAAATGAAGTTTTTCCTTCGAACAACTCTTTAAACAACTGTTTTCCGTAGCCTGGCATACCTTTCGAGCCTTCTTTTTCAAACCGTTTTACTATGCGGGCGTTCAGGCCAATATCACCCAAATGGAGGCAATAATATTTTTTATCGATTTGAATGACATCGATTGAGATACCCGGACCGACTAAATTTTTCTTCAGCGCCGCTTCAAAATTATCCGGAATTTCGAGATTATGAGCCAGTCCGTTAGCCGATCCGGCAGGGATTATTCCCAAACGGATGTCTCTTCCAATCAGCTCGGCAGCTACCATATTTACCGTTCCGTCGCCACCAACGGCGATAACTTTTCCGGGCCGGTATTTTTCAATAAGATCGCGGATTTCTTCGGAATCCCCCTGTCCGGTGGTGCGGTATATTTTATAACTGAACCCCACCTCTTCGGAAAAACGGGAAATCACAGTTTCTGCATCCTGCCGATGTCCTGTGCCCGAGCTGGGGTTAATGACAAAAAGAATTCCGGTTGTCGTTTTTTTATTCAAAGCTGTACCAATAAAAAGGTACAATTTAGCTTTTTCCGACTATTCACCAACAAAAATCTGAAAATTTAACCGGTTATAATTTCCGCACATCATAAAACCTGCCGCTTTCAAGCACTTTTACCTTTTCAACGGCTTTTATAAACTTTTCAGCAGCTACTGCGGGCGAGGGCATTTCCGCCGTTCCTTTGGCCCTTTTTAAGCGCTGAACTACGGGAAATTTTTCATCGTTTTCCAACGCATAAATATACTCCTGCATTCCGGTATCGATCAGCCCGGGAGCCAAAGCGCAAAAATGAGTTTGAGTAAACTCTTTGGCATACAAATTAATAAGCATATTTAGTGTTGCTTTGGAAAGTGAATAGGCGTTCCAGCCGCGGGCGCCGCTAACGGCGGCTCCCGATGAAACGGCAACAAGCTGTTTAATCGCTCCTGCTACCTGAAAAAGGATATCGATTAACACCTTATTGGCCCACACATTTATCTGCATCACTTTTTCTATTTCATCCAGGCCGGTGTCTTTCAAATCTTTTATCTCACTCAAAACTCCGGCATTGAGAATAACCAAATCGAGCACTTCAACTTCTTTCAAAAAAGAAACAAGGTTGGTTTGCAGTTCGCTAAATCTGGAAATATCCTGAACCAAAAAGTTAAAATTGGAAAATTCATTCAACGTTTCATTCATTTTCCGGCTTATACCAAATACGTTATGCCCGTTTTCCAAATAATTTCCGGCCAGGCCAAACCCAAGTCCCGAACTGGTTCCGGTAATCAATACATTCATAATTCGTTCATTTTTACTATTTTTAAAACTGAAACAAATATTCACCAAAATTGGTTAAACCTTTTAAAACAAACCATTTTTAAGGAAAAAATGAAATACTTTAAACCTTTTTTAAAAGGTATAAAAAAACCATTCAAAGTTTTAAAAGTTTTCTTAAAACAGAAAGCCGGGTGGCTCGATACGCCTAAAATTGTCCCATACAGGGGCTACGGAAACGAGACCGACGTTTTTATCGAGGGGATGGTAATTGAAGACAAAGGTTTATCGAAACCCAAAAACAAACACCACTTTTGGACCAATATGCTGGCTACCGTCAAACGTTTTTCGGGCGATGAAATTCCCGGGGTTTCTGTAAAAGCCACATTTCTGGGGCAACCACAAACTATGGAAACCGATGAGTGGGGTTTTTTTTCCTTTCATTTTCATTTTGAAAACAAACAGAATGATTTATGCACGAAAGCGTGGCATTCCGTTCATTTTGAGTTGCTCGACGAGATTATCGAAAAACAGCCTCCTGTTCATGCCACCGGCGAGGTCAGAATTGTTCCGAAAAATAAAAACCACATTATTGTTTCCGATATCGACGACACGGTTATGGTTTCGCACTCCACTCAAATTTTAAAAAAACTCAGGCTTATGCTCCTGAAAAACGCGCTTACCCGCACTCCTTTCCGCGAGGTTTCAACATTTTACCGGGCACTGGCCGAAAAAAACGAAACACCTGAACATAACCCCTTCTTTTATGTATCGAGCAGCGAGTGGAATCTATACGATTTGCTCGAAGATTTTTTCCATTTCCACCATATTCCCAAAGGTGTTTTTATGCTCCGAAAGTTAAAAAGCAGTGTATTAAAATTCTGGAAATCAGGAGGAGGAAGTCACGAACACAAATTTGAGAAGATTGAGTCCCTGCTCAGGTTTTATCCCGAACAAAAGTTTATTTTGATTGGCGACAGCGGCCAGCACGATCCTGACATTTATTCGCGGCTGGCATTTAAATTTCCGGGAAGAATTGAAACCATTTTTATCCGAAAAATAAGAAAACGCTCCTTTTTAAGTGGAAATTCAGAAACTGAAAAAAAGCTGAAAGAAGTGAATACAACGTATTATGAAGTAAAAAACACCCATGAAGCCGCTTTGGCAGCCGCAAGGCATGGACTAATCGACAAAGCCTATTTTGAAGAAAAAGAAAGTCATCAAAAATAAAAAAGCGCGGCAGCAAAAAGCTGAAAGCCTTTTTTGCAAAATCCGCGCTTTAGTTTAAAACACTATAAATTGCTGAGTAATTAGTAAAAAAACAGTTGACAAAACCTATTATAACGTTTGCCAGCGTGTTGTGCTTTTATAAACGGCAACATATTCCTCGGTGCCTGTTTTTTCATTTTCATCGAAAAAATTTTCGCCAGGCACTTTTTTGCAATTATGAGGAATGTCAGTTTTCGGCAAATTAAAGAAATTTTTCTTTATATATGCTTCCAAACAAGTGATGATTTTTTTGAATGTTTTCATTCTTTTTGGTTTTTAAATGGTTATAAATGTGCGTCGTTTAATCGCCGTAACAGAACGGCCGCATAAGAACTCATCGAGGTATTCTGAATGATAATTTCTTCCGGCAAGTTCAGTTTTGCCGAGGTAAAATTCCAGATGGCTTTGATACCGCAGTTTACCAAGTCTTCGGCAACTTCCTGTGCAACCTGGTTTGGTGTGGTCAAAATTCCTATTTTCACATTTAACCGGCCAGACAAGTGAAAAAGTTTGTTGTATTCCAGGACGTGAATTCCTCCAATGGTCTGGCCTATTTTAGCCTCATCCACGTCGAAAGCGGCAAGTATTTTCAATCCCAGCGACTGGTGTTCCTGGTAGGCCATCAGGGCCGAACCGAGGTTACCTGCTCCAACCAGAAAAGCTTCGTTTATTTGGTTAAATCCCAAAAAATCTTCAAGAGCGTGAATCAGTTCATAAGTATTATATCCCACACGCGGTTTTCCTTTTACACCGGTTACGGCCAAATCTTTCACCACCTGCGTGGGATCCAGTTCAAGTTCTTTTCCGATGGTAGGCGCCGAAATATTTATGACTCCCTCCTCTTTCACCTGCTCAAGGAAATACAAATAACCGGGCAACCTTTTGAGTGTCGGTTCCGGCGCCTGAGCTTTTGTTTTGTATTTTCCCCGTTCTTTCATTGAAAAGTTATTTTTTAATCCACTTCAAAAGTAGAAACAATTTATTTAAAGAAAAATTTCTTTATTGAGAATGTGTGTTTGTTAACTGAAATTTAAAGTTGAAAATGAGAATTTACGTTTTCTGTTCCACCCAAATCAGTTTGTCGGTATTGTAGCCTCTTTCTCTTGCTTTTTTCAGAATGGAATCCAGTGATTCCTGCTCAAGTTGTGGTGTGCGGCTTAATATCCACAGGTATTTGTCGGACGAGCTGCCAATTATAACCCACCGGTAATTTTCGTCGAGTTCAAGAACAAAATAGTCGGCATAAAAAAACAGAAAAAATGCAACCTTTAATTTTCCGGGCTCATCAGGATTGGGCTGTTTTGCTTTGCCTTTCGCTTCCTTGTATTTTCCGTCGAGACTGTTTTTATAACCGGCATTGATTACAGTAATTTTACCATCAGGCCGTAGTTCATAACTTGCAGTAACGCCTACCAACCCGCGTTCAAATGAGTGGTCGAACCGGGCGATTTCATACCATGTTCCCATGTATCGTTCCAGGTCGAGTTCTTTTACAGTTGAAATATCCATATTTTCCGGTTTGTCGTTTTTGCATCCGCTTCCCGCTGAAAGGAAAATAAAGGAAAGCACAAATGCAGATGTACCTATATGTGATGGCATAACTTTCTATTTAATGTGATTGGTTTTCCAATCGTCGCATCATTTCCATACACATGCGCCCGTTGTGATATGGCGCTTTCCAGCCGTTTACTTTGTCATTTGGCACAGGTTCCAGATTTTTAGCTACTCCCCAAAACCATTCGCCGTTCTTTTTGTCGATGATGTATTTCTGAATAAAATCCCAACTTCTTTTTGCCTGACTCAGATACTCTTCTTTTTTCGTTAACTGCCACGCATTGAAAAA